>JASJEI010000357.1 GCA_030064795.1 Pleurocapsa sp. MO_226.B13 | reverse complement strand
TGGGTAAGCCTTTCAAGTGGAAATATAATGGCCAACCCCGAACCGCCTAAACTGCTGGGCTATTTCCGCGAGGCTGCACTGAGTAGACCACCCCATCATGCCCTCTAAAGGGGTTGCCGATGGTGTTCCCTTGTATGTCCCACAACCGCACAGTGCCGTCTTGACCGCCACTGGCAATGATCTCTCCATTAGGACTGAATGTCACCTCGGTAACCCAACCATCATGCCCCCTAAAGGGGTTGCCGATAGGGTTACCCTGTATGTCCCACAATCGCACCGTTCCGTCATCACTAGCACTGGCAATTATCTCTCCATTAGGGCTAAAGGCTACCGAAGTGACCCAATTCTCATGCCACCTAAAGGGGTTGCCGATAGGGTTACCCTGTATGTCCCACAATCGCACCGTCTTGTCTCGACTACCACTGACAATGAATTTTCCATCGGGGCTGAAGACTACCGAGTTGACACTACCTTCATGCCCTCTAAAGACGCTAATGGTATTACCCCTTGTATCCCACAACCGTACTTTCCCGTCACTACTAGCACTAGCAATAATTTCCCCATCAGGGCTGAAGGCTACCGAGTTGACACTATCCTCATGTTCTCGGAACGGTTGACCAATCGGATTCCCTCTTTTGTCCCACAACCGCACTGTCCGATCTTTCCCACCACTGGCGATAGTCTGCCCATCGGGGCTGATAGCTACTGAGTAGACTTGATCTTCATGCCCTTTTAGAAGATTCTGCTCTCTGGCGACTTCTACCGCATCATATAAGCTCGACTGAACCGGATTCAACATTTTTTCCCACGGCAGCCTCAAAAGTGAAAGATTTTGACCTGTTGCTTGAATCTCTAACACAAGACCATCGATAGGGTTTGTAGATAGTAAAGTCTGGGATCTAGTGGCTTTCTCACGTAGTTCAGTTCGCTGAAGTTGTAGCCAAATTACAGCACTGAAAATAACTGATCCCATAATTACTGCACTAGCAATGCTCCACCGCACAATAGTATTGCTGCGTCTTTTTCTGACACTGCACCGTACAAACTCAACTTCTACCTTATTGAACCATTTGTCTGTCTGAGAATTGAGTACCTTTTTTAACAAATCCAGACGGGGGTTAGCATTCCAAAGCAGACCTAGATGTTGGTTTCTTTGCCCTAATTGCTGAAACCAATCGTAAGGAGTAGCATTCCAATTAAATTTTTCTGGCTGCTGATTTTTCCAGTCCTGAGCAACAGCTGTTAGCTGCCTTTGCAAAATGAGATTTTCCTGCTCCTTTTGATCTTGTTTCCAAGAAAGTAACTTATCCCACCCCAGTACCAAAGCATCATGGGCTGGTTCCACATAGGGTTGACTGTGAAAATTAGAGCCTTCAACTATTAAGCGAGCTTCAGAAAAGCGTTTGATAACTGTTTGCACGCGATCGTTTTCTCGATCATCAGTATACTCAAGTTCGGACTTTGGAACCTGCCGCCGTGCTAACTCTCCACCTTGTAATGAAATCATCCGCAACATTACCCGTCGCACCGTATCTTTATAAGCGGGGTCTTCTCCAACTAATTTCTCATATTCCTGGTTAGCACGTTTGGTTATAGAACCAACTACTCTTCCTAAATCTTCGTAATCATCCTTAGTTAAGGCGCGATTATCCCTCGTGCGATCGCCTGAATACTTCAGGTACAATTCACTGAGGGTGAAAGAAAGCAAAGGTAAAGCACCAGGCATTTGTACGACTTCGTTGATCAGTTCGTCTACCAAGCTAGGAGGCTCGAAGAACACCACTTTTTCCAATGCTGGTTTCTCAATAACTTCCCGTAATTCATCCTGGGTCATCGGCGGCACGACAAACCGAGTATTATCATTCCAGAAGTCTTGGAGTACAGAGTTTTGAAACTGAGCTTCAAAGTCGAGTCGCAGGGTGATAACTACATGAATCTTGTCGGGATATTTAGCGATCGCATTTAAGATCGATTTCTGAAATTGCTCTCGTTCTTCGTTACTCTTACACAAAGTTATCAATTCTTCAAACTGATCGACTGGTAGCAACAGTTTAGTATTGGAATGACTATTACTCCAGCTTTTAATAATTGTTATCAAATGGGTATCTTGTTTTAGTGCTTTGCTTAAATCCTCAATAGGTTTTTTTAGCTGCTCATGTAGCTGTTTTCGTTTCTTAAAGTTATTAATCCATTGATTAACAAGTTGTTTTTCTGTATCGTTATTCCTACTAAAAATGTCTTGCAAAGATTGTTGAAGTTCATCTGTAAATTTCAAATGCTCAATATCTAATAGATCGTCTCTCAGTGTTAACTGTTCAACTACCTGTAAAAGTTCAGAATTTGGATTATTGTATTTTCTAATAAGATTTTCCAAATCATGCTTTTTTTTCTTGAGGTCTTCACTCAATTGCTTAATGTATGACATTGTTTGAGCAGCGTCTTCATCAGTAATTGGTAAACACACTTGTGCCAAAGAGTTCAAAGGACTTTCCCCCGGTCGCATTGGGTCTAAAATCTTAAACTGATGCTCTTGGGAATTACGCAGATTGGGTATCAAGCCAGCTTTAACTAAACTGGATTTACCTATTCCCGAAGCACCGAGTACTATTGTAAAAGCCTGTTTGTTACTTACAACTTGTTCACGAAGCTCTTTGATACTTTCTTCTCTACCAAAGAACAATTTACTGTCTGTTTCATCATAAGACTGCAATCCTTTGTACGGATTATTTTCTACTTTTAGTGGTGGTGCATCGTCCAACTTATCTCGGTCAAAATCAGGCAACAGAAAAATAAATTCCCCTTTTTTATGTTTTCTGAGTGGACACAGACTGGGAGTTTGTCGCTTATAGTTATTTTCTGTGAGGATTTCAACCTTATCCCGCAAATATAAGTAAAGCTCAGTTGCTGTAATGATACCATCTTTATTGAGGTCAGCACCTTCATTAGCTTCCCCACGTAAGGCATCAAAAAGAGCTTTGGCAAAGGGAGAGTGAACTTCGTTACCCTCTGTTACTATCCCTCGCCGTCCCAAAGAATCTAGGGCTTTCTGATCGTCAGCGGCTGAAGTAATCACTTGCCAAGCTGCATCGCTTATAAAACGGTCGTAGCGTTCCTTATAAACTTTAACTTTGGGCAAAATTTCCCGCTTGAGGCTTGACCAACGGAAGGCTCCTGCAAAGCAGCAGTCCAGAATTGCTAACATATGCCGACAGGGAAGTGCGTTCAAAGCATCATGTAAATCCTGCATCGCTAAGTAGGTACTGCTATACCCTGATGTGGCATCTTGAGGAATGAGGTACCCAACTGGACCCTCTTGATTTTCTAGGGCATCTAAAGCAATTCCATGTCCAGCAAAGTAGAATAAGAGGCGATCATCTTTAGTTACCGTAACTTTTTCGTTGTCAAGAGGTATTTGTTTTTGTTTGAAGTCTTCAATCAGTTGTTTAAGCTCATCCAAATTTGCCTGTTCATCTAACAGTAACTGAACCTCATACTTATTTTGTTTTTGATATTTATCTTTGAGATAGTGATGTTGTTTTTTAATAATTTCAGCAAGTTTTCGAGCATCTGGAACTGCTGTCTCTAACTTTCTAATGCCATTTTGATAATTATTAATACCAATAATAATAGCGAAATTACGGTTGAAATTATGTTTGAACATTAGTGATTCTCCTCAGTTCATCAATGTAAAGTAGAACCCACTTTACTTACCAATAGCAGTAAATCCAGCCCAATGATAAGGAGACCGAAATGGTTTTTCGTCAATATTTTTACTTCGAGCGTTCTTTGCTACAATCTCACGCATCTGACGCATCGAACGTTCAATTTGACGATTATTGCTACTATCTAATTGCAAGTTATTTGCCCATTTTTCTAAATCTTCCCAAGTAATATTCCGTAGCCAATCTTGGGCTTGGTTAAGTGCCACTGCTACCGAAACATCTTCACCCCCATCAAAAGCAGCTTTGAGATTTTGCAAGAATTTAATCATCAAATATGCTGTAGGCATATCGTCTACTGTCCACAGACTACTTACCACACTGGAACTACCTGCATAGAGAAAACCACTGGGTAAGCCAATATATTCATCGCTGGTGGAAGAGAAATCAATTAAGCCGGTTTCGCAAGCGGAGAGGATGACGAGGCGACATTGATTGAGGTTAAAATGGAAGATGTCACCAAGAGTGAGGCATTTAGCTAGGTCAACCATCCTGCCATCTTTCAAAGGTAAATGGTAGTTGGGATCTAGAGTTTCTGGAGTTGGAATGTAACAATCTGCCAGCAGCAGGGCTGATTTGAGGGGAGATGGCATATTGAAGTAGCCATGACAGGAGAAGTGACCGCAGTGGATAGATGGTAAGTTCTGATAGGTATCAAGGGCAGTTTTGGTAGCGCCTTGTCCAGCTAAGATTTTAATGTCTTTTTTAGGGAAGAATAAACTGATGGTTTCTACTTCTAAATCGGTATAGTTAAGATCGCCCGTAGGGTTTTGAATGGCAAATAAGTTTTGGAAATAAGGGCGTTTTTGGTTTTGTACCAGTTGCAATAGCTGACAACTTGGGGCGTAAGATACCCCATTCTGATAATGGTCTAATAGACAAGTTCCATCATTCAAAGGCAAGGCGTGTAGGGGTAACAGATGCAGGAAGCGATGAGGAATGAGGATTAGCTGTTTACAGGTATCTGGAATTAAAGAAATTAGCTGGTCTAATTGCAGAATTATAGCTAGCTGCTGGAGTTTTCCAGATAACTCGGCTTGCCACTTGTCTTTTTGTTGAGAATATGAGCTGATGTAGCTTTTTACACAATTAATCAAAGCTTGATGATTTTCTGAAGGCAATGGTAAGATTGTAGGCTGACTTCGTTCCGGTGTAATTAGGAAGGTGTAGAGATATTCAGGAGTGACATACCACTCAATGAGGCTAGTTTTGTCATCTGGTAGTAATTTGCGGATTTCGTGAAATTCAAGGCTTTCAACTTTTTGAGTAAGACTGAAGGCGGGATCGATAGGCTGGATTTGCTGACTAATCAAATCATTCAACTGTTGTCTTAAGACATTTAAAGAGGAACTACTATCTATCCTTCGCTGTTCTGCTGCTATTTCCCGACGCAGGCGATCCAGTTCATTGAGGACTTCTTCGGGAAATTCACCTTTGGGGTAAAGGTTACGGGTAGTCAAAAGCTCTACGAGGTTGCGGGCTTTACTGCGTTCGACGTATTCTATTGCCTTATATTGTTGACCATTGTTAATGAAGGTTTGAACTATTCTGGTGTAGACACCAATAGCTTCTTGCAAAATTTCTTGTCGTCGCTCTTCGCTGACAGACCAAAAACGGCTCTGCTCCACAGCTTCAACAGCCGCTTGATATCCTTCAATCGCTTCAGCCCAACGCCCAGCTTCAAAAGCCGTATTGCCGAAATTCCGTCCAACATTAAGGCAATCGATGGGAAAAGTAGTTGGGGTGTAGATTTTTAGGGCGGAGCGGAAAGACTCAATGGCTTTGTCAATCTGCCCCTGTCGCTTGTAGACTATGCCTAGATTGCGTTGCAAGCTAGCCCAACCTTCTGGATCTGCTTCAGGGGTGTAGATTTTTAGGGTTTCCTCAAAGTAATGGAGTGCTGTCTCTAGGTTCTCTGCTTGATTGCCTTGTATTCTTTGTCCGTATGCAATAGCAAGATTATTATGAATTACAGCCCCAAAGGTTGGAAATTCTTTGGCAGTTAGTTCTGTTAAGGTATCTTTATATACTGCAATTGCTTTTTCTATGTTTTGAGACTTTTCGCCTCGAATTCTTTCAGAATAGGCCATGCCGAGGTGATTTTTTACATTTCTCCACGACTCTAGAAATGCTTCTCGGGTATAGATTGTTAAGGATTCCTTAAAGCAGTGGATTGCCAGTTCTAGATTTTCGACTCGCTCGCCTCGAATTCGGTAGAAATAAGCTATACCCAGACTATCCTGTGTATGCGCCCATTTTTCTGGAAATGTTTCAGGGGTGTAAAATTTTAGAGCTTCTTCGAGGCAGCGGATTGCTAGTTCTAAGTTTTCAGCTCGGTCACCTCGAATGCGATACGTATAGATGAAGCCAAGATTGTGTTTTGTCTGAGCCCACTGCTCTGGAGAAGCTTCGCGGGTCAATACGGTAATAATTCTCTCATAGCCAATAAGAGCTATTTCCAAATTTGTCGCTTTCTGACCTAGTGGAATATCTAAAAATAGACCACTTAAATTGGCAACCTCTACTGCTATGATTTGAGCTTCCTCTGGCTCCGCCTCAGACAGCATAAACTCTATTAAGCTCTGCCACCACTCAGTCAAAATTTCTCCATCAAGCTTGTCCAGATGTGCTTGGAAAAGTGGATATACTGCTTGACTATAGTCTTGACTTCCATCGCTTTTAGCATATACCCCTGCTAACAAATACAGGAAATTTTGACAAAGATTGTTTTGACATTGAATCCATCCTTCTGGAAACACCTCATGAGTCCAAACTGTCAAAGCCGCTTCTTGAGCTGCGATTGCCTGCTTTAAGTTCTCTAGCCTCTCTCCCACAATCCGGTCGCCGTAAGCGTTGCCCAAGTTGTTTTGAGCTAATGCCCACTCGTAGGGGAATGAATCGCGAGTCAACACTTGTAAGGCGGATTGGTAAGCAGCAATTGCCTTTTCCAAGTTCTCGGCTCGGTTCCCCCGTATCCGGATGCGGTAGTCAGCACCTAAGTTACCTTGAACCATTGCCCAGTCTTTGGGAAACTCTTCTTTGGTAAAAGCTTGCAAAGCAAATTGGCGAGCTGCGATCGCCTTTTCCAAGTTCTCGCCTCGGTCGCCATCAATTCTTTTTTGGTAGGCATTAGCGAGATCGTCTTGAATCTCTGCCCATTGCCGAGGAAATGCTTTGCGAGTTAAGACTTGTAAGGCAGATTCATAGGCAGCGATCGCTGTCTCTAGATTTTTTGAAGGGTTACCTAGTTTTCTATCTTTATAGGCAATGCCCAGACGGGCTTGGATTTGAGCCCAGTCTTTAGGAAATGCCTCGTAAGTTAAGACTTGTAAGGCAGATTCATAGGCGGCGATCGCCGATTCCTGGTTCTCTACCCGGTCACCGCGAACACGCTCACGATAGACATCGCCCAGATTCATTTGCGTGATTGCCCATGCTTGGGGAAACGCATCGCGAGTAAAAATGATTAGAATAACTTCATAACCAGCTATAGCAATTTCTAAATTACTTGCTCTATTGCCCAACGGAAATCTTGAAATTAGGCGGCTAAAATTGCCAAGAGCTTTAGCTCCGCTTTCTACTTGACTGGTTTCCATTTGAGATAGTTCAAAAGTTGCGTAGCTCCGCAACTGGTGAGCTAGGTCATCATTCAGCTTTTCTAGATTTGATTGAAGCAAAGGATATATAACTTGTGGGTCGCCTCCACTTTCTGAAGTTGACAGCCACACCTGCCTTAAAAAAGGCCATTCTATGGCTGATAGCTCAATTAGACGCTCTAGGTTTTGTCTTTGTCCACTGAGAATCTGTTCGCGGTAAGCAATCTCTAGATTGCGGCGAGTCTTTTCCCACATTTCGGGAAACGCTTCCTGAGTATAAACTTTTAAGGCAGCTTCGTAGGCAGCAATAGTCTGTTCTAGATTCTGGAAGCGATTCCCCCTAATTCGCTCATAATATGTCTTTGCCAGATTATGTTGGATTTGAGCCCACTCTTTAGGAAATGACTCATAGGTAAAGACTTGCAGTGCAGATTGGTAGGCGGCGAGCGCACATTCTAGATTTTCAGCCCGCTCCCCCCTTATTCGATCACAATAGGCATTTCCCAAATCATGTTGGGTTGAAGCCCATAGATCGGGGAACGCCTCTCGGGTGAAGACTTGTAGCCCGGCTTTGTAGGCAGCAATCGCATTTTCCTGGTTCTGTCCTCGCTCACCGCGCACGCGGTTTCGGTAACAATGACCTAAATTGAATTGAATCCTAGCCCACCGTTCGGGAAATGATTCGCGTTTAAAAATAGTAGCAGCAAGCTCGTTGCTAGTTAAGGCAATCTCTAAATTGCTAGCCCTACTGCCCCCTGGAAACTGATAAATCAGCTTGCTGAAGTTGAGAAGAACTGCTGCTATATCTTGGGCTTGTTTTGGCTCGACATCTGGCAGAGTCACTGTTGTCCAGCTTCGCAACACTTGAGCCAAATTATCATCCAGCAGATGTAGGTTGGCTTGCAGAAGCGGGTACACCACCTGCGGGTCGCCCTTGCTGTCTTGGGTTGCCTGTAATATCTCCAGGAGGAAGGTGATTTGGCATTCAGTAGCTTGAGCTTGGATAAGTTCTTGGCGAGTATTGTCCAAATTGTTCTGGGTGACAGCCCATTCTTCGGGGAAAGCTTCGTGAGTGAATACTTGTAAGGCATCTGAGAAACAATGAATAGCCGCTTCCAAGTTCTCTACTTTCTCTCCCTGAATGCGATCTCGATAAACATTACCGAGATTGCTTTGGATATCCGCCCACTTTTTGGGAAAGGCAGCACGACTGAATACTTCTAAGGCAGCTAAGTAACATTGGATTGCTTCCTCTAAGTTTTTAGCCTGTTCCCCTTGAATACGCTGATGATAAGCGACACCCAGATTGCTTTGGATATCTGCCCATTTTTCTGGGAAGGCTTCGCGGGAGCATACCTGTATGGCAGCTAAGAAACTACGGATGGCGACTTCCAAGTTTTCAGCCCGTTCTCCTTCAATGCGCTTCAAGTAGGCAATGCCCAGATTGTACTGAACAGTAGCCCATTGTTGAGGGAAAGCTTCGTAGCTGAATACCTCTAAGGCAGCTAAAAGATAATGGATGGCAACTTCCAAGTTCTTTTCCTGTTCCCCCCTTATACGCTTAAGGTAGACATTGCCCAGATTAATTTGCGTGGTTGCCCAATCCACGGGAAAGGCTTCGCGGGGGCGGACTTCTAGGGCTTGCTCGTAAGCGGTGATCGCCGATTCCAGATTCTCTGCCCTCTCCCCTTTGATTCGGCTATCGTAAGCATTGCCCAGATAATTTTGCGTGGTTGCCCAATCTACGGGAAAGGCTTCGCGGGTGAAAACGGTGGCAACCACCTGATAGCCGCTAATGGCAATCTCCACATTACTCGCCCTATTACCCAGCGGAAAATAATCGATCAGGTAGCTAAAACTGCCAATCACTGCTGCGATGGCTCGTGCTTCATCTAACCCCGCTTCCGCCAAAGTCGCAGTTGCCCAGCTTCGCAGCACTTGAGCCATATTATCATCCAGTAGGTTTAGGTTTTCTTGCAGCAGCGAGTATACAACCTGCGGGTTTGCCTTGCTGTCTGAGGTTGCTAGCAATACCTGCTTCAGGAAGTTGAGTTGGACATCAGACGTATTGCCATACACTCCTATCAATTTTCCTGCAAGGTTCATTAAAAAATTAGCCTTGTCTAGATCGCCCCACGCTATTAGGTTATTAGCTACCCGCAGCATTGTCTGCTCGAATCCTACATCGACTAAATCTGAGTTAGCATTCAAAATCTGCAATGCTGCCTCGTAACTGGAAGAATTCAGCAGTTCTTCAATCAGATTCTGATAAGCTTCGAGGCGTTCTTCACTCATGGGTCAATGTCTCCATCCGCTGCTATCTTCATTATCCTTCGACCCAGGAAGAACCAGGCAATTCCCGTTACATGTATCAACCGATTTTCCAATGCGAGGCATTCGTCTGGGGCGATCACCCTACGATCAAATCAAACACAGCACTGTTATGTTGCGATCGCAGCAAGTAAAGCTTTTAACCCAACTTCAGTAGGTTCATTCAGGAAATAACTCATGTGGTCGCAAGGTACTTCTTGAATATTGGGAGGATGCTCACGCCCTGTGGGAATACTCGTGATACTATCCACTTTGACAGCTATATCATTCGGCGCGCCAAAGAAGGGCAATTCTACAACTTTATTAAACAAACGTTGTTGTAACCGTTCTAGTATGGATTTTTTCTCTGCTTGTTGCTCCAATGCTGCGGGAATAATAGAGGTATTACCAGCGATAATCGAGTAGGGAATGCCGGGATCGTCACTAGCTGCGAGAGAATTGAGAAAATCGGAAGTTGGGTTCATCTGGGCTAGGGCTACCCGAATATTTTTTTCTAAAGTACCCATCAACATAGCTACCACTTTTGCAGGCCAAGCAACTAGAGAAAGACCGTTGAGTCCAATACCCAGAGTAAGTTTGACCCAATCTTCCACAACTGACCAAGGAGAACCTGCATTTGGTGTACCCAACATAATCAGGTGTTGGACAACTTTATTACCACCTTCTCGTTCGATAAACCAGCGAGATACCAAACCCCCCATTGAATGAGCAATAATGTGTAGTTCTTTACCATGGTCTTCTGACAAACCAACGTCTCTTAGTCGTCGTTTTAAATGTTGGGCATTCTGCTCAATGGTAGTATTCAGATTTTCGTAGTCAAAAGTGAGAACCAGATCGTAAATTTCGCTGATGGAACGCTCTTGTTCATCTGGTTGCAATACGGGCTGTTTGATTGTAGAAACCAAACTTTCAGTGTCGCCGATAATCCCGTGGATGTAGAGGGCAATTCGTTTGGCGTTTGCTACCTGCTGTTTTACATAATTTTCATCCCGTTTATAGGTTACTTTCTTGTCCTCTCCTACTTCAGCCACTGCTAAGATGGGATAGTTAAATTCCCGCCCAAAATACTTACCGATCACTTTCTGAAAGAAGATGCGAATAGAACCTTGCAGACTACGCTCTCCCTGACTAATAGGGGCTGGTAATCGTTCTAGCTCAATTTCAGTTTTGCCATCGACCGTTGGTTTACCGCGACCTAAAGGTAAATAGAATTCACCGTCATAGCCTACAGGAAGCAGGTATTCATTTTCTGCTAGGGGTGCATCAACTAATAACTTCAAAGGTGTATCTGGGGTGACAACTTCGTGATCGGCAACGTCGCTTAGTTCCAGTACACTTAATCCTGGGTCTGTACCGCGACTGGTAGTAAATTGGAAGGGTCGAATAACTTCTGGATCTTCCCGCAGGATGGGGGGCACAATTTTATTACCCAAATCTCGGCTGACTTGCGGTGTGGTGGTTAGACGAGCATTTGCTACCAAGCTGGGATGGGGTTGTAATGTCACCCCTACTCCTAATTGTTGTTCTTGTTCTGGGGAAACTGGTGTGGAATCCAAGGGACGGACTGTAACGATCGTGATTTCCTCTGCATACCAATCGTCAAACCTCACTGCGTCACTTTTGGCTCTGATTTCACGATTTTGAGTACGATCCATTAAACGCTCAAGACTACTTTGATTGGGGGATTCTATATCTCTCGCTCTAGGTCGAGGAGCATCAAGTTTCTTCTGAGTGAGCAATCTCGGATCGAATTCGTCATTGCTTACAATCAATTTAATCATGTCTTTGTACTCGGTAATTCCCTGTTCCCAATACTCGTCTGGGACTTCGAGTAGCAATTCTTCTCCATCTAAAGCGTAAGCCTCTTCTCCTGCTTCTAACCTGACACTACCTGCATCAAAAAAAGGGGCACTGATGGAAAAACTATCTGAAAGATTGACCAAAGCACAGTAAAGTGGCTTCTTATTCTTAGTTGTATTGATAAGTTTAAGTTTAAATTCCGGTGGTTGCCATTCTCCATTCTGATATTTGTATGGCAAACGCATTTGCTTTGATTGCGATAAATCCTCATCAGCAAAGACGAGTTCCATCTTCACATCACCAGCTTTAATCTGAGTCGCGGCAGTATTCGAGAGTTGTGCAATTTGTGTCCAGCGAGCAATATGTTCTAAGCGTTTGATTGCTGTGTCTGCGTTGTCTTGGGTGTAACCATCAATTTGAGCTACTAGGGGTCGGTTCTCTGTTGGTCTGGCTATTATATACTGATTATTGCGACACAACAGTCGAAACTCAGCGTTGTCAATTTCTTGTAACTCGCGGACATAAGCTGAGGGTTTACCATTAAGTCCGGCTGTTTGTAGCTGTTCGCGAGCCAGATTTACACCCGCTTCATCTCCTTCAAAGTACACCCCTAAAGGCGGTAGGGGTAAACTGGTAACAACTGCTTTAAAAGTGCTCCCAGTAGTCAGGTTTTGCACCCCTTCGATATCTATCTTGCTCTTAGTTGGCAATACCTGAGTGACTTTTGCTGTACCCACAGATTTTGAGGGGTCGCGCAGATCGTCGATATTGGCATCAAAGTCAAACAGTGCCAGTAAAGTAGTTTCGCTATCTTTGGGAGATTGAACTCCGTGGACAGCACCACCTTCAATGACCCAGCAAGAGGTTCGATCGTGCTTAACAATAAAATAGGGTTCGACTTCGGCGATCGCACCATCGAGGAAGAATTTGTCACCATCCTCGGAATGATTCACTTCCAATTGCGGAGACTGATCTATACTTTCACTGCGGACAATAGCATTGGTGCGGGCAAATAAATCCCGATAAGTCAGCTTTCCCTTAGTCTTGGAAAGTGTATCCATCAAATAATAAGAAAAATAACCCCGTTGTTGGCTACGGTATTCCTTTGCTGTTTCGTGGTCTCGACAAGCTGCTAGAAGCACATGACGACCTTTAGGTATCTTCCAGCCAGTGGGATGTGTTTCAGGATCGCGACTGGTATCTGAAAGTTTATCTAAATCTTCCAGCTTAAAAATAAAGCTATCCAGGGGACGTTTTCGCTTGTCTGCGGGACCGCGACGTTCCTTAGTTTCTTGCATTGGGTCTTTGGTGCCAGAACCAGAGTGGCAACAATCTAGAATAATGGTTATATGCGGTTCGTTTTCTGCCACTTCCGCAATTAGTTTCGCCAATTCTTTATCTGCTAAAGCCCAACCAGTTTTAGGGCTACTGTCATAACACATTAAAGTTTCATTCTGATGGTCTGGTTCTAGGTGCCAAAATTCTGGTGGTGCGTCCTCTTGGGCACCATGACCACTGTAGTAAAACAGAACTACATCATCTTTGCCCGCTTGACGAAGATGGCTGCGGAAGCCATTAATAACTGCCTCGCGGGTCGCTTGCTCATCTTTAAGTGTTTGTAATTGCAGTTGGTATTCTTTCTTATCAAACCGTTCGTTTAAATAATCTTCTATTTTTGTAATATCATTTACACAGCCTTCGAGGCGATGATTAGGGTTGGGATAGTCGTTGATACCTACTAGCAGAGCGTAAATCTTTTTAGTCATAGTTTCCCTACTGTTCACTCAGGTTTATAAGAGTGTGTTTGTAAAGCGATTTGATTCCAGGCAATGCTGAAATGTTGGTAAAGACAGCCGCCATAGTTGCCTTGTAAAGATTTTGATAACTATTGCTCTAAATCTTTACAAATTCTACAACTATTGCGCTTAATTTAGGCTCCAAAGTTTTTATCTATTTACATTGCAAACCAGTACCATTCACTGTCACAAACTGGAACAGCGAGCGCTTTTTAGTTCAGTTCTTCCAGCATAAGCAGCGATCGCATACCGATACTTCTAATGTATTAACTTGCCGAAATACAAAAATTAAAGTTTGACTTTGCCGAAATATATTAAGTTGATAAATAGCTGATTTATCTATTCGTCCTTCAACTACAATTTTAAGTCATGCTTACCGAGCGAGAGTTTGAAAAGTGGTGCGATCGCCTTAAGCTAGCTGAACAAGCGAGGAAAATCATAGAACAGGTTCGCTCATCAGAACCAGTCAGGAAAGTAAAAGGTACAGCTAGAAACGTTCACGGACCTTATGCTAGCAAAAAGATGGGTAGAACAATTCAATTTGAATCCCATACCCTAGAACTTCCTGCTCTCACTTCGTTTTATGAATACGATGGTGATGTGTTGGAGTATTGGGATCAGCCATACCAATTTACTTTGAAATGTTCTCCCGACGGCAAGAGATCCAATACGATTTCTTATGTTCCTGATTTTCTAGTTCTTAGAACCAATAGCGTCAGTTTTGAAGAGTGGAAACCAGAAAAAACTTTAATTAAAAGGGCAGAGAAATATCCTTATAGATACGCTAAAAATGAAAGCGATCGATGGCAGGATATATTAGCTAAAGAGCGATGCGAACAACTCGGTTTTAATTTCTGTATTCGTACAGATTCCGAAATTGATTGGACTAAATATCGGAATTTGAAATATTTAGGCAAGTATTTAGATGGATATCTAAACCAAAAATATATTCTTGATGAAGAAATTCAAGACCATGTTAAAGAAGTGGTTGAGAGTCATCCAGGTATTAGCATCAGTCAATGTAATTTAAAGTTTGAGTTTGCCGCAACGGCAAGGTTATGCTTTAAATTACATAATACGGGGATAATTGACGGTTTATCCCAGCAGTTGTTAGATCGACTGCTAGCTAAAAAATATTTAGTCAAACTCGATCACCCTTTAATTATCTGCGAAGGCAGGCACAACAACCCTTACCTGCAACCCAGGGCTGCTCAGGATCTAATCAAAGCAATCGAACTTTATAATCGACCATTTATCATCAATTCCTGTCTGCGAACTGTCATGCAGCAATATTTGTTGCGCCAACAATATGAAAAAAAGCTCTGCGGAATTACCGCAGCAGCCACACCAGGCAGAAGCAACCATCAAAGCGGACTAGCGATCGATATTCAAGATTATCTGTTCTGGCGATCGCCTTTAAGCAAGCATGGCTGGAAATGGCTTGGGAGCTGGGATCGCTGGCATTTTGACTATCAACATGGCGGAGTAAGTTTAGGAGTTCTCCAAATCAAAGAATTTCAACAACTCTGGAACGAACACAACTCCAAACAGTTATTAAAAGTAGACGGCATTTGGGGGCCAAAAACAGCCTCTTGTGTAGCGCGATCGCCCGTAGAAGGTTTCGATCGCTATCCGAGTTTAAAGCGGGGCGATATCAATTCTGAAGTCGGACAATTACAACTACTCCTCCGTCAAGTTCTACAACTTTCTCCTTCTGAATTAGTAGCCGATTGTCAGTATGGGCCACAAACCGAACGAGCCGTGGCTTCGTTTCAAAAGCAACACGGTTTAACAGTAGATGGTGTCGCGGGGCAAAAGACGATTGAAAAGTTGCTTGAAGTTACTGGCAGGGAGAGTCTTTAAAGAAGTCAGAAGTTAGAAGTCAGAAGTCAGAAGTCAGAAGTCAGAAGTATTTAACTATTGATTTCTTATTTCCTACTTCTTATTTTTTACAAGCTAAAGGCTAAAATGACAAGTCATCTAACCGCAGCCCGTCTAGTAAGTCATAGTTATTTCCACGATAACTTCAGTAATAAAAGAACTGATATTCAGGTTTATTGTCAAGATGTTTATGATGTTAGATATATAGCTATTCCTGGTACTTATTCAGTCAAAGATTAGCTGACAAATTTTAAGTTAAATTCCCTGGTTACTCCTTATATGGGAGAGGGGTATCGAGGTAAAGTTAAACTACACGCTGGTTATTATCTAGGCTATCTATCAGTTCGAGAGGAGATTTTAAAACTCGCCAAAACTGAACTAAAATTAGTTGTAGCAGGGCATTCTAGCGGAGGGTGTCTCGCTCAGATCGCAGGAGTAGATATTAACTATCATTTAAACAAGAAAGTCGAAACTGTTACTTTCGGCTCTCCTGCCTGTGGCAACAAATACTGGGCGGAATCGGCAAGGAAATATATTACCAATACTAGCTATGTCAACTTCTTGGATTTTGTTCCTTACCTATTATTTTTTAATCATCATGTTACTCCACTTATTCCTAATCTAAATATTTATAATAATCCTAATTATATAGTTAATTATGTTGAATCTTTTAAATAGTTTGTAACTAATTATGAATACAAATTCCAGAGAGCAAAAGGCGATCGCTTTTTTATCTCAGCATCCCAATCAGTGGTTTTCAATCAAAGAAATTTGGGAGCAAGCATTTGATAATCAAGCCAAATATTATGGCTCTATAAGTGCAGTTTTACACGAATTGGTTCGTAAAGAAGTGGGGAAGATTAAATCGGCACAAATTAAAAGAAATTCTAACGGTTTTTGGCGTAAGATTTGGTGTTTTATGTGGGAAGAAAATGACTAACAAGTGTACATTTATTACTGGAGGATAGCTCTCTGAAATAAGAAATAGGAAATAAGAAATAAGAAGTGAAATACTTCTGACTTCTGACTTCTGACTTCTGACTTAAGAAGGCTAATAGCTAAATTGAAAAACCAACAACAAGAAGTCTACTTAACCATCGCTTCAACCCTCGGTGGTGCAGTCGGAGGAATCGGTCATCACCATTACAATAAAAACTACAACGCTAGCAGTATCCAAGGCACGATCGCGTCTGATGCCCTGAGTGGTTTGATTGCTGGTTTTATCGGCATAACTTTTATTGCTCTCAAGTTTAAAAAGGAATATTCCTTAAGGCAGGTATGCGCGATCGCCATGGGTATCGGTCTGGCATTTCACGCCGTCTTTGGCGGGATTAAATCGATCGTTACTGCCCAAACTCAAATCTATCGGCTACAAAGGGAAGTAGAAACCGAACAGTCAGAATCGATTGAGAAAATTCAAGCCTTGGCAGCCAGAGGCGATTCTTATGTTAAACAAGAGGCGATCGAAAAATTAGCCGAGATTGGTAAGCGCAGCAATCAGCCAGAAAAGAGTATCGCAGCCATTCAGAATTTAGCTCGCGATAGCTCGGATGAGGAGGTTAAGCAAGAAGCAATTGAGGGGTTGACCGATATCGCCTCCGAGTCTGAAAGTTTCACGGTGGTTGAAGAGGCAGTAGAGGCGATCGTCCAGTCTACTGAGTTGAAGAGTAAAGAGGAAGTTATCCGCCACCTAAAGGAGTTAGAAAGGCTGGCAACAGAAGCTGCTACAGTAGAAAAACGTCAGGTTTTAATTGAGAGTATTTCCGAGTACGAAGGGCAGTACGACGAGGAGGTAGACCGTTCGATCGAAGAAATTCGCTCGAAGCTTTTGAACTTGTAGCAAATCCATGAAGACAGGACGGCTATTTAACCAAAAACAGCTAATTGAAGTATCTGGCTTGAGCCAGGGGCAAATAAGGCAATTGCAAAAATATGAGTTATCAGAACTGCCGATCGCCACAGGCAGTATTTTTCGTGTTAACTTTAAATGCGATCGCAATTGTTATTTAACTTTTTAAGTGATGATCAGAATTTGGACTGAAGAAGAAGAAAAATATTTACAAGAAAATTATCGTGATTTGTCGATTCAGCAGTTGGAAATCTGCTTGAATAGATCGGCTGCTGGAATTAAATGCAAAGCTAGAAAACTTTGTCTCTATAAAAGGAAATACTGGAGTGAGAAAGAAGAAAGCTATTTATGGGAATTACTCGGGGACCTGGCTGCCTGACACATCTATGCCAATCCTATATTTTTCGTGGAAATTGAATTCGGCCAGTACAGTATTTCAATGTTTACAAGCGATCGCTTGAATCAAAAATACCTTTTGAGTAGAAAATCTAAAATCTATACATTAAGAGGGTTTGAGGTACTTGTGTCAGGCAGCCAGCTCGGGGACTATCCTTGGGAAAAAGTTCCATATCTATACAATCTCTGGGCGCAGAAAAATGGTTTTGTCGATCGAACGATTGAACAGATTGAAAACAAGATCATTCGTCATAAAAAATCGCGAAGATTGGATTGTTCCAGCGAATATCTCACAACTACAGATCTATCCTTTCTCTTGGGATGCGATCGCCATACTTCAGCTAGATTTTTTAAGACTTACCGCCAAGAATTAAAGCCTCAAGGCGAATTCAAAAAAGGTTCTGGAGCTTATGTTTCTAGGAGAAGCCTAAAAAAATGGCTGATTAATCATCAGAATGTTGTAGAGAGGTATCGTTCGACTATGGATTTAATTTGGTATACCGATATAATCAGCTCTTAGCTATAAGAAATAGGAAATAAGAAATAGGAAATAAGAAATAAGCTTTACTTCCTATTTTCTACCTCCTATTTCAGAAGGCTAGAAGCTAGAAGCTTATGAAAAAGAAGAAATACAAAACTGGCAAAATCAAACGCCATCGACTCAGGAAGGCGATCGGACTCAAGCCTGGCTTTGGCAAACCTTGGAGTGCGCCAGCAGTAACTTTCAGGGTTGAGATGTCTTGGGTAGACGAAAATGATGAAGAATCGAATGAGCAGATTCATTGGGTGGAATGCCGAAAGTTTCAGGGCGAAGAAAGAAAAACCCTACTCCTCCACTATAGGCTTAGCGGAGACTGGACTTAAAAAGAAACCATCGAATCGAAATTTGTCTGCGTCTACGTGGCGAATTGGTTGGCAGCCAATAAAGAACGAGAACATTTGAACCAGGCGTTCATCTTCCCGACTACCAAGAAAGGCAATGAGACGATCAGAATGCCTCTTTATCAGGTTAAATGGACTGAAAATTTGTCTCAGAACTGTGCTTTTGAGGAGAATGTCGCGATCGTCCTCAATAATTCGATTTGGCACAAATGTTAAATAGGAAATAAGAAATAAGTTTTACTTCCTATTTCCTATTTCCTACCTCCTATTTTTAACCTTTTGAGGGAGTTTGAGGGAGCTATAATTCCCGCGCTCTCCATCTTCGATTCAGCGTCGGGATACATGGACTTCCTCAAGTATATTAAAAGGCTCAATGCCTTGCAAATATACAATCTACCATCTGTCTCAGCAACTGGTATAATGATTGTATGATACTAAATTACGTTTATCGCATATATCCAGATAGTAACCAAACTGAACTACTCAACGAGTGGTTAGAAACTTGTCGTATCAGCTATAACTATGCTTTACGGGAGTTGAAAGATTGGATTGCGTCTAGAAAATGCCCTATAGATAGATGTAGTTTGGATTCAGAATATATTATGGCTGCGGACTATCCGTTTCCTAGTTACCATCAACAGCAAAACAACTTACCCAAAGCAAAGAAAAAGTTCCCACGACTAAAAACAGTACCGTCTCAGGTATTACAAACAAACATCAGACGGTTGCACGATAGTTGGGATTCTTTCAGAGCTAGGGGTTATGGCTTTCCGCGCTTCAAAAAGTACGGGCAAATGAAGTCGATGTTATTTCCTCAGTTCAAAACTAATCCACTTAGCGATTGGCAAATTCAATTGCCCAAGCTGGGTAGAGTAAGAATCAATTTACATAGATCAATACCTGAAAGATTTGTAATAAAACAAGTTAGGGTAGTCAAAAAAGCTGTGGGTTGGTTTGCTGTGATAGCAATAGAATCGGATGTTGCTCTTCCAAGTCCAGTTCCTCATGGTCGTGCTATCGGTATAGATGTTGGTTTGTTATCTTACGTGGCAACAAGCGACGGATATATCGAAGAGCGACCTAAATTTTTCAAGACAGCCTACAGTCGGCTGAAAGTGCTACAAAAGCGTCTGTCTAGAAAAATGAAAAGAAGGAAAAACTATGAAAAAGCAAGAATCAAAGTAGCCAAACAACATAACCGCATCGCATTCAAGCGTAAGGATTACCAATTCAAACTAGCACATAAACTGTGCGATATGGCAGAGACAATCTTTGTTGAAGATTGTGACTTTCGGATCATGGCGAAAGGAATGCTAGGAAAACACAGCATTGATGCTAGCTTTGGACAATTCAGAACGATACTAGAGTATGTAGGTCAAAAGCGAGATGTATTTGTAGGTCAAGTTGACCATCGCGGAACATCTCAGACTTGTCCTAACTGTCGCAGTTCAGTCAGAAAAGACTTGAGTGTCAGAATGCATCGCTGTAATGAATGTGGTTATGTTGTGGATAGAGATATAGCTTCGGCACAAGAAATATGTAACCGAGGCACAGAAACGTATCGGGGGACTCCCGAAAAGCACTCGTATTGGCTCTCAAGTCGTACTGTCGGGGAACTTAGTTCTAGACAAAGGCGCATAGTTCGCCGCATGTAGTGGCGCAACTCACCGCAAGTTGTCAGGGGAGCAAAAGCCATTGGCGACAATGGAAGCCCGCTCTAAGAGTGCGTAGCAATGAGAGTCGGGAGGAAGTCACTAAAAAGCGATGTCTGTTGGTAGACATCGCCCAGCGGATTGAATTTTTCCGATTTATCTAGCCGTCCAAATCTCCTTCCATAACCGTAGAGAGTGCTTGAGTAGTATTTTCCTTAAATTCCTTGACATTTACCTGGTTTAAAACTGCGATCGCCACTAACATTCCCAAAGCTTGCATCGCAAACACCAAACTATAAGATAGTAAAGTACTAGCAAAGATATTTTTACCCAGATCGAGAATTACTCCACCAATAAACGTCGCTATCCCTCTAGACATCGCTTGAGCCAATCCCCACGCACCGATAAAAGTCCCCGCGCTTTCGGCTGCGGTCAAATCTAACATCAAGCTAATACCGCCTACAGTCGCGATTCCCGCTGCAATACCAAACAAGAATATTGCTGATTGCAACATTTTTGGTTGTTGAGTAAAGCCAGCCAAGATAATTAAACCGAAGCACAAGGCGACGAGAATACAGCCAACTTTGGTCGTCTGTTTCTTACCTAGAGAGGGAATAATTTTAAATCCCGTAACTGCGTAACCAAACAAAATACCCATCCCCCAGTAGGAATTAAGTTTAGTTGTTTCGCCGATACTCATCCCAAATACTTCTCCGCCATAGGGTTCGAGGACAGCTTCCTGCATAAACAAACCAATGGTAATAATAGATAAGAAGCTAAAGAAGATGCCAGTTTGACGACTGGTAGTCAATACTTTAATTGCTCTGGCGATGGTAATACTATCATCGCGGTTGATAGCAGTACTGTTGCTTTTGAAGCGGGAATATTTCTCTTCTACGCCCAAAGTCGCAATAAAAGCCAATGCCAAAACTAAAAAGGGAACGACACTAAATACTGCATTAACTGGCGGTTGCAATATTTCCAACGGAATATTACCTGCGGTGACTCCTCCTGCTTCTATTTGCTTAAAAACAATGCTCCCCGTGATGCCACCGATTACTATACCTACCATCAACATCGACCAGACTACCGCAATTAGTTTGGAGCGTCGCGATTCTTCGGTAATGTCTACTAGTAAGGCGGTAAAAGGGGTTGAGCTACTGCTCACCGCTAAACCATAAATAGCCATAATTAGAGCCAAAACAGCACTCCAGCCAATAGTCTGAATATTCCACAGCCATTCTCCGTTTTCCCTTACAACCGCTCCCAGTTGCCACATTACCTGTACGGCTAAAAATACCGCTAAACCAAAAATAGCCGTCCCTAATAGTACGTAATTGGTACGATGTTTACCTAATATTGGTTTGTTATCAGATAGTTGTCCAAACCATACCCTGGCAGGGGAAACAAACAAAGACGTAGCCAAAATCCCCCCTGTAATTGTCGCGGGGATAGCCAGCTCGCTAATCATCACCCGATTTAAAACAGCTAAAGTTAGCACGGCCATCAACCCCAGTCCCAGATTAAACAAACCGAGGCGAAAAACAGTCAGTATTCCCAGCTGACGCTGAGGACGAGTAATAGTTGGATTTGATTCGGGAAAATCTTCAATGGTCATTGTTTATTATTGTTAATTTAGATTATGGACTTGGTTTAAATAAAAGTATTTAAATCTAACATCACAATTCTAAATTAAACTCAAACCAGAAAATTTTGTTGATAAGAGCGATCGCAACTACCACAAGGTATCTAGACTCCTGGCTTCAATTATTGCTTCCAATAGCCAAACTCTGGCTCGTAGCAAGTATCACCAAGATCGCTAACCCGATTATTCAGATAAGATTGTGCATCCATGATTGCCTGATTATAGACACTGGGACAGATTTCTTGCAAACAAAAGTCGAGAAACAGCGAAGCTTTGAGATCGCCGATTTCTTCGTCCATCTCTACTTCAAAGTAACGTTTGATTGATTCGATTAACTGCTGCTTGGTCTCTTTTGACAGTTTGATAGTCATGACTTTAAAAAAGTTTGAGATCTGGTTTAACGCTAATTGTTGCAGATTGCTCTCAAATTAGCGCTAAAGAGGAAAATATCAGTTCTAATTTTGCTTAGTTGGCGATCGCATTTCTTAAAAAATCCTCGGCAATGGATACAGTAAAAGTCATAAATAATGAGTAAAGGTTTTTCTACTATTTACTCATCTCAGTCCTCAGGGGTCTAATTCAAGTACGTATTGCTATGTTCCTTGACTTAATCCTTCTTTTTTAAAGATTTATTAATGATGAAACTCCCAACTAAATTAGAAACTAAACGCCAAATTCTGCGTCCTTACAATACCTCAGATTGGTCGGCTTTTTTACAGTTTATGCTTTGTCCTCAAGTAACCGATTATCTTAACTTTACTGCGGAACAAACAACACCGAAGGGAGCAAAAGAATTATTTGAGATGACTTTAAATTCTTATCGGACTACCGAACCTTTGTTTGCTCTAGTTATTGCACAAAAGAATAACGATTTATTTATCGGTTCTTGTGGTTTTTCTCCCCTAGATAAGCAACAAAATTGTGAATGTTTCTATGTACTTTTACCTGAATATTGGGGTCAAGGATTTGCCACGGAAGCCATGACTAAGTTACTCGATTATGGCTTTCATCAATTAGGAATAAAGAAGGCGATCGCTCAGATTAATCGAGATAATCTGGCTTCGATCGAGGTGGCGAAAAAGTTAGCGATGAATTACCAAGGATTAGTCGAGTTTAAAGGAGTTCGCGATCGGGGAATGCTGTTTTCTCTCAGTCAAGAAGACTATTCTAGAAGAAACGGCATTTCAGTTTTACCAGAGAGTTAGGAGAATTATTGGCGATTGCGAAGCTAGCTGAAGGCATCGCTTCAAGACTAAGTACACGATCGCTTTTTTCGCCATAAGTTTTAGATGTTTTATTTGGTAATGCAGCCAGAACTCTGCTGTTTACCATCCTTTGTTTAATAGCGATCGCTTTTCAGATTCATTCAAAATTTGAGAACAGCTTTCCCAGTCAATGCTGTCTACCTTGCTATATCGCTCGTCGAAGGGGTGTCTCGGCTAATATTGTCGATTAGTTTTTTAGCTCATTCTTTTTCACCAATGGCTACATTTACCCAAGCGTCTTGTAGAACATCGGGTATTTGTCCGAATAAACCTTGTATTTCTTCTAATCTTGAAGAGAGAAGTTCGTGAACGCGATCTTCAACTGAGTCGCGATAACGTAGATTGAGAATCCATATTTCATCCTGTATCTGTCCAATACGTTGGATACGTCCTTTACGTTGTTCGAGTCTAGTCGGATTCCAGGGAAGGTCTAAATTAGTCCGTAATCATGAAGGACTAACTAAACGGACTCGATCTAACTGCTAATATTGAATTTAATTTAGATTAAAGCAAAGTTAGTCGTGTTGTTTTTGACATAATAATAAACCAAACCATTGTTGAGGATCGGTATAGGTTTTGATTACAGCTAAATTATGCCGACCTAAATATTGTTCCATTTGTTGAAGATTAAATTTGCGAGATATTTCTGTTAAAATTGCTTCCTCTGGATTGAATTCTAGAGTCAAATTCAAGCTTTTCAAGGTCATAAATTGCGATTTTTGGCTAATAAGATACATCTCTATTTGATGTTGAGTAGTATTATAAATAGAGAAATGTTTAAATAAATCTAAGTTAAAGTTACCCTGAAAGCGATTATTGAGGTGTTGCAACATATTTAGATTAAAGGCTGCGGTAATTCCTTGTGCGTCATTGTATGCCGTTTCTAAAATTTTGATATTTTTTTGTAAGTCTATTCCTAACAAAAAATAATCCCCTAGATTTAAAGCTGCATTAACTGTATCGAGAAAGCGATCGCATTCGGATGGTTGAAAATTCCCAATACTACTACCTAAAAAGATAATTATTCTTTTCCCTAAAGAATAAGTCGATATTTGTTGTAATGCTTGAGTATAGGTGGCGACTTTTCCCTGTATTTTCAGCTGCGGGTAATCTTTCAAAAGTTGTTCGGCACTCGATTTCAAGATACTATCACTCACATCTATAGGTGTGTAATACAAAGGAGTAGCTAAACTTTGGTAAGCATCCAGTAAAAAACGAGTCTTAGTCGAACTACCGCTACCCAATTCAATTAGTTCGATCGCTTGAGTTTTGTCGGCAATTTCCACGGCATAGTTTTCTAAAATACTCGCTTCAGTACGGGTAGGATAATATTCTGGTAGCTGGCAAATTTGTTCAAATAATTGCGAACCTTGGCGATCGTAAAAATAACGAGGAGGAATAGATTTGGGCGTACTTTCTAAGCCATTAATTAGATCTGTGACATCATCTTTTTCTATTGCTTTTGTATCTAACAAATAATCGAATGATAATCTTGTTTCCATAAAATCTCGGTTACTATTATTTAGCTGCAAAAAAGTCGATCTCAATAAAATTATGCTCGGTTTAAGAGCGATCGCTATTGACCTAAATTGCGATCCCCTTAAAAACCATAGATTCAATTTCCTCTCAATTTAAAACATCCGATACATTTATTTACAAGTCGCAAACTTTAGTCAAAAACTCGAAACAATTACTCAATCTTTTATGAGCTAAAATTTTTCTGACCATACATAACCAACAAATATAATAATGAGCATGGATGTCAAAGCTGCCGTAGCTTTTGGTTCGGGTAAACCTCTAAGTATTGAAACCGTGCAACTAGAAGCACCGCGATCGGGAGAAGTTTTAGTAGAAATCAAAGCAACTGGGGTTTGTCATACTGATGCTTATACTCTTTCTGGCGCAGATCCTGAAGGTTTGTTCCCGACTATTTTGGGACACGAAGGAGGCGGAATTGTCGCTGAGGTTGGCAAGGGAGTAACTAGCGTCAAACCAGGAGATAAAGTAATTCCCCTCTACACTCCTGAATGTCGAGAGTGCAAATATTGTCTCAGCCAAAAAACCAATCTTTGTCAGGCAATTCGTGCTACCCAAGGAAAAGGCGTGATGCCGAATGGTACTAGTAGGTTTTCTCTAGGTGGAGAAAAGCTTTATCATTACATGGGGACATCCACCTTTGCCAACTATACTATTTTACCAGAAATCGCCGTGGCAAAAATTCGCGATGATGCACCTTTAGATAAAGTCTGTCTCATTGGCTGTGGTGTGACTACGGGTTTGGGCGCAGTAATCAACACTGCTAAAGTCGAACCAGGATCGAACGTGGTGGTATTTGGGTTAGGTGGTATTGGCTTAAATGTCATCCAAGGCGCGAAAATGGTTGGTGCGAGTAAAATTATCGGCGTGGATATTAACTCCGATAAACGTGCCATGGCAGAACTTTATGGCATGACAGACTTTGTTAACCCCAAGGAAATAGACGGAGATATAGTCTCATATTTAGTAGAGTTAACTGATGGTGGTGCAGACTACAGCTTTGAGTGTATTGGTAACGTTGAGGTGATGCGACAGGCTTTAGAATGCTGTCATAAAGGTTGGGGTGTCTCTACTATTATTGGCGTAGCAGGTGCAGGAGAAGAAATTAAAACTCGTCCGTTTCAATTGGTTACAGGGAGAGTTTGGAAAGGATCGGCTTTTGGTGGAGCAAGAGGTCGTACAGATGTACCAAAAATTGTCGATTGGTATATGGAAGGCAAAATTAACATTGACGATTTGGTGACTCATACTATGCCCATCGAACAAATTAATGATGCTTTTGATTTAATGCACAAAGGGGAGTCTATTCGTAGTGTGGTGACTTTTTAATTGTTTAATTGTTAATTGGCGATCGCGGTTTGAGTAACTTGGTTTTTCTCTTGTAGAAAATTAAAATACTTGACTCCGACAATAGTAAATAAAATAAAGACAATAATGGCCGAAAAAACAGTAGCTCGTTCAAACATTACGCTAACAGATCGAGTTATATAGTTTCAATGAGTTAACTTAATTGTCTGCTCGATTAAGATATTTGCCATTAGTCTTTCTACATAAATAGATTAACTGAAGCTCAAATTGCTCTCGGTAGTTTTATAGATCTTGTTAATATTTAGTTATGCTACAAGATTAGCTTCGATTTTGGCAAGAGAACCTTCCCTTATCCTTTCCTTTTTAGGATTACCGATATTGCTTCTAAGTCAACCAGGCGATCGCTTAAAAGTTTGTCCCAAGCTTGTTGTACAGTCAAATTTTCGGGTTGTTGTAGGCGCAATTTAGCTAACTTGGTTACTGCATCGTACCAAATACCATATTTTGCATAAGTAGCGATTTGATTGAGAGGTGTTGATGCAGTTTTAAATTCGCGAGCCAAATCAGCAGAAAGAGCAACTCGTTCTACTATTCCTGTTAGGGAAGCTGGAGTTGATAAATCATTAGAAGATGGTGAAACAGAACAGTTAATATCTAAATACCAACGATATGATTTGTTTACTACCAAAGGTGCGATAGTAGATGGTAAGCTTACACCAACAATTCCTGGTTTAGCGGTCAGTTGAAAACGAGTACGATAAATTTCATTATCTCCATCCTGTAAAGAAAATTCTCCGTAGGGTGCTTCTTTTTGAGTATAAGGTACGTAAACCCAAATCGTCGGGCGATCGCTTGTGGTTAATTTTAAATGGTTTTTGCCTACTAGAGATTTGAGTGGTGGTAGCGAGGGTTTGTGGAGACAGTCACCTCGGCTTCCAGTTCCCTCATTCGATCTAGGTGTTCCTCGATTTGGAGGATCTGGTTGCGCTGGAATAAAGCTAATTTTTACATTTTGAGTCTGACTATTAGTTGGTTCTTCAGACTGTGCTAATAAAAATCCTGGATTAATAATGACGCTGGCAAGACCTAAAGCAATAACCAATATACTTTTGGGTTTTAATTGCAGTATTTTTGTCCATGTTTCTGGCATTTACTTACACCCTAAAAGCTCAATTTATAGTTTTTGAACCTAAAAGAAGAAAATTCTCTAAGCTTTTGTTTATTAACTATGAGTGACAATCCGAAAATATGCATATTCCTAGCCGTTGAACTCAAGCTAGAAATTAATCGGGAATAACTAGGGAAGATTTCGAGTCAGTACCTGAATTTAGCCCAATCGATCTGAATTTTTCTCAAAATTAAAGCTTCACCAAATTTTGTCAACCGACCATCATAACTGAAATATTCCGAAAAATCAATTGAAATAATAACAAATAATTAAGCTACCCCTAATTGCTTAGAAGTAAAGAAAATTTTGGGCTGGCTATTATACCTCTTTTTTGCGATTAAGAGGTTGATTACTCTATATAAATAGGAATCAATGAATATGAAATTCAACCGTATTACAATTAATGATTTACCCCTAACCCAAACTTGCTCTCAGCCTGTCGATCGCCAAGATTTTTACCAACAATTATGGGCTAACCCTCAAATCGATCGCACTACTCCAATCGAACATTCCATAGACTTCTTGCAGAGGTTAGAGAACGTTTACTACCAAGACGGGGAAAAGGAGTCGTAATTGATGACACTCTGCGCGCTCTTGGCAACGGGGTTCCCAAACTGTGTTTTCGTGCGATCGCCTATTTTTGCAGTCTGGGATTTTCTTCCTTGTTTCTATCAGACATAACGAATTACAGCAGTTTTCATGTTTAGTAGACCATACTAATTTAATAAAGTAGCGAGTAGCGAGTAGCGAGTAGTGAGTAGTGAGTAGTGAGTAAAAATTGAGTCTATTCATCTGAAAGAAAGCTGTAAGTTCGTTGGACGCTCGCGTTTATTAACACTCTTGCGAAAACTCAAATCAATATTTTGTTCTTGAGGATAGCCGATGACTATAAATTGCGATGCTACTACCAGTTGCTACTAATACCAGTATTGAAGGAACTAGAGGTAGCCAACCTCCATTTAAGATCAGTAAGATCCAACAACTGATATATAGAAGACTAGCAGCAACTCCTACTCCTAAGATCGCCGATAGGGGTGAAGGGAAACGCCAAACTAATAAACCTCCTGTTAAAGACCAAAACCCAATCCAAATTACTTCCCTAGGTTTTGATAACCACCAAATTAAAGGTCGAGCGTCTAAAACTGCACTTAAAATTTGACTGACCATATGTGCTTGAATCTCTACGCCACTCATAGTACGTACTGACCAGTTTCCTGTACTATAGGGTGTACGCCAATTATGATCTCTGAAACTAGGGGCAGTAGTACCAATGAGAACTATGCGATCTTTAACTAATTCTGGTAGAAAGCGATCGCCGAATAGTTCTTGAAGGGTAACTGTCTGGGCAATTTTAGGTGTACTGCGATAGTTGAGTAGGATCTGATGACCACTTGCATCGAGGTTTTGATAACCACCAGTATTAGTTTCCAAGGTTTTAAAGATAGTTTCGCCAAGCTGGAGATAATTCTTGCGAGTAATTTGGGGATGAATTCCTGTTTCAGCTAAATAATGGGTTGCTAATTGCCAATTAAAGGAATATTTGTTTTGACAAGGAGAAGACGAACTAACCGCCAGAAGATGACGGCGGATTATTGTGTCTGGATCGAGTAATGCATTATTAAATCCCTGGCGTTCGAGTGGAACTTCTGGAGGTGGAGGAACGCCAGGATTACCATATAGGCAAACAACGAAGAAGTGCGCGCTCTGCTGCATCCGAGTTACTAAATCTGGATACTTTTCTCCTACAGGAAAATCGCGATGGATATCTAAGCCGATGACTCGCGGTTGAGCCTGTTCTAATTTGGCTAAAAGTCGATTTAGAGAACGATCGGATAAAGAAAGTGCGCCTCTTTCTGCTCCGAGTTGAGACTGAACATCATCTTCTGTAATTGTTACTAATAATAATCTGTTATCTAGTCCTTCATTTGGTCGCATTTGCATTAACCAATCAAAAGACTGAAGTTCCCATGGTTGCAACCAGCCAAGCGATCGCATTCCTATAACTATGCTGGTAACTAAAAGACTTGCTATGGGTACAGTCCAAATAGGCAGTATGGGGGTATTGGGTTCGAGTTGATTGAGTTGTTGTCTTACCCAATTAGAATTAAAAACGGCTTGATAAATAGGGTTTTTGACAGTTAAATTCCCTCGATCCTGAGCTACCAGTCCAGATAAGCGCAATTCCAAATGTTCTTGGCAGTTTTTGACTTTTATTTTTTTCTTTTGAATAATTTTCTGATATATTTTGAGCAAGTTGATGCTAGAGCGAGAATTTCTTAAAATGCGATCGCGTACTGTTCTGAGATGTTCTGGCTCGTCTTGAGCTTCCCAATTATTGATGATGCGAGATTGGACTAATTCCCCGATCGATTGTTGGTCGATCTGCGCTGGCTTATTGTTTTTCTTGCTTCTAAGATCTATTTGCTGAGATAATAATAAACATAACTTCTGAGTTAAAAAAGGTTGTCCTCCAGTCCAAGACAGTATCTCTTTTAAAACAATTTGAGGCTCGTTGACTTTGCCCTCAAATCCTTTGGCTAATGCAGCACTTTCATCGACTTGAAACCCTTTGAGTTCGATCGCTTTGCCAATATTAAAAGGAGTCGCATTTTCATCTTGAATCAAATCGGAAGGAGTGGCTACCCCCAACAAGACAAAGCTTAATCGTTGATATTCTGGCTTAATAGCTCGCCTCTCGTAACAATTGCGAATCAGAGCGAAAAATTCATCAGTAGAGAAGTTTAAACTAAGTACACTGTCGATTTCATCGATAAAAATTATCATCTGGCGATCGCTTTGTTGCAATAATACTGTTTCAATAAATTCACCCAAACGCTGTACTGGGGATAAATCTTCTCTTTCTCGCAACCAACTCCGCCGATTAACTTTTAACTCAAAACCACTAATTAACTCTTGAATAATTCCGCCATACCATTGTTGTGCAGTGATTTCTTGGCTACCAATTCCACTTAACTCAATCTCAGTACAGTTGATTCCTCGTGCTTGTAACTTATTCATCGTCCGTATCCGCAAGCTGGATTTACCCATCTGTCGCGAATTGAGGACATAGCAATACTCTCCTGCTAACAAAGATTCGTAAAGTTCAGAATCAGCCTTGCGATCGACATAAGTAGATGCATCAGCAGGGAGACTTCCACCAGCTTGATATTTGTACCCAGAATTGAGGAAATCATTCATTATCTATCCTCTAGAAGTTTGAGATTTTCTGTTTAAAACCTCGGTTAACCTCAATTTATCCCAATTTACTGAATTTATCTCAATTTTGAAATACCCGAATTTAACTCAACTTTATCTGCCAAAAAGTAGGTAATCTAATTTATAAGACAACACAACTGTTTCTCCTTTTATTTCAAGCCAATCGACTTTTTAGTTGAAAATTATATTTTTTTTTGAAAGCCATTTGTTATTTTCCTTGTTGTTCTCCTGCCACAACTTTTAGTTGTGGCTTTTTCTTATTAAAAATATTATCTAAAGAGATTCTGCGCGATCGCTAAAATACTGACGATACAAGTTGCAGCGAGGTTCTACTTGATTTCCTAACAGTTTGACTAAACCCATACTCAGTAATTGATAGGTAGATATTGGTTCTATTTGCAATGGACGATCGGAGGTAACTACCTGTTTAAAAGCTAGAGCTATTTCAGGATTTTGTTGCAAATTTAACCAGTGTTCTCGTAAATGGTTACTATAGATACCCGCATCTGTAGGAGCTTGCTTTAAAATTGCTGCTAAACTAACGTTTCGATTATTGTTTAGATAAGAGAAAGCTTGCTCTAATAAATAGGGATGTCCACCTACCATTGACATCAAATTTTCAAGCTCTTGGTTGACTTCTAGTTCGTATAATTTAGCTAATTCTTGAACTTGTTCGATAGTAAATTCTGGTAATTCAATTGGCAATCCCACATTAAAGGGAGATTGATTGATATTTAATCTTATATATACATTGGTAGAATGAGCAATTACTAATCGCAATTTTTGCCATAGTTTTCGACTTCTAGCTTTCTCATACCAAGAACGCAATAAACCAAAAAAGTCTTCATAGATTTCTGGATAAGGAAATAGTAAATCGACATCATCTAAGCACAAAACAAAAGGACTATTGACTTCAGATAATAAATACTCTTCAAAATAAGTCGTACAACTAACTTTGGCTCCTATACCCTCTTCATCCCAATATTCATCTAACTGATTGGGGAATCCTAATTCTTTAGTAATATTCAGACAAAACCAGCGTAAGAATTTATTGAGGTTAGTTAAATGGGTACTTCTATCTGCTAATTCCAAACTTAAATTAACAGTATGGTATCCCTCCTGGGTTATTTGAGACAAAATTCTAGTTATTAGAGATGTTTTGCCCATTAAACTAGGAGCTTTAATCCGAACTAAGGAACCAGGATGTAGTAAGGTTTCATAACAGATTGATTCTATAGGAGGACGCTCGATATATATTTCATTGGTCAAACCTGTAAGTTGGCTGTGCTGACTCTTTAGCACTGGCGATCGCGCCGATCGCTCTAAACTATCAACCCGATCGGCTTTTTTCCCTGCTGTCAGACTTTCACCAGAGTTTAATCCACTTTCCCAAAGTCTTTTCAGACTTTCTTTGAAATTACTTTTTTTAACTTTTTCCCCTAGAGCTTCCGACAAATTCTTCCATAGTTTTGGCGCGATATCCTGACTAATATAACTAGTAGCATATTGGTTTTTAGCAGCGATCGTATCGTAGTCTTCTCGCTCCCAAGCTCCTTTAAAGACTATTATTTCTACATCAGTAAGATGACGGTTCTGTTTTTGATATATTACTTGATTGGCAGTGTTGAGAGCTTCATCTAAATTAAATTTCATCGCCCAACCCCTTGATACTTCTGTCTAGAGGTATTTATTTTACCTAAATTTAGTCAGAAAAAATTGATTTTGATGGTTTTAATTTATTTGGCGATCGCTAGGAAGAAATAAATTAGCTATTAATTATTTCGTGAGGCTACTATTATGTGTTTGAGAAATGATAAAATGGGAAATTAATTTAGGAGCTTAGACAGTAATTAATTGAATTAATATATTAGCTTTTATCTCACATTCTGTGCCGCTATAATCAAGCCACATTCTATAATTTTCAATCAAAATTTATGCCTATATTCCAGTATAATTCCTTGTGGTTTATAAAAGTCATAAGAATCATCTGAATGACTATTATTAGGATCGCGCAAACGTATAGGAAAATATCTTACATTAACAGATTCTACATCTACGTTATCTACGTTTTCTGTCCGATCGATTGGTAAAATATTATCAGTCTTTATAGGCTCACCTTGTAACAATATCTTTGCTTCTCTAATTATTTTTGGTATTTCAGCTTCCTTGATATTTAGATCATCTTGAGTATTACCAGGAGAATAAAATAGGATAAAATAACAAAAAAAGACTAAAATACCTAATAAAAAATTTTTGATAAATTTCATTTAATATAACTCCTTTACTATACTCAATCAATCTCAATCTAAATCTCCATTACGAGTTAAATCGATTAATATTTTTGTCCATGTTTATTTGTTTTGTATTGTTATCATACTTGTTTGTTTTCTTTAATTTTTGAGTTAAATTCAGGAGTATTAAAATTAATTTTCTAGTCTTGACTCGGCTAAATTTAGGTTTATTGAGGCGAATTTTTATCTTGAATCAGAGAAAGGGAGATCGCTTATCGCCTGGAAATAAAAATGACACAATTAGAACCAACAAAACCTGAGCCCGATCGATTTGTCCCCTTTTCGGCTCGTCTGATGGCAGCAATCAGGGCTAAAGAAACAGAAAGAATAGAGATCGCCTGTTTCAAGAGCATGAAGCAATCTCTCTACAAGTGATGCGTGTTTTTTAACTCTCTACGACAAGATAAATCTCCCTTGTATTACATACATCAGAAAGCAGCAATGACATCTGATTGAAACCGTATCTTGTTACTTATTACTCTTTACTTACTTACGAGCAGTTAACTTTTCTGTCCTAACCGATTAACCTACTGCGATACTGATTCAGCAACGCCGTTTTTTGAAGTTCATAACCTGCAACTTGAGTAAAAGCTCAATTCTATTGAGAATCATTCTTTGGACTCACGTCACCTTGACTGGGCTGACTCCTGAATTTAACTCAACAATCAAATAAAACAATTAAACAAAATGATATTAGAGACCAAGAAGGAGCGTTAAGGATTTATCAATGCTGATTATTGTCGAACTAGATGCGATCGCTGGTGTATCTGTTTCAGAAGTCACTATCAACCACGACCAAACAATAAATTAGGCTTGCTAAATCAAAAGACTAACTTCTTTGAATTTGAATTTTATTTTTGAGGCGAGAACATGATAACTATTACAACAAAATCAACAAATAATATCACACAATTAACAGGTGGTTTCACATACTCAACACAAAATGGACAATTCATCTATGAATTCTTCAATGGAGAGGAGTGGGTTCGTATTGAACGTCCTGTCGCTGAATTCAACATATTCGATTCAGAGTTCTATCTTAATAGTAACCCTGATGTAGCATCTCAAACTCAGATCACTCAGACTACAAATAATGTCACTCAGACTATAATTAATAATAGTACGATTACGATCAATGGTAACCGAATTGATTCTCTGCTGCACTATGTTCAATTCGGGGCACAACAAGGACGCGATCCTAGCCCCCTGTTTGACAGTCAGTACTACCGAGAGCAAAATTCCGATGTAGCAACGGCTCTTGCGGGAGGAGATTTTAGTGGAGATCCTTTGCTGCACTATGTAAAATCAGGAGCGCAAGAAGGAAGAGATCCTAATCCCTTTTTTGATTCTGACTACTAT
>JASJEI010000266.1 GCA_030064795.1 Pleurocapsa sp. MO_226.B13 | reverse complement strand
AGCTAGAAAGATAGCAAATTATTTTTTATTAATTAAAATTCTTCAAATCCCTACTATGTTTAGTTTTTGAATTTTGAATTTTGAATTTTGAATTAAAACTAAGTCTCCAATGACTTTTGAGAACTGGTATTAGAGACTGTCTTGCGTTCAGACAAGAAGAAAGGATTTAAGATTTTACCTCGGCGTTGGGTTGTCGAACGCACCTTCGGATGGTTTAATTGGTGTCGTCGTTTAAATAAGGATTATGAAGTTTTACCTGCAACTTCTGAAACTATGATTCGAGTCGCTATGATTCGCCTTATGTTAAGAAGACTGGCATAATCTAATACTTTTCAGACATCCTCTTAAATTTTTCTCAATAACTATCGTGAGCGATCGCAATTGACTTCTAGCATACTTTAGTTACATTTAAATAGCTCGATCGGCGATCGCCTCTGCCCCAGGCAACTTCAACAATAAAATTGCTAGTATATACCTCTAACGCAATCCAAGAGCAGATCGAAAATACGAGTCATTATCTAAACTAAAATTTATTTACTATTACTGGTTAAAATCCTAGATCTATGCACAGCTAAGGAATCAGACTTACCAATTTTCGTTAACCTAATTAACCCCATCGCTCAAAGCTATTTTTTCTAATTAGATATTCCCACGTCTAACTGTATGTCTTTTTTTTGCTTAAATTTCTGGCTTCAGCTGGTCAGAAAATCTAGTCTGATCCTGGCTCTTTTAGTTCTGACTAGTGCCTGTAATGCCGATTCTCAGGCTCAATCTCAAGATGCTGCTACGGAAGCTCAAGCTCAAGTAAAGCAACCGCAACAAGTAGTAGCTTTGGGTAAATTAATTCCTAAAGGTGAAGTGATTAAACTCTCGGTAGCTAATGCTGAAGATAGTAGGGTCAATCAGATTTTAGTTGAAGAAGGCGATCGCGTCAAAAAGAATCAGGTAATTGCTATTCTTCAGGGATTTGAAAATCGCGAGAGGGATTTAGAGGAAGCCGAAAAAGCGGTAGAACTTGCTCAGGCTAAATTAGAACAAACCCGTGCAGGAGATACCAAACAAGCAGACTTGGCAGCACAAAGAGCCAATATATCCCGCTTAGAATCACAGTTGCGGAACGAAACTGCTGAAAAACAGGCTGCGATCGCCTCGGCCGAAGCGCAATTGAGACAGGCGCAGCTTACCTACGATCGCAATCAAACCTTACTACAACAGGGCGCAGTCAGCAAAGAAACTTTTGACCAAGCCAGAGAACAGCTTGATATGGCTCAAGCCAGCTTAAATGAACGTCAGGCGCAGTTGAGTAATACTAAGCAAACTCTAAAACAGGAAATTAATCAAGAACGAGAAAATTTAGCTAGATTACAAGAAATCAGACCTGTAGATGTTAGGGTAGCAGAAATTGAACTAGAACGAGCAATTATCGCCGTAGAGCAGCGCAGGGCAGATCTAGAAGATACTAAAGTCAAAGTTCCCATCTCTGGTCAGATCTTGCGGATCAATACCCGTGTCGGGGAACAAGTAAACACTCAACAGGGTATTGTTGAATTAGGTCGTACCGACGAAATGTATGCGGTGGCAGAAGTATACGAAACCGATATCGGTAAGGTACGCATCGGACAGCCAGCAACGATCGCTAGCGAGTATGGTGGATTTGAAGGCGAACTAACAGGAATCGTCGAACATTTAGGCTTACAGGTGGGAGCCAAACAATTATCTGAATCGTCTCAAGACCCTACCCAAGATGAGAATTCTCGTATTGTTGAAGTCAAAATTCGCATCGACCCTGAAGACAGTAAAAAAGTCGCTGGATTAACTAACATGAAAGTCAGAGTCGAGATTAACGATCGGGAGATATCACCTATGAACTAGTAGCAATAGCGATCGCCTGATTTTTCTTTCCGAGGGAAATTATAAAAGTGAAATCACTATATTTATTGTTCCGTAAAATAAATTCCTATCTCCGTCGAACTCCTGTGGCGTGGCTACAGTTGTCTCATCAAAGGATTCGTCTGCTGGTGGCAATTCTGGGTGTGGCTTTTTCGATTATCTTAATTTTTACTCAGCTAGGCTTGAGGGCAATGTTGTTCGATGGAGTAACCTTGTTACCTGAAAATCTCAATGGTGAGCTTTATCTATTGTCTTCCTATGCCGACAATATTAGAGAGAGTGCCTTTCCCAGTATTTATCTCTATCAAGCAGATGCTATTGAAGGGGTTGCCGATGCTAAACCACTCTATGTTGGTTTTGGTAGATGGGTTGACCCCAAGCTATTAGATTCTTCGGCAGAAGAGAAAGGCAGGATTAAATCATCTTCGATGCAAATTATTGCTTTTAATCCCAACAAGCCAGTATTCAAAATTCCTGAAATCAATCAGCAGCTAAATTTATTATCAGTCCCTGGGGGAATTTTATACGATCGCCTGGCAAAATCAGAATCAGGAGATATTCCCCAACTGTTTGCCCAACAGGGCAGAGTTTCTAGTATTTTAGATAACCGTCGCGTCACGGTGATGGGTTTGTTTAACCTGGGCAGTACTTTTTACTACGATGGCGTTGCAGTAATGAGTGATTGGAATTACGGACAACTACAGGGTCAAGAGAAGTTAAAAGAGGTGACGATAGGGGTTTTAGCTCTCGAACCAGGGGCAAATCCTCAAGCAGTAGCTAGACGTATCCAAGAAAGTCTCGGCAAAGATATTAAAGTACTAACTCAAGCCGAATTAGCCCAAGCCGAACAAGATGATGTAGCTACTTGGTCTGAAGGTAAAGTCCTTAATTTTGGGGCAATGATTGGTTTTATTGTCGGAATTATTATCGTTTATCAAGTAATTTACACCGACGTGAGCGAACACTTACCCGAATATGCCACCCTCAAGGCAATGGGATACAAAGACCGCGATTTATCCCTAATCGTGCTGCAAGAGTCGCTAATTTTGGCAATTATGGGTTTTATTCCTGGCTATCTAGCTTCTTATGGTGTTTATTATCTGATGACCAATTTTGTCGAACTCCCTGTCAGCATGAAACCTGGCATTGCTTTACAGGTTCTTGCCCTAAATATAATTATGTGTACTATTTCTGGTGCGATCGCCATAAAAAAACTCCGTACTGCCGATCCAGCCGACATTTTTTATTAAATTTCAACCTGTTTATTAGACGATCTAGATAAAAAGCTAATCTCCATTTATAGCTAAAAGAGCGTCAATCTCAGCAGAGGTGATGTAGGTTAGATTGGCTGATATCTTTTCGATATCCCAATTCCACCAAGCAATTTCCAATAATGCTTTGATAGTTTCGTTATTAAATCTTTGTCTAATAATTTTGGCAGGATTTCCACCCACAACACAGTAGGGAGGAACATTGTCAACTACGACTGATTTAGCAGCGACGATCGCTCCATCTCCTATGGTTACTCCTGGCATAATCACTGATTCGTAACCAATCCAGACATCGTTACCTACTACAGTGTCACCCTTAAAAGGAAATTCATCATCATCTGGTGTGACTTTTTCCCAACCATTACCAAAGATATAAAAAGGATAGGTAGAAAATCCAGATATTTTATGATTTGCCCCATTCATGATGAACTTAATCCCTGTTGCCAAAGCACAAAACTTACCGACGATCAATTTGTCTTGGCTAAATGGATAGTGATAGAGAACATTACGTTCAAAATTTTCTGAATCCTCTGGATCATCATAGTATGTATAGTCGCCAATAATAATTTTGGGATTATTAACAGTATTTTTAATAAAACAAATCTGCGGAAATTCTGGCAGAGGATGTTTTTCTTCTGGATTTGCGCCGTACAAACTAATCTCCTGCTGTGCAGCTAGTTAGAGATATGTGGTCTTAACTATTCAATATAGCTGAATTGCAATCTTGACGGTCGCTATTTTGTTTATCCAGATTTTTTAACTATTCAACAATAGAAACTGTATTGGCTGCGGTGGTGGCTTTGTCTCTGGCTTCAGTGATAGTCGCGCCTCTGGCTAATGCCACTCCCATACGACGATAGGGACGAGAATCGGGTTTACCAAAGAGTTTGATATCTGTATCGACTACTTTAAGAGCTTCTGCTACATGGGCAAAGTTAATCCGATCTGAGTGTTTCTCAGCTAAAATTACCGCACTAGCGGAGGGGGCGAAGACTTCTATTTTGGGAATGGGTAAACCTAAAATAGCCCGCAGGTGTAATTCAAATTCATTCAGGTTTTGGGAAATCAAAGTTACCATCCCCGTGTCGTGAGGACGAGGAGATAATTCTGAAAAGATGACTTCATCTTTGGTGATAAAAAATTCTACCCCAAAGATTCCAGCACCACCCAGTGCATCTGTTACTTTAGTAGCAATTGCTTCTGCTTGCCGAGTTTTTTCGGGGGATATACCCGCAGGTTGCCAAGACTCCTGATAGTCTCCCCTTTCTTGACGATGAGCGATAGGAGGACAAAAAATTGTCGGTGCATCCCATTGTTTAATGGTCAGCAGAGTAATTTCAGTTTCAAACTCAATAAACTCTTCGATAATTATCTTTTGGGTATCTCCCCGCGCCCCAGCGATCGCATATTCCCAAGCGGTAGCTACTTCTCCTTCAGACTTAACCACAGATTGACCTTTTCCCGAAGAAGACATTACGGGTTTGACTACATTGGGAAAACCGATAGTTGCCGAGACTTGCTTTAATTCTTCTAAGCTAGTGGCATAGGCATATTTAGCCGTGCGGACACCTAATTCTTGGGCAGCTAATTCCCGAATGCGATCGCGATTCATGGTATAGTTAGTTGCTGCTGCGGTAGGTATGACGGTAATTCCTCTTTGCTCGAATTCACTCAGCTTTTCGGTACGAATTGCCTCAATTTCAGGCACAATAAAGTTTGGTTGGTATTTTCGCACCACACTCTCTAAATCCTCCCCATTGAGCATCGAAATAACTTCTGCTGCGTCCGCTACTTGCATTGCTGGTGCGTTGGCATAACGGTCTACGGCTACCACAAAATTACCCAGGCGTTGTGCAGCAATAACAAATTCTTTACCTAATTCTCCCGCACCCAGAAGCATGATTTTTTGAGGTAGTTGCAGATTTTTCATTAATTGTGTTTATTACTAAACAAGACCAAATAAATTGTAAAGCATTGGTTATTTTTGATTCATCAATATTCACTGAAATCGAGCGATAATTGTAAATAAAATTAACCTAAAACAGATCGTTTTTGTAAAGTTTGCCAATAACTTTATTTACTAAAAAAATTGTACTATCATACTTGTAACTTATAATAATTTAAATTATATCCATCGAAAAAGTTATGTCTAAAATTAAATTCTATGAGCTAGAAGTAAATAGCTCTGAACTTAAAGAGTTAAACGATCTAGAAACGCTCAGCGTGATTGGTGGTTATGACGATGAAGAAGCTGAATCTACTAGAGATATCATTCAACGGGCAATGAAGGAAGCAGTAACGCGCAGCGATATGTCACGCAATGGTAATAATACTAGGGGAATATCTTAAGAATCGTTTTACTTCAACTCATCAAATTAAGAGCCGATATTAGTTTTAGTTAATCTCACTACCGCGATCGCTTTGGGTTTTTCAGGGCGATCGCTTTTTAATTAATCTTGAAAAAATCTGGGAAACCCCTGGGCTTTAACTGGGCGATCGCAGCGATATTATTCTCCACAATCGGCTTTCTATTCGCCTTAGCAGGGTTATTTTTTGCCAATCTCAATTCTCATACTTTTGCTCGATTTCCAGAGGAAATGTCAAGCCATACAATTAGAATTTCAATGATTAAAATGCTCAAAAAACATTTTAAATATGAAATTGTTAATCATTTTGGCTGCGCTCGTAATTGTTTGGTTAACGATAAATAGAATAATTTATACGGTTACATTTTCCTTACAGAGAAAAACTATAGAAGAAATTATTGAATTATGTTTTTCTTGTGTTTATGGAGGGATTATCGGAGGAATATTAGGAATTATTACTGGTTTAATTATTTATATTTATATGTCGATACAGGGTAAAGGAATCTCAGGTGAAAGCTTAAAATAAGGAATCATTTTGATAGGTTTTTTATTAATGTTAGGGCTGATTTTTGCTATTGGGGGAGTAATTTTTAATGGTAAAAAATATCTCGATAAAGGTGGGAAATAACCCACCTATAGATCTAACTTAAGCCCTCGATCAACTTTTGTTTTGCGGTATCCAACGCTTCAGCTAATTTACTCGCATCTCTTCCGCCAGCCTGGGCTAGATTTGGTCGTCCACCACCTCCACCACCGCATATTTTGGCAATACCGCCGATAAACTTACCTGCTTGCAGTTGCTTTTCTTTGATAACTTTAGGGCTAAAAGCTGCTACTAAACTTACTTTGCCTTCTGATGGAATAGAAGCAATTACTACCGCTGCTTCTCCTAATTTTTGCTGTAATCTTTCGGCTGCCGACTGTAATGATTTAGCATCCATTTCGCCCATATTTGCTACCAAGATTTTATAGTCGCCGACGGTTTCAGCCTGGGATAATAAACTATCAGATTTAGCAAGAGCAAGTTCTTGTTTAGCTGCCTCTAATTCCTTTTGGGTGCTTCTGAGTTCTGCTTGTAAATTACTGACGCGATCGCTAATTTCTTCAGGTTTTACTTTAAACTTGTCGCTCAATTCTTTAACCACTTTATCGCGCACGTCTAAGTAATCTAAAATAGCAGCCCCAGCTACAGCTTCAATTCTTCTTACTCCTGAAGAAATACCAATTTCAGAGATAATTTTAAACGCACCAATTTCTGCCGTATTGCTAACATGAGTACCGCCACACAGTTCCATCGACACGCCAGGAAAATCAATTACCCTCACCTTATCGGCATATTTTTCGCCAAACATTGCCGTTGCCCCTTTAGCTTTCGCCTCTTCTAAGGGCATAATCTCAACGTCTGCTTGGTGGGCTTCGGATATCCAGGTATTAACCAAATCCTCTACTTGCTGTAGATCTTCGGGAGTTAAAGCGCGGGGGGAATTAAAATCAAACCGCAAGCGATCGAAGCTAACTAAAGAACCAGCTTGGGATACCGAATCATCTACTATCTGTTTTAAGGCAGCCTGCAACAAGTGAGTTGCTGTATGGTTAGCCTGTACCCGACGACGACAAGCGCGATCGATCGTGGCATTAACTACATCCCTGACATTGACCGTACCGCGATCGATCTTGCCATAATGGACAAAGAAACCCGATTCTTTTTGTACGTCTTCAATGCGGATTAAAACATTATCTCCTGAAAGATAACCTTTATCCCCAATTTGCCCCCCAGATTCAGCGTAAAATGGTGTAGAGTCGAGAATTAATTGGACTTGCGTACCTGCTTCGGCGGTTTCTACGGTTTTTCCCTCTACCAATAAAGCTTTTACCTGTGCTGTATCTTGCAGATTAGTATAGCCAGAAAATTCTGTCGGATGGATCTGTTCTGCTAGTTTATCTATGCTACCTTGAACGGTAAGATCGATAGTTTCATGAGAACCTCTAGCGCGAATTCTCTGTTGTTCCATCTCTGCTTCAAAACCTTCTACATCAACGGTTAAACCTTGTTCTTCAGCAATTTCTTGGGTTAATTCCAAGGGAAAACCATAGGTGTCATAAAGGGTGAAAGCATCTAATCCCGATATTTGTTTCTGAGATAGATTAGCAGTATTGGCAATAATCTCGGCTAATAATTTTTCTCCTCTATCTAATGTTTTGAGGAATTGAGATTCTTCGGTTTGTAATTGGTTTTTGATAAACTCTTCCCTTTCTCTAACATTAGGATAAGCTGATTCCGATAGGGCGATCGCCGTTTCGGCAACAATTGGTGTAAAGACGGGAAATTTCGCGTCTCTACCGTAAATACCAATCGATTTACCGTGACGCACTACTCGACGAATCAAACGACGCAGGATATAACCCCTACCAACATTAGATGCACTAACGCCATCTGCGATCAGATGAACCACTGCCCGAACATGATCGCCAATTACCTTGAGGGAAGTTTTAGTTTTCTCGTCGGCTTTTTGGTAATCTATCTCTGCCAGATCTGCAGCAGTTTTAATAATTGGGAAGATTAAATCAGTTTCATAATTATTAGGTACTTGTTGCAGGATTTGCGCCATCCTTTCCAAACCCAACCCCGTATCAATATTCTTATTCTCTAACGGTGCATAGTTACCTTCGGCATCTTTGTTGTATTGCATAAATACCAAGTTATAAAACTCGATAAATCTGCTGTCGTCTTCCAAATCTATCTTCTCGTCGCCTAATTCTGGGTGAAAATCATAATATAATTCCGAACAGGGACCACAAGGGCCAGTGATTCCCGATTTCCAAAAGTTATCTTTCTCTCCCATACGTTGAATACGATGTTCGGGAATACCGATTTTGTCGCGCCAGATAGCAAAGGCTTCGTCATCTTCTTCAAAGACACTAGGAATAATTCGATCTGCTGGTAACTGATACACCTGGGTAGATAGTTCCCACGCCCATGCGATCGCTTTTTCTTTAAAATAATCGCCAAAGCTAAAGTTACCCAACATTTCAAAGAAGGTGTGATGTCTGGCGGTGCGTCCTACGTTCTCGATATCATTGGTACGGACACACTTTTGAGAAGTGGTAGCGCGGGGTTGAGGTGCTTTTTGCTGTCCCAGAAATATCGGCTTGAAAGGTAGCATCCCCGCAATGGTTAGCATCACCGTCGGATCTTCGGGAATTAGAGATGCACTGGGCAAGATCTTATGCTGTCGAGACTCGTAGAATTTTAGAAACTTGTCGCGGATTTCGCTACCGCTAAGGGAGGGGAAGTCAGCCATAGTAGTTTGTGTAATGGATTTTGTGTATTTGTTTATTTTTGCATTTTTTACCGTTTTATTGAGTCTCGCGCAAAGTCGCTAAGACGCTAAGGGAGTTGTTGGTTGTGATGAGAAGTGTGACTAGAAGAGGTAAAAGGGAGTTGTTGGTTTTTTCTGACGGTTTTGATAGATCAATTAGAAGTAGAAGAAGAGGAAGTTAAACCTGATAGTACAATTTTCTGTGATGAATTGGATCGCATGGAATTGATAATGACAGTCGAAGAAGAGTTTGATATAGAAATATCTGATGAAATGGCAGACAAGATAATAACAGTTGAAGATTTGCATAATGCTGTTGCTTCTCTTTTGGACGAATAATCATTGATTGAATCCAAATCGATCGGATTTGCGATCGCCCTAATAAAAACATCCATCGTAGGGGCAGTTCGCGAAACGCCCATACAGGGTTTATCGCTTATGGCAACGATCGCGGTTTCATCGATGGATGTGATCTTGATTGTAGGGGCGAACGGCGACGCGGTTGCGCAAGCCCTAAAGGATTTGCGACACGAAGTTAGTCCTTTAGGGCTTCGCGGCACAAGTCGTTAGACTCAGCTAATCCTTTAGGGCGTTCGCCCCTACTGTGTGGATTTAATTGCATCGCACCATCAACAATGTCACCAAACCAACATCGCCGTCGATTGCAATAAATGGTGACAAAAGAATATCCTGACAATCGAATAGATCGCCTCTTGTGTCGATCTGGATCGTATTCGATCTAGTTAATCTGCCTAAGTGCGATCGCTTTAATTAGAATTAAAGAGCAATTTGATTGTTAGCGAATTATTTAATCCAAATGATCGATTTATATACCTTCGGTACTCCCAATGGTCGCAAGGCTTCAATTATGCTAGAAGAGGTAGGCTTGGATTATGTAGTACACAAGATAGACATTACTAAAGGAGAACAGTTCACTCCTGAGTTTGTCGAGATAAATCCCAATAGCAAAATTCCTGCCATTATCGATCGCGACACCGAAATTACCGTATTTGAATCTGGCGCGATCTTAATTTATTTAGCCGATAAAACTGGTAAATTGCTCTCTAGTGAAACCAAACAGCGTTTTGCGACTATTGAGTGGTTAATGTTTCAGATGGGTAGTGTTGGCCCGATGTTTGGACAATACAACCATTTTTTTAAATACGCCCCTGAAAAAATTCCCTATGCCATCGAGCGATATCGAAAAGAAACTTTGAGGTTATACGACGTATTGAATACTCAACTAAGTAAGACAGAATATATTAGTGGTGATTATTCGATTGCCGATATTGCGATCTATCCTTGGGTTGGTGCTTACAGATTTATGGAATTAAGCTTAGAGGAACATCCCCAATTGGAACGCTGGTACGAAACGATTAAACAACGTCCCGCTGTAGCCAGGGGCATGAAAGTTCCCGCATAAATACTAAATCAGGATCTAAAACAGGCTTTGTAACTATTTGTCTTTAGATACCTGTGTCAAAATTAAATTGAACTTTTCTTAATTAAACAAATAATACCATGACTGAGCCTTTTTATTTTGCCGATGGTCAATTGGCTTATAGTGCTGAAGACTTATTGGAACTTTGTCGAAAATTTCCTGATGATGGGAGTAATTATCTAGTTAGAGAAGATCTCGAAAAATGGCTGACCTATATAGGTAAAGAGGACATTGCTCAATGTGCTGCCAGTGCGCGTCAAACCGCTTTAGACGACCGCCAAAAGTTAGATGAATTTCTGGCTAAATGTCATGCTTTATCGTCTGTAGAGGCTGAATCTGCACCCGAAGTATTGCAGTCAACGACTGTAGAAGAGACAAAACCCGAGCCAACGGCAACGGAAACAACCCCAGCTAAACCCGAACCAACCGTCCAAGCAGTGGCAACGAAAACAACTCCAGCTAAACCCGAGCCAACTGTCCAATCTTCAGCTTCTGATTCTACAAAGAAAAGTCCCACTTTTTTCAGGGCGATCGCCAGATTAGTTGTTAATGTTTTATATCGCAACAAAAATTAGACCGCACTCAGTTTTAGAGGCTTAGCGGTTATCTTGTCGGGGCGTTTGACAAAATGCCCCCAGTTATCGCTCGATCGCCTATTTTCTTCGATCAAATCAAATCTTTAATTTCTCCTACCAATCGAGCGTACTTGCCATCTTCGATCGCTGGTAATAATTCAGCCGTAGAAATAGGTTCGACTAAATCTATCCAAGACTTACATCCACCATAAGTATTGTGGTAAGGAATTACCTGGGGTTGAGCTAGACGATAAACTCTCAGTAGTAATACCATCAATGGCTGTTGGGGTTTCCATTTTAGGCGATCGCTTATCATCTTTTGGTTCCAAATATGATAAGGTAATAATGATTTAAGTCGCTCTTCGCTCTTGACTGGCAAAACATCAGTAATCACCGCAGAACTTTTTATTTCTACAGTAGCTGGATGCCATCCAGACTCAACAGATCTTACTTTTTCAGCGTATTCTGGTTTGAGTAAATCGGGTTTTTGATGCTCATAGGTAGGATAGAGCCAAACATTTTCATGTAAAAGATGAAAACTTTTTTCTCGAATACCGCCCTTGCGTAACAAAACGATTGTTTTTCCTGCTGTCAAAGCCTCCACGGCGATCGCCCATTCCTTTAAAGCTGTCTGTAATTGCTGTAGGTCAGCCAGTGTCATAACTAGTCTCAACTTAGATTATTTTTATTAATCTAATCTTAATTACTCAGCAGTATCATTGGCTCTAGTCGTTAAGAAGAAGATAGCGCGGTCAACTTGATATTCACCCCCAAACTAGTTCGGCAACTTCATGTAGACGGAGAATTAGCACTGTCATTTTGTTCGACTTCCACCACCTCTATTTTTTGCAAATCAAGCCCGCTATTTTCCGGCAATTTATCTTGTAATTGGTTAAATCGTTTGACTTGACGAATCGGAAGATTAGCAGTTAAAGCAGTCATGCGCTGATCGTTAGAAAGAGAAAATTCCATTTCATCTCGGTCTACTTCAACATAACGTGCTACGACATCTAAAATTTCTTCACGCATAGCAGCCAAAATCTCTGGATTAATGCTGGCGCGATCGTGAGCAATAATCAGTTTTAGACGGCTTTTGGCGTGATCTCGGCTATTAACATTATTATTCCAGGGAAAAAGCATTTCCAAAAACCTGTTGATCGTTGTAAAAATTGTTTGCATGGAGAGTAATAAACACAGTCAATGGTGTTGTTCACAAAAATAGCTAATGTTGTCAATATTAGGTTTGACCTGTGTTGATTAACCACCGAACATTCGACGCAAACGAGCCAAAATACTGCCCTGATTTGCCATCAAATCTAAGAATGGTACTTTTTCTCCTTCCAAGCGTCGGGCAATATTAGAATAGGCCGTTGCCGGAACAGAATCGTGTTCTGCTAAAACTAGAGGCTCACCACGGTTGGTAGCTTCAATTACTTTTTCATCATCAGGCACAACTCCAATTAGAGGAACTCCTAATAGTTCTAGAACATCTTCGACGCTCATCATTTTGTTATCCTCAACCATCTTGGGTTTTACCCGATTGACGAGGAGGCTAATTTTATTAACACCTTCTGCTTCTAATAGTCCAATGACGCGATCGGCATCTCGTACCGCTGCGACTTCGGGAGTGGTTACAATCAAGGCTTCTTGGGCTGCGGAAATCGCATTCCGAAAACCCAACTCAATTCCCGCTGGACAATCAATTAAAATATAATCATAGCCTTTTGCCAATGCGGAGGCGATTTTTTGCATCTGTTCTGGTCGAACGGCTTCTTTATTGCGGTTTTGAGCAGCAGGCAGCAATACCAAACCCTTTAAACGTTTATCTTTGACTAGAGCTTGCGCCAGACGACATTCTCCTGCCAGAACATCGATCGCCGTGTATACCACTCGTTCTTCTAGTCCTAATAATAGGTCTAGATTTCTCAGTCCAAAGTCGGCATCAATGAGAGCTACTGAACGATTTTGCTTGGCCAGTGCTGCTCCTAAATTGGATGTAGTAGTGGTTTTGCCCACTCCTCCTTTGCCAGAAGTAACAACAATTATACGACTCATATTGTTTACTTACGATTTATGTAGCTGTGATTATTTTGCTTAATTTTGAGGAATCCATGCCCTTTTGAGAGGCGAAAAAACGTAATTTTTAGCAAATTCGGAGGACTTCGCCAACTTAATTCCGTTTGTAGTCATAAAAGCTTGCTCTGGTGACAGCTTTCTTGGTCTTATTTTAGGTGGTCGTGCCACCGCATCGGCAATACGCAGTTGGGTAAATTCCATTTGCAAGGCAGCAATTCGAGATTGATGGTTTCCTTGCGCTCCTGCGTGAGCAATACCCCGCAAACGCCCCCAAACTAGAATGTCTCCTGCTGCAATCGCTTTTCCGCCTGGATTTAAGTCTCCACAGATCACGATCGTTCCTGGATGACGTATTTCTACCCCAGAGCGGACTGTACTTTGTAAATACAATGGTTCTGCTAGGGTAGGAGACAGCACTTGGCTTCCCGTCGTCTCCTCCTCTACTAAAGGTTCGGCAGAATTTTGTTGGACGCAGTAGCCACTCCCCGCAGCTACTACTGCCGTCTGCCGTCGATTGGTGATAATAGTAGACAAAGATAATTTTACGTCATCGAGAGTTTCGGCAATGGTTTGTAATTGCCTGGCATCTAGCAACCGATCTTGAGCAATTAGACATACTTTTGTTCCCGCTTGCCAAGACTGTTCCTTGGTTTTTAACAGATGCTTTAGCTCTTGCCAAGTTTCTGACCAAGGTAGATCGGAATTTATTTCTGCTTGAGCGGGTAAGGTTAATAGAAGTCGGTCGCCATCATTTTTAATACCAATTTGTGAATAGCTATTAACTAAAGGAGACGAATCAGAAGTATCGTCCGCTTTGTCCAGGGAGATAGTAGGCTCGAGAGTCATGCAACCATCCTGATCGTACGTATATCTACGTATATCTACTTTATAGGTAATTCTATTTTACGCTTCACATACTAACGTAGATTTCTCTTGATGAAATATTAGGAAAATCTTAAGCGCGACCAGACTGCTACCAAACTATCCCGATCGCCTACATTGCCTGGAAATAAAACCACAGGTAAATTAGGAAACTGGGGATGAGTCGGTTCGGTCCGAATTACAGAACATCCTGGTAAAATTTGTCCCAGAAGTCTGGCTGCTGTTAAATTTAAACCTATACTGAGTACGTCATTAGAAGTAATGCCTCCTTTACTAATTAGAAATCCGATCGATTTTGGTAGTCCTTTAACTACATCCATTAGTAGGCTAGAAACCGACTGACCAAATTGAAGTCGTTGTTGGATGTCAACAAAACTTAATTCTTGGCGACTGGTATAGACCACAGGAGTTAGTCCCCGCTCGAATATTTCTCCAAGACTGGTCAAGGTTTCTTCCAGGATCGCTTCTCTCTCTTGAGGTCGATCGCGCAAGCGTACTACGTCAACTTCAATCCCTACTACATCTTTTTCTTGTAATAGTTGATTTAGCTGTTGAGTGGTTTTTTGGACATGAGAACCAACTAACACCACTCCAGGTTTAGCTGTAGGGCGATAATTACCCATCTTTTCTGGAGGGGTTGGTTGTGGGCCTAACTGGGCTAGAGAAGTCAAAAGACTGGCCGCCGAACGAAATAAAAATCGTTTACCCGTCTTGGTAGCAGTCAAAACTGCTCCAGCAAATAAATCAAAATCTGCTTGATTTTCCCCATCGACAACAACACATTGATTCCCAGTAAGTTCTAACAGTTGTTGCTCGATTTGACCAGTACGAATATCTGAGAGATTGAATTTAACTACAGAAGAAGCAGGAATTTTACCTTGAGTTTTTTCGGCAACGTAGTCAGGTAGGTAGCTATAGCTATAGCTAAATACAGAGTCGCGGGCAAATTCTGTTTCTGCTACGGGAGTCTTGACCCCCTCAATCATCAGGTAGTGAGTACTGTCAGTGGTAATTCTGCCCCCTTCAAAAAAAGCAGGAGTTAAAAAATGAGCGTCGAAATTGCCTAATTCTTCAGCAATTACGTCAGTTTCTATCGGATAATGTCCCCGCAATGTAGAGTCCGAACGACTAACCACTAAAAAATCTTTGATTTGGGCTTCGGCGATCGCAATTTTCAGATTTTGACAAATCTCTCTGGTAGTAACTTCTGCTTGTTTGGGATTTAATGCCCTGGTATTACTTAAAATAAACAAAATTGGGATATCATCTTGTAAACCTTGTTTGAGAGTGGCTACATCCCACTGCATTAGCAACAGACAACTGTGTACAGTCTGTGAGCCAGTCGGATCGTCATCGAGAACAATTATCTTAGGCTGCGATTCTTTCATAGTTTTTAAACAAAATTTACAGTTGTTTATACTTTATTAAACTAATTCTAAATATTTTCTGTACTCAACAAAACTAGGTTAGAATGCTGGCAAAAAGTACAGTCTTCGCCACCGAGTCTACCTTACTCTTTAAGTTAGCTAAAATTTTTTACTCAAAGCTGCTGGAAGAGGATTTTTTAAAGAAAGTAAAGTATAGCTCTGAGTGTTTCCGTAATTGTAATTAGGGATAGATAAGCATCAGACGCGATCGCGATTATTTTCTTTCTAGTCTCAGCAGCCTTTAGCCCCCTTTTTTGTTGTCACTTACCAGGACGTTAAAGCCGTCCAGAGGAACTTATTATCGTGCGAATCCCCCTCGACTATTATCGAATTTTGAGCGTACCGATCAAAGCAACTGACCAGCAACTGGAACAGGCTTATAGCGATCGCCTCTTACAACAGCCCCGCCGTGAATATAACGAGCTAGCAATTCAAGCTCGTCAAGAATTAATTCAACAAGCTTTTCAAGTCTTATCTGACCCAGAGCAAAGAGCTAATTATGATGCTCAATTTCTGGTTAGCTTAGAACCTTTGACAATCTTTGAGACACCGAAAAGCGATCCGTTCGATGCTGCTAAAGGCGATCTACCCATTGCCGACCAAAATTCAACTCCCGACTTTCCTCTGGCAAATCCTACCATCGAAATTTCTCCAGCTCACATGATGGGGGCATTGCTAATTCTTCACGAGCTAGGAGAATACGAGCTAGTCCTGACTTTAGGTATTGACTATTACAACAGTCAAGAATTTAGTCAACTGCAAAAAAAACAAGACAGGCAAATCAGCCTTGCGATCCAAGAAAATATCATTCTGTCTTTGGCATTAGCCTATTTAGAGCTAGGAAGAGAAAGATGGCATCGGAAAGAGTTTGAAACTGCTGCTCTTTCCGACCGCTTAGGAGTAGACCTACTCGAACAAGAAGATTTATTTCCACAAGTCAAACAAGAAATAGAACTAGATTTATACAAGCTGCGTCCTTACAGAATTTTAGAATTAATTTCTCAAAATTTGCCCAACTCCGCTCCGAGAGCTAAAGGTTTTGAATTGCTGCAAGAAATGCTGCTCCAGCGTCAGGGAATTGAAGGCAAAGGCGATGATTATTCGGGTTTGAGTTTCGATCAGTTTCTCTGTTTTACTCAACAGTTAAGAACCTATCTGACCTCGGTAGAGCAGCAATATTTATTTGACAGCGAAACCCAAACTGATTCGGCGATCGCTAGTTATTTAGCAGTTTATGCCCTTTTGGGACGGGGATTTTCTGGCAAACAACCAGAATTAGTCTTAAGAGCGCAACGCAAGCTAGATTATCTCAGTGAAAAACAAGATGTAACCTGGGAACAAGCTGTATGTGCTTTATTGCTAGGGCAGACAGAAAAAGCAATTAACAAAGTTTATCAAAGTAAAGATACGTCTAAATTAAATCAAATTCTGCAACACTCTCCAGGCAGCGACGATTTATTAGCTGGAATGTGCTTTTATGGCGAACAGTGGTTGCATGAAGATGTCTTAGCTCAATTTGTGGATTTAGTTGAGTCAAAATTGACTCTTAAAGAGTATTTCGCCGACCGAGAAGTTCAAGCTTATCTCAATGAACTAGTTCCTGCTACCAGGTCATCGACGAAGACAACTGCTTCAAAAACGCCATCCACAGCTAGAGCTACAGCCAGCCAAAATAGTTCTACAGCGACTGGTGTGGGGATTTTATCTCGTTGGCGCAATCTATTTTCTCCAGCAAAAACTCCCTCGGTCAAAGTAGCTTCATCAAACCAAATTCCTCAGACAGCACCACAGTTAATTAGCCTAGGGACAATCGCAGATGCTGCTAACGCAACTCCTCTAGAAAGTAATCCCAAAAGCGCGACTTCTACAACTAGAGCTAAATCTAGATCTAAACCCAAATCTAGATCTAGTAAATCTAGGCATCGTCGGGCAGCCCCTTCCCAACCAAAGCTCCACAGCAAAAAGCCCCTTCAACCAAAACCAAAACCTCTTTCCTTGCCCTTAGAATCCAGACATAGGGCGGTTCCTCCATCAGTAGTACGCAAAGCTCAGGGTCAGCTAAAACAAAAAAAAGCTGCTGGCAAAAAAAAGCTGAATTCAGCCACACTTGTTAAAGGCTGGTTATTTATCTTTGGTTTGATTTTTGGTGTCGGCACACTCGGTTTTATGACTACCAAAATATTTCTCAACCCCACGCAAAAGACAGCAACAAAGGGACAGTTAGCGATCGCAATTTCTCAACCGACCGTAGAGTTGCCACCAGTCGAAGTTAAACCCGTAGTTGCTAAACCCAAGTTAACCTTTAGCCAAAAATCTCAACAAGTGATTGAAAAATGGTTGAGCAGCAAATCCGCAGCCTTTGGCAAGCAATACCAAATCCAAGAGTTAGAGACTATTTTAGCAGAACCATTATTAACCACCTGGCGTAATCGGGCGATCGCTTACCAAAAAGGTAATTTTCATCGAGAATACCAGCACGAGATTGAGATGCGATCGGCAAAAATTAATCCCAACAATCCCAATCTAGCCACTGTGGAGGCAAGAGTTAAAGAAGTCGCCCAACATTATCAGTCAGGAACATTAGTCAAGGCTCAATCCTATGACGATAATTTACTAGTGCGATATCAGCTAGTACGTCAAGGAGAAAAATGGCTGATTCAAAATGCGGAAGTCTTAGAGACTCTTTAGCTCCTTACTGGTTTTCAATTTTCGCTTAGACGAAACAATAGTAATTGATTAATTTGTTCCTCATTAAAGTTATCGTCGCTAATTAACAGTAAACTTTTACTACCGTCTGGTAAACGAGGGCCAATGGTTATTCCTTCAAGATTATCAAGCTCGATATCTAAATCTCCTAAATCGAACAAAAGCTGTTTTTTCAGAGTCCTTACTTGGGCTAAGTTTCCTTTGAGACTGGCAATATTACTCGTATCGGTAGCATTGCCTATTACTACCTGAAAGATTTTTGCCCCCGCGCCAGTCAAGCCAAAAGTCCGCTCTAAACTGAGAAAGTAGCCTTCGGTTGGCAGTGCCAACAATTCTGTTAGTCCATTAGAAATAACCTCAGCAGGTGCTGTTTCGAGTAAATACAAATGTTCGGCAACTAATACTGGGTCGCCCACGGGATTGATGATATAGTGCAAAAAGCGAATTCGCTCTGGTTCTTCTACTTCCAAAGACTTGTCTTGAATCAATGATGATTCTGTAGCCGTAAAAACGCGAAAAGGATCTTCAGGCAAACCAGTGCGATTAATTGTCAAGGATTCAAATGCCAGATTTTCCCGTACTCCTTGAGGTTGCTCGGGGTCTTCGCTAGGCAAAAAACGTTGTGGCAGACGAACATCGCTTAATTTTTTACCAGTCTCTAGATCGAATTCAGCCAGAAAAGGTTTAATGTTGTTGGCGGTATTACCCTCACTAGAGATAAAAATAGTGTTTCTGGGAGATATAGCTAATCCTTCGGGGTCGATGCTTTCTGCTGGGTAATTGTTGCCCTCTTCGTCTTTTAAGAACGTAACGCTTTCTGGCTGGAAACTATCAATTTCAATTCGACCGTCATCGGCTTGCTGGACTTTTAACTTAAAGGTATAAAAACGGGCGGGAGAACGTCTGGCGCGGTCGTCAGATAAGACATAAAACCAGTCTTGTTGGCGGTCGTAGGCGATCGCCGATAATCCTCCTACGACAGTATCTTGAAATCGAATTTTCGGAATTTCGTATCGCTCGATAAACTCCAAAGAAAAATTCCGAAACATTCTTTCCGTAGCCGATACTCGCTGAGGTGGACTACAGGCTGCCAAAGAAAAAACTAAACAGATCGAAATTAAACCGATTAAATATCTCCAGAAAAATTTCCAGAGGCGTTGGCGAAGGCTAAGGAAGTTATCGCTCACAATTGTTTGATATTGAAACCTACATCAATCAATGTATCAGGTTCAATAGTCAGATATTTCAAATCAGATCTCTGCTTTTGGCTGAAGAATCTAGAGTAAATTAAATCTCAACTACAGAAAAATGTTGCCAAGAGAGTTCGAGCAATTTTTTGGCGATAGACAACCGCTAGAAAATTAATCAGCAGACAAGTAGTCCCCAATCCCAATAAAATAAAGGTCACGGGAGTAACTACGCCGATTGTAAACCAGGTAGAAACATGAAGAAATAAAGTTATAGCAAAAATTGAGGCGATCGCCATAGAGCTGCGTATTTGGGACAAAGATTGACTGGTGCTAACTAAAACCAAGGTAGTAACGGTTGCAATCAAATTGGCTGGTACTAGGAAAGAACAAATAGCCACGCAATTGTAGCGAGAGAATTCAAAAATTGGCTCTAAATCGAACATAAATTAATCGTTATAGATATCTTTTGACCGCTGAAGACAGGGAACGAGTTACAAGTATTAATGATTATCCCTCGCCTATGTTTTTAAACATTCTACACAAAAAAACCAGAGATCGATGATGTCTCTGGTTAGCTTTTGGCTATTGATTATCTGGTCAAAGAATTTTTTAAGCGATCGCCTCAAGAATTTCAGTATAGTCGTAAGAGCGAAAATTAACTACAGTAAATTACTATTCTGTTGTTACTGTCTCCACATTCTGTTCGCTTACTTCTGTTTCCGTCACTGGCTTAGCAGGTAGTACGACCGAAAGAACCGTACGTTCTGGATCGTCAAGAATACTAACGCCTTCTGGCAAAACTACCTCTCCTAAATGAAGAGAACTACCAATTTCAAAATTGGAAACGTCAATTTCAATTGATTCGGGAATACTACCAGCAGAACAGGAAATGTTCAACTCAGTCATAATTTGTTCGACAATACCGCCTTCTTTGCTACCTGCTGCTTTTCCTGTGATTACAACTGGTACTACAATTTCTACCTGTTGTTTAGCAGAAACCGTAAAAAAGCTCAGATGATTGAGAGTTCTTTTCCAAGGGTGAGCTTGTACCTCTCTAATCAAAGCCTTGCCTTGCCAAGACATATCTGGAATTTTTAGATCGATCAGAGTATTGTTGACTGCTGCTTTTCTGAGCAACATTTGAGCTTCTTTAGCTGGAATAGTTAAAGATACAGAATTAGCTCCGTCATGGCCGTACAAAGCAGCAGGAATCAATCCTTCGCGACGCAATGCTCTGGGTTTGCTTCCTTCGGGTCTAGTTTTACATTCGACTGTGATGTTCATAGTGTTTGATTGATTTGGTGGTAACTAATATGGTTAAAAATTTCAATTATTTGGCTGAAGATTTGTCTTCAATCTTCATTACAATTTGCTTCCTCAATAGCAACGCTAAAGTTCTACTGGGATACCATCTGCATCTAGCAATGCTCTCTTTGGCCCGTGAATTGGATCTTCAACAATAATTGTCTGATCGCGCCCTGGCCCAACTGAAACAATGGCAATGGGAACTTTCATTAATTCCGCCAAATATTTAAGATAATTAAGAGCTTTTTGGGGCAGGTCTGATAAAGAACGACAGCCCGTAGTAGATTCTTGCCAACCTGGTAGAGTTTTGTAAACTGGTTTGCAGCTAGCAAACTGAGTAGCATTGGTAGGAAAATGATGACAAATTTTGCCATCAACTTCGTATGCCACACAGACCTTTACTTCTTCTAACTCATCCAATACATCTAATTTAGTGATTGCTAGACAATCTAAGCCATTAATTCGGACTGCATAACGACCAATTACAGCATCAAACCAACCACAACGGCGACGGCGACCTGTTGTCGTGCCAAATTCTGCGCCCAAATCTCCTAATAGTTCTCCCACTCTGTCATTCAGTTCGGTGGGAAAAGGACCCTCCCCAACGCGAGTAGTATAGGCTTTTGCCACACCAATCACTCGGTCGATAGTAGTTGGGCCTACTCCCGCACCGACACAAGCTCCCCCCGCAATGGGATTAGAAGAGGTGACATAGGGATACGTTCCATGATCTAAATCTAGTAGAGTTCCTTGCGCTCCTTCAAACAGGATATTTTTTTTCTCTTTTACCGATTCATATATTTTAAGAGAACTGTCTACCACAAACGGTCGTAAAAACTCGGCGTATTCTAGATACTCGGCAATTACTTGCTCTGAATCTAAAGGTGGTAGATTATATAGTTTTTCTAAAATTACGTTCTTATAATCGATCGTCCACTTAAGCTGCTTTCGTAAGTGTTCGGGATTCATTAAATCTAAAACCCGAATTCCAGTACGCTCTGATTTATCAGCATAAGTAGGCCCAATTCCTCTACCAGTAGTGCCAATTTTATATTCTCCTCGACTTTCTTCTGATGCTCGATCGATCTTGCGATGATAGGGCATGGTAATGTGAGCCGTTTGAGATATGTACAAATTATCTACTGTCACTCCCAAAGCTTTTAGCTGTTTGATTTCTTCAATCAGCACTTGAGGATCGATTACCGTTCCAGAACCGATGATACACTCCGTACTGGGATATAAAATTCCAGAGGGAATCAAGTGCAATTTAAAAGTTTGTCCAGCTACGACAACCGTATGTCCTGCGTTTACACCACCTTGGGAGCGTACCACGACATCTGCCGAGCGACTGAGTAGATCGGTTATTTTTCCTTTTCCTTCGTCACCCCATTGGGCTCCGATCACGATAACATTAGCCAAGAGTTTATTTAAAAGCTAAAGTTTACACAAACTATTATTATGGTTATTTGCAGTATGCGATGTCAACTATTTAATTAAAAAGTAAAAAAAAAGAATGGAACTACTGCAACAAGTAAGAGTAATTGACCCCTCCCAAGGCATAGATCGCCAGTCGGATGTGTTAATTTTTGAGGGGAAAATTCAAGCGATCGCCGATTGCCTAAGCGAATATCCCGCTCAAACCCAGATAATTTCAGGACGAAATTTGATTTTAGGAACGGGACTTGTAGATTTATACAGTCATAGCTCAGAGCCAGGAAACGAAGCCAGAGAAAGTCTCTTAAATTTGGCTCAAGCTGCGGCGGCGGGGGGATTTACTCAAGTAGGAATCTTACCCGATACTGTACCTCGGATCGATAATCTACAGGTCTTGACCGCTATTAAGCAACGCAGCAAAGATCGATCTCTTCCTTTGTCTCGGTTGCATTTTTGGGGGGCAGCTTTTCAGGCTACTGCAAGCAAACAAATGAATGAGTTGAGAGAATTGAAACCAGAAGTAATCGGTTATAGCGATCGCTATAATCTGGCTAATTTAAATTTATTCAAACAGTTATTAGAATACGTACAACCTTGGCAAAAAACAATCGCCATCGCTCTTAACCAGAATGAGTTAGCTGGCGATGGAGTAGTCCGAGAAGGAGAAGCTTCAATTCGTTATGGTATGCCAGGAAACCCTGGCTGTTCTGAATCAGCGATCTTGGCAGCGGTAATCGAAATTGTTGCCGAAATTCCCACTCCCGTTCATATTATGCGTGTCTCTACAAAAAGAGGTGTAGAGCTAATTGCCGAGGCAAAGCAAAGAGGAGTTTCTCTAACTGCTAGCACTACCTGGATGCATCTGCTGTGGAATAGCGAAGCTTTAGGTAGTTATGACCCCAATCTACGCCTCGAACCACCCCTGGGAGACAAAAAAGACCAAGAAGTATTAATCGCTGGAATTAAACAAGGAATAATTGATGCGATCGCGATCGATCATCAAGCCTATACCTATGAAGAAAAAACCGTCCCTTTCGCTTTAGCACCGCCAGGAGTAGTTGGTTTAGAAATAGCTCTACCTCTTTTATGGCAAGAATTGGTCGAGACGGAAAAACTCTCTGGATTAGAATTATGGCAAGCTTTGAGTAGTCATCCCCGCCAATGTTTACAACAAAAACCTCTAGTTATCTCTCCCAAACAAGAAACAGATTTCATTCTATTCGATACCCAAAAAACTTGGTTGGCAAATAGAGAAACTCTCCAATCCCCTGCTACTAATACCCCTTACTACGAGCGACTAATTACGGGCAAAGTCATTAAAACCGCGATCGCTCATCAGTAACTAGCGATCGGCAATTTTTTTTTATTACTCATTTCTCATTTCTTTTTCCTTTTTCTAACAAGATGTTACTTTTAGCTTTAATTTGGGCATTCTAAGCGGGTAATCCCGCACTTGTAGCCAATTGAATGTCTAATCAGGAAATGGCAGGGATTTTGCTGCTGCAAAATTCTCTTTTGAACCGAGTAGAAGAAGTACTAGCCGAAAATCAAAGATTGAGAACGGAATATTTGGAATTAACCGAAAGAGAAGAGCGTTTTCGGCAGATTGCCGAAAATGTCCGCGAAGTCTTTTTTGTTATTTCCGCCAAGACTGACGAAATACTCTATATCAGTCCCACTTACGAAAAAATTTGGGGACGAAGTTGTCAGAGTCTATATGAAGACCCTCAATCTTGGCTATTTGCTATTCACCCAGAAGATTCTTTTAAGGCTCTGGCGACTATTGAAACCCAGTTTAGAACTGGGGATGATTTTGAAGAAGAATATCGCATCATCAGACCAGACGAAACGATTTGTTGGGTAAGGGTACGAGCATTTCCTGTCAGAGATGTAATGGGTAAGGTAAATCGTTTTGTAGGTATTGCCGAAGATATTACTAAGCGCAGAGAAGCAGAAGAAGCCCTAAAAAAAAGCGAAGAACAATTCCGACTGACTTTTGAGATGGCCCCGATTGGAATGGCAATAAGCACTCTCAAAGGCAAATTTCAGCGAGTTAATCAAGCTTTATGTGATTCTTTAGGATATTCTGAATCAGAATTATTAGAAGTCTCTTTTGCAGAAATTGGCCACCCAGAAGACTGGGAAATACACCGCAATCTAGAACAAAAATTAATCGAGGGCAAAGAAACAGACTTTCAAATTGAAAAACGCTTTGTTGCCAAAGATGGTCGAATAGTTGATACTCTGCTTAAGGTGCTGGTAGTTCGAGATGCAGATGGAAAACCCCTGCATTTTAATAATCAGATAGTTGATATCACCGAACGTAAATCTATGGAAAAGCAACTACTTCACGATGCTCTCCATGATGCTTTAACAGGACTACCCAACCGCGCTTTGTTTATGGATCGTTTACAACAACAGCTAAAGAGAAGTCAAAGTCAGAGTAATTATTTGTTTGCAGTCTTATTTCTAGATTTAGATCGATTTAAAGTAGTCAATGATAGCGTCGGTCATTTAATAGGAGACAAACTGCTAATTAAGATTGCTCGTCGTTTAGAAAAATCGATCGCGCCAACAGATACAGTAGCTCGTTTGGGTGGAGATGAGTTTACCATTTTACTCGAAAATATTTCCAGCAAATCTGAAGCTACTCTAGTCGCCGAGAGCATTTATCAAACTTTGAGTTTTCCGTTTCATATTGAAGGTTACGAACTATTTACTACTGCTAGTATTGGCATTGCTCTTTCTTCTGAGGGTTACGAAAAACCGGAAGATATTCTGCGGGATGCAGATTTAACGATGTATAGTGCTAAAGAACAGGGAAAAGCACGTTATGAAGTATTTGATAACTCTTTGCGCGATCGGGCCTTGCAAAGATTAGAGCTAGAAACCAATCTTCGTAGAGCTTTAGAGCGAGGAGAGTTTGAAGTTTTCTATCAGCCAATTACTTGTCTACAATTGGGTACTTTATCAGGTTTTGAAGCCCTAGTCAGATGGAATCATCCTACCAAAGGATACATTCAGCCAGCAGATTTTATTCCTGTTTGTGAAGAAACTGGTTTGATTGTTCCCTTAAGCAATTGGCTGCTAAAAGAAGCTTGTCAAACTACACGCAATTGGCAGTTAAAATATCCCGAACATCCAGCAATTAGAATCAGTATAAATCTCTCTGGACATCAATTTCGTGAGTCAAAGATAATTGAAGAAGTTGAAAATGTTCTTAATGAAACTGGGTTGTCAGGAAAATTTTTGAAGTTAGAAATTACCGAAAGCATCTTAATTGATAACCTAAATACCGTTACGGATATCATTCTCAATCTAAGGAAAAAGCAAATTCAGTTTAGTATTGACGATTTTGGTACGGGATACTCTTCTTTAAGCTATTTACATCGTTTTCCCGTAGATACAATCAAAATCGATCGTTCTTTTGTGAGTCAGATGCAAGCAGATGATCATTCGGCAATTGTCAAAGCCATCATTACTTTAGCTCATATGTTAAATATGGATGTTATAGCAGAAGGAATTGAAACTACTTCCCAACTAGCTCAACTCCGTTTGTTACAGTGTGAATATGGTCAGGGCTTTTTCTTTTCTAAACCTTTGAGTAAAGATGAAGCAGAGGCTTTAATTGCTAGGTCTCCACAATGGTAGTACGAAGAGAGTCTCAAAATTACCTTTCAAAAAAATTAAAAAGCTAAAAAGCCCGCTACCGTCAATGAGTAGAAGGCTTTTTTGATTATCGAACCTGGCACTGAGCTATTTTTCCAGGAGGCGACCCTCCGAGTATCTTTGCCGCTAC
>JASJEI010000265.1 GCA_030064795.1 Pleurocapsa sp. MO_226.B13 | reverse complement strand
AAGTTCGCGAAGATATCTTCGCGAACTTATTGTTTTCTTTAACTTTCCCTTCTGTGTCTGACTCCAGTTGATAGTAAGACTTGATAGATTGATTGAGCTTACTGAGAAGAAGCCCCTATTATTGACAATCAGTTCCTTTGGCTCACAGCACCTTGACTGGGCTGATGTCTGGCTTAAAATAATTCTGGGTGACTTTTAGTTTTTTTTGATAAGATGCTTCATCAGCAATGGGTTGTTTGGAATACTTGTCGGCAATTTTGTCCCAAAATTCAACAGATTGATTCATGTTACTGTCCTCTCCGCTTGTAGATTGTTATTTATTTGCGCTTTAATTGGATGAAAACAAACTAAGATTTGTTTATCAGTCAATTTTTTCAGAATCCTATTTATTTCATGTAGATGAAGGATTACCTGTGATTTTTCACCCTCATCAATATCAATAAAAGTTAGTTGAGCATTTACTATCTTAAGAAAAAACTCGGTTGGCGACTCTGGGAAAATTTCAACTATTTCTTGTCCTGTCATTTGAATAAAGATGCGTTAATACCCTTCTTTATATTCTAGGATTGTGCGGGCAAATATAGCATCTCTAAAAACCTAGCTTAGTACCGCATCGGTATATAGCAAGCGCCTGAAGAAAAATGTATTACTAAAGTAGCAATATAAAATATTTTTATTTAAAATTTTCTCGGCGGAGATGAATCCTTTCGTTTCTTTGGCGAATTCTTTCTTGTTGCTGACTTCTCATTTCTCGATCTTTTTCTTGCTGCTGACTTCTCATCTCCCGATATTCTTGTTGTTGTTCTCTATGTTTATCTCTCCATTGTTGTTGTCGGTCATTCCATTCCTGTTGTCGTTGCTCATTCCTTTGCTGTCGGCGTTCATTTAAAAGCTGTTGCTGTTCTTCAAATCGTTCGATTCTCTCTTGTCTCGCCTCTTGCTCAATTTGATATATAGTGTTTGGATCTATTTCAGCGATTAATGTTATTCGATCGATTATTGAGGCAGAATTTTCTGGCGAGCGCTCGTTAAGTGAATTAATGACATCCGCAATCAAATAAAATATCAACAAGTAAAAAAATATCTTAAGTGTTAGCCAATTCATTATATTTTTCGGCATATTTTTATCCTCTTTTTTTCGAGTGAAATAATAAAATTTTTTGACTACTTAAATATAAATAGATCGACATAATTATTCTTGATTCTCGCTCGTCAAATTTGCTGTTAATCCAAGATTTTTGTGTTTCAAAAGCCTATTTTTTTTTATAATTACTGACTAATGAAAAAGGTGAATTACTGGCTTTTAAACTGACCCCTGGGAATAGCGATAGTTAACGCACCAATAATAATATTTGCCTGGCGATTCAATGTTTCTATCTTGTCGAAAAATTTTACTGTCGAGATTCATTTTTTTCTCCTGTTGTTGAGGTTCTAACTACCAGTACATAATCAAAGGAATTCCCGGTCGGAAATCTACGACCTTTTTGGTGGAGCGCTCGTTTAATACCATTTCCATTAAATGCTCCTTGCCATATTGAATCGAAAGTCTGTCCGCTCGATCTACAGCTTCAAGAACTTCATTGCGATCTGCGGATGGTATATGAATGCAGACATTACTAATAGCAAAAGAACTATTGATTTTTCCTTTGTTGACTGAAGATTTGGGTAGAGTAAAGGGAACATAAATGCAGAGGGGTTCGGATATATTATGGGAATTTGCTCCGACATGAAAAGCGTTTGGTGGCTCGAAATAGGTGGGTTGGTAACTCCAGCCATTAAACGGCATCTTTGGCGGTGGCGAATCGCTCCTGTCTTTTCGCCGTAGAATAACCCCAAATGGTGATGCAATAGGGTTTGTATCTCTTTCTGGAAACAGCAAATCTCGACCAGTGCCATTTTTGGTTTCTGCTACATCGCGAACCCAGATGAACTCCAGCATTCCATCACTGAAAAAAAAGCGACGGTTAGAAGTACCTTGACCTGGATGTATATTTCGAGTCCCTTCCTCAAACCCTTTAGCAATTAGTAAATCTGCTACCCTAGCTTCTGACTTTACCAGAATAAAAACGTGGTCTAGTTCTAAATTCATAGCTCATTCTTCTCAAATCTATCAAGAGCGATTGGCTCTGCCACTGCCCTTTGGGCAATCTCTGCGTATCCCTTACATTGAGCTTCTAAATCCGATACAAACAAAGCTCGTGAAGCGAGTTAATCCCATTGGAAAGGGAAAAAACTGCAAATTGATGAGTCCTGCTTTATACATCAATTCTGAAAGTTCTTCTGGAGAAAAACAACGATTGCCCCAATGCCACTGAATCAACCTGCCTATTAAATTAGACTGAGTAACAGCAAGGATTAATGGTGCCTCTGGACGTAAAACTCTTACTATTTCCTTTAACCCCTGTTCTGGATTAGGCAAGTGTTCGAGTACGTGGGCACTGATGACCCCATCGAAGCATTCGTCTGCAAATGGCAACCTCCTTAGGTCACTTTGGCAGATTTGATGACTAACGTTTGTTTGACTTAATTTTTGATGAGCAATTTTAAGCATCTGAGGGGAAATATCAACTCCAGTAATGTGCGTTGTTGGATCGATCGTTTGAGCAAATGCCAGGCTAAATGCTGCTGTGCCAATTCCACAATCACAAATAGCCGAATTGTCTTGCCAGTGAGGCAGAAGATCGTCATCTTTTAGTGATTTCCACAGCTTCCGATAGGCATGGCAATATCCTAGAAGACGAAGATGTTCATGCCATCTGAAAGCAGCTTTATCATAGGTTTGAGACAGTTGTGCGACTGTAGGATAAACTCGTTGAAGAGAGACTCGCCACCATCCGATTGTCCATTCCATTGCTTTCATAATTTTTAGTTTGTGATATCCAATTCTCAATTTAGGAAAATCATTAATGTTCGACTATTTGCTCCGGATGCATTTAATTGTTAGTTGGGAATTCAGTTTTTTCTGGTAGGCTGCTTCATCCGCGATAGGTTGTCTTGAATAACCTGCGGCGATTTTGTTCCAAAATTTAGCTGAAGTGTTCATCACATCCTCGTTGGTTGAATTAAACGGTTTCTTCATTTCTCGCATCTGGGGCGCGTCCGTTAAAATTATGCTTCCTGACGGGTTGAGTAGTGCTTGGGAGCTGGGTTCCGCCACCGCCAGGCCGACCAAATGATGAATAACAAAGCGGCTATTTCTATGACCATGTGAAAGGTATCGTCCAGATCGGTGGTGCCGTTCCTGATTTCAAACGAGAGGGTAATCACAGCGGCGATGATGTTCGCCCAACGGTTTGCGCCATAGGGCAATAGTCGAGAGAGGAGAACCATGGCGATCGGCACTTCGGCCACGAAACCACCCAACAGCAGCAGATGTTCTGTGATTTGAGTCCCATTGAATGTCCCGGTCATCGCCTTTTCAATGAAGCCAGGCTCAATAAATTCAATGGATATCCCGAAATATCGTATTGAGTAGGAAAAACATCCACAGAGTGGATAGCTTAGCTTTCATCTCCATTGCCAGTATTTGTTTCTGCAAATTCATGTTTGTTCTCCTTTGTCCAAATTTTCTGTTCGTTCGGGTTGGGTTGGCATGACCGAGACCAGCGGCAGCCCCAAATTAAGCATCTTCATCAGCAAGCCATACAGGGCGGCCCGATCGACCACCGGACCGGACAGCAGCGTTTCACCGTTGTCCTTGAGTGCGATCGCGAATCCCTCAAACCAATGGCTCCAACGACGATCGAGATGTCTTTTGATACAAGTTTCGTATTCAAGTGGGTGATGATCGTCGGCTGAACTGCGTAGTTGACTCATGGGAGTTGCGATCGCCTGCTCTAATCACGGCTTGCGTTAACAACTTAAAAATACAAACGGATGTGGGGAGTCGTTGTCCCCAGATGTGGGGATTAGATGTGAGGATTTAGAAATGAGTTTTGTGGGGATTCATGTAAGGAGCCGCTAAATCAGATAAAAACGCGATCCCGTTCAAGATTCAGGGGTAATAACGACCTTTCCTTGATGCTGGCCTGCACCAAAATACTGAATTAGCCTGGGAACATCACTCAGATGATAAGGACCATCGATCTCCGGTTTTAACTGACCCGCTGCCAACAGTTCATTTACATAGGCCAGATCTTTATTCGGTTGTAGATTAACCAAATGCACGGTCTTCTGAGTCAACCAGCGAATAATTGGCCCGAGTAATAGCACCTGGAACAGTCGTGGCGTTAAACCGCCAACGGTCACGTAAGTGCCGCCAGGATTGAGCACTGGCAAATATTTGAAAGGGGAATGATTCGTTTTGGTATCCAAAATCATGTCATACCGCTCTTCACTTTCCGTGAAATCGGTTTGGGTGTAATCGATGGTGCGAGTAAACCCGACTGAGCGCATCAGGGCAAATTTGCTGGCGCGATCGACGCCAGTTACATCTTTAACCCCAATCGCCTTGGCGATTTGCACCCCTAAGGTACCCACACCACCACCAGCCCCGTTGATCAGTAGTTTTTGCCCCGGCTGCAGTTGCCCGGCATCAATTAACCCCTGTACAGCCAACATCGCGGCATGGGGAATCGCTGCCGTCTCAGTAAAGGTCATACTCTCAGGCTTGAGAGCCAGGGCGGTTTCAGGCACACAAACATACTCCGCAAAGCCGCCAAACCCGCACTCAGAAATGTCGCCATAGACCGCATCTCCCGATTGGAACTGGGTGACGTTTGCCCCCACTGCTTCGACTTGTCCAGCCACTTCCGCACCGGGGATCTGGATGTTGGGTTTGCGCCAGCCACAGAGCAATCGAATGTAAAAGGGAGTACCCCTGACAAGACACCAATCCCAGTCGTTAACTGAGGTGGCATGGACTTTGACCAAGACCTCGTCATCGTTAGGAGTAGGCTTTTCAAGATCTTTCAGCTCCAGATCCTCCGGAGATCCGTATTGGGTCAAAACGATTGCTTTCATAGGGGAATCCGCTTCTATTAGAAAATAAGATTTTTCAGGGGAATACTACCGCCAAAAGTTAATAATTCTACCAGGGCTGATTATACTTGCTTTCTGGCTGAGGCCATTGCCACACGTACCCAAACATGAACACCATTGTCACCACTTCTACCGAGGCAAAAAATACGTAAGAGAGTGGGGTTGTCTCTCCCAGGGACGGCATGAGGGCAGGCACGACAACCCACAGGATCGTGAGCGGAATAGCGATCAAGTGCGCCCAGCGGTTGGCTTTGTAAGCTAAGACACGAGATAGGAGAATCATCGCGATCGCGACCTCCATGAACACGGCAAATAACAACACCGTACTGCCTGTCAGTTGCTGACTCATCTGATCTAAAAAGTCTAAGTATCCAGGTCGTAACATTCCCAAAATGTCGGCATAGACCATATTCAAAAGAACAAATACCCACAGCGTTGATAGTAAAGACTTGCGTTCTAAATCTGTGTTTTTGGGGCTTGATTTCATCATGTTGTCTAAATCGTAAACTCGTCTGTTTATCCTCAATTTAGGGAAAACATGGCTGCGCAGCTATCTAATTCCCGCTGACTTGGCACATTCTTGCTATCGGTTTTTCGTTTTGGCGGCAGGTGATGGAGGAAACGTTGGACAAGGATGGCGATCGCATGGAACTGGTCCCAGCCTTTCAAACCCGTGATTCTCAAATTGAAGCGATCGCGACAATGCTCCTGACAGAACTCCAGCGTGAATCGTTTGGCAGCCATTTGTATATTGAATCCCTCGCCAACGTGTTAGCGGTTCATTTGCTACGCCACCATGCAACCACAAGACCGTCGTTACCCGTTTATGAAGGTGGACTGCCTCAACGTCAGATCCTGCAAGTATTAGACTATATCGATGCCCATTTATGTCGTAAAATTACTTTGGTAGAGTTGGCAGAATTGGTTGATATCAGCCAGTTTCACTTCGGTCGCCTCTTTAAACAATCACTGGGGCTGTCGCCCTATCAATATCTGCTGCAACAACGGGTAGAACAGGCCAAGGTACTACTAAGACAGAGCGATCGGTCAATTGTGGAGATCGCGCTTGAGTGCGGTTTCAATAGCCACAGTCATTTAGGGCGAAAATTTCGGCAACTGACGGGGATGACGCCGAAAGCCTACCGTACCCCATCCTGAAGGTCCACTTTCGGCCAGGTCCGGACGTCCACGGATCAAGTATCGTCGGTTTTTTTCTGATCAGTCCCAGTGCGGTCACCGAGCTCGATCAAGCGCCGAGAGGTTTCGACGAGGGATCGTTTACTCATACTACGATTCGAGATGTGTCTGTTGGTAGGCGGGTCTAGACCTAATACGCTTCACGTATGCCGCGACTGTCGGTGAGGCGTCCTTCAACCATCCAAACTGCATTACAAAATCCAAAGTGCCACCAAATACTACGTCGGCTGCGGTAAACTGCTCGCCCATCACCCAATCGGATGTGGGGGTCATTGACTCCACCGTAGCCATGCAACGATCCATATCTCCCCAGCCAACTGACTGAGGGTTGAAATCGGTGATCCCAAGCTGATCGATCGAGAACATCGGTTCAAGTGTCGTCCCAGGGAAGAAAAGGTAGCGGTAGTAACGCGCCCTATCAGTGGAACTCACCGCCGGGGCAAAACCCTTGTCAAGGTACTTGTCAGCCAAGTACGCACAGATCGCTGCAGTCTCAGTCACGATCCTGCCATCGTCCTCAAGAGCTGGAACCTTTCCCATTGGGTTGATTGCGCGATATTCCGGCGAGTTATTCTCGCCCGCGAAAAAATCGATGATGATCTTCTCATGGGGAGCTTCAAGCTCTGTGAGCATCCAGTCGGTCGTAGCGCCTCTACTCATCGGGTGGAAGTAGTGCTTCATTGCAGGTGTCTCCTTGTGAATATTCGAGTGTTTGACTTGTGCGCCTAGAGCGGGGAATTTGCGAACGGCAGCAATGGGTCGAAAGCGGCCCTTCCCCTGAGGCCTAGCATACGTTTCCGATGCCGTTTAACGTCCAGCATCAGCGGCCTAGCGTCAGCCAGATCCGCTGCATACGTTTGTTAGGCATTTTTTGAAATAATTTCATGTCCGTATGAGTTGTCAATTGAGCACAACCAAGTTCCATTTGAATCTTTGTTAAATACATAGGTTGCTTTGCGTTCAACTTCCGGCAGATTGGGAGCAGAAATCAGTGTATTGGCTAAAGCTAAGGCGATATCACCTGATTCAAGTATTTCCATGCCATTCTGCCTCACCTGCAACCCGTTCTTGAAATATATTGCGATAGATTCAAAGGCTTTTCGTATTGCCTCTCGACCTTGCGCGATTCTCCCTGGTTCGATGACCAAGATTGCGTCCTTTGTGTATATGTGCAAGAGCGTATCGAAATCCTCTGCAACGATTGCCTTATCTGCTCTTTCTATCTGAATTTCTATTGGATGTTGATTCATGTGCTAAAAGCTCCAAATGCATAACTCTTATTAGAGGGACAGTATCTACCTAAGATCCTGCCTGAGGTAAATAGGTGGAATTACGTCTACCTAATACCCCGAGATGGGTGATTAATTAGACGCATTCAGTATAATCACTCTCCCAACTGCTGAGGATTATCGGGGTGCGTTTGGGCGATCGCCTGCTCTGATCCCGATTGGCGTTAACAACTCCAAAATACAAACGGATGTGGGGAGCCGTTGTCCCCAGATGTGGGGATTGGATGTAGGGATTTATGGAGGGGGTTTGTGAGGATGAACTCCTAAATCAGCTCTAGCTCTACGGCTCGTTTCACAGCGGCTCGACGATTGGTGACATTGAGTTTGCTATAAATATGCTTGGTATGGGTACGCACTGTACTCAAAGCTACGACCAGTTCACGGGCGATTTCGGGGCCGGATAGTTCAGTATTAAGCAATCGGAGAACATCCAGCTCCCGTTGGCTAAGAGGTTCGATCAGCGGCTGTGGAGCAGGGACAACAGAAGCAGTGGGAGCATTATCCTGTGGCTGCCCCCAAGTTTCTAATGCGGTTAATAGCCGATGGGTATAAGTTGGCGTGATGCTGCGAGTCATGGCCTCCCGCAGCAGTCGCACCATCGGGGTTCCAGCTTCTGCAAAGATCCGAACATAGCCTTCTGGTTCGGCCAGGATTAAGGCACGTTCTAGGGGTGCGATCGCCCCTGCGAAATCACCCTGCGCTTCGTAGGCCAGCGCTTGGACTACCAAAATTTCGATGGTACTGCCGGTTCTCTCGTCCGCTTCTGCAGCTTCCAGGAGTCGGGCGAGTAGATCGATACTCTGTTGAATTCTCTCTTCTAGGTAGGGTCTCTCAGAGGAAGGACTTTGCCCATCAAGCTTGTATTGACAAATCAGTATTCTAGCTAGCGTAATGTGTTCGTACTCGCACAGATAGCTCAGTTCATCCTCTACAGACAGGCCCCGTTCGCGTACCCAGCTAAGTGCTTCTGCCAGCCTACCTTGTTTAACCCAAGTTTGCGCCTTCAGCGCGGCAACCGGACGCACATTTGGAATGGGCGTATTGTAGTACAGTCGCTCCGCCTCACATAGCTGATGAAGCGCAGCCTCCAGGTCGCCTTGAGCTGTCTCCAGTCGTGCCCACATAACGCCCCAAAGATATTCCGAAACTGGCAAAGAAATCTGCTGACGCAGTTCCTCCCCTCGTAAAAGCAGCTGACTGGCAGCTTCTAAATCGCCCTGCTCGTAGCGCAACTCGCTCAAGGTAAGATATAGCTCTGCTGCGCCAGATAGTACGGCCTCGCTCTGCTGCGTCGCTATTTCTAGAGCCTGCTCACAGAGCCTAATCGTCTGACGAAAACGACCCCGCGCGACGCCCATATTTGCCAGAAGCAAGGTACCGCCAACTGTCGTCTGGGTGCCGCCCATCTGCTTAAACGTGTCTAGCCCCTCAGCAAAAGAACGGTACGCAGCTTCAAGCTTGCCGCTACTCCAGTAGGCCAGTCCGAGAAGCGCTGCGGTTGCTCCTCGCTCGTACTCTTCATCTGCTGGGAGCAAATCGAGGGCCTGCTGGGCATAGGTTACGGTGCTGGCCACGTCACCAATCGATTGAGACCAATAGGCACGGGTATTCGCAATCGTTGCCGGTAAAGCCCTAAACTGTTTCTCGTCCACTACGATCCGCTCAGTGGCAGAGGATGCAAGCGATTTATCTAAGGCAGTTATTTTTCCCCCTTCGCCTAACCACCGTTCTGCATCTTGCAGACGGGCTTCTACCGCATCTAGCTGGCCACCATTCAGTAGCACCAGCGCGTAGGCAACGCTGAGAACAGGCCGATTGCGAAGAATTGCATCAGGGATCGCCTCGATCCAGCCCAGCACCGTAGGTTCCTGCTGACGCCGACGCATGGTAGGCCACACCTGCTCTATTAGACCTGCCGCTCGCTCAAAATCCTGGGCAGCTAGGGCATGACGAATCGCATCAGAGAAGAGACCATTCTGCTCGTACCATCTACTTGCCTGTCCGTGTAGGCTGGGTAAGCGTTCTGGCCACTCCATCAGGGCATGAGCCTGAAGGACATCGGCAAACAGGTGATGGTAACGGTACCATTGGCGCTTGTTATCCAGCGGAATGATAAACAGGTTGCCACGCTCTAGCGTTTCCAGCATTTCCTGTCCATCGTTTTGGTCGGTGACAGCATCACATAGAGAACCGCTCAACCTTTCCAAAATAGCGGTTTGCAGCAAAAAGCGACGAACGCTATCCGGTTGCCGCTCCAAGACTTCTTCCATCAGATAGTCCACAATGTAGCGATCGTCCCCTGAAAAAGCCGCCACAAAATCAGGGATATCCTCGCGCCCCTGTAGGGATAGCGCCGCTAGTTGCAGCCCTGCAATCCAGCCCTCGGTTCGCTGCTCCAAGGCGGCCACTTCTCCTGCCGAAATCTCTAATCCCATCACCTGGCTCAGAAAAGCGGCCGCTTCCTCCGGGGTGAACTGCAGGTCGCTCACCCTGAGCTCGGTCAATTCTCCATGAGACCTTAAACGGGCTAGAGATAAGGGCGGGTCGGCACGGCTGGCGACGATCAGATGCACTTGGGGCGGCAAATGGCTGAGCAAAAAGCCGATCCCGTCATGAATTGCCTGTGTCTCGATTACATGGTAATCATCGAGGATCACAGCACAATCCTCTTTAACTGCAGTAAGCTCGTTGAGCAACGTCATCAAGACCGACTCAATTGGGGGTGGCTGGGGCGATCGCAGTAACGAGAGCGAGCGCTCACCTAGTCTGGGTTGAATTTTATTTAGAGCGGCGATCAGGTAGGTCCAGTAAACAGCAGGATCGTTGTCACTTCGATCTAAGGAGACCCAGGCAACGGGTCTCGTCGGCATGGCCGCTACCCATTCTGCTAGCAGCGTCGTTTTGCCAAAACCTGCCGGGGCTGAGACCAGCGTTAATTTGCGCTTCGGGTGGATACGATTGACTAGCCTCGGGCGCGAGACCCGGTCAGCAGACCATTTGGGGAGGTAGAGCTTGGTCTCCAGGAGAGGTAGATTTGAAGTAATAGGTCTCGCCGAAACAGTCATAGATACGTTCTCACACGCTAAGAGGCCTCTCACAAAATGGGGTGATATCTACTAATGGTTTCATTTAGACTCTCCAAAGTAATGAGGTAGTGGCAAAATCTGTAGTCAGTGATGTAAAAAACTTTTTGGTAAACTATACCATGTAGGTGTAACAGCAAAAAGTTTTCTGGATTTCATTCTCTAAAAAACTTTTTAAACATTCGTCTCAAGCGTTACTCCTCGGCAAAGCGCGATCGTAAACAGTATCGCCGTCAATAGTGCTGCGATTGTGCGAACGTGGTTCCAAAAGGTCCAATCAATCAGGTATCTGACCCATAGAGTTCTGCCTTCAGGACTATCTGGACTGACAATTGCTAGGGCATCATTGAGAGATATATTTCCCACAATAGTTACGCCTGCTCAAATTTAAATTTTGTGAAACGCTTGACAAGCAATTAATAATCTAGATTGTACAGAATCGCCTTTCATTCCCTGTTGACAGGCTACCTGTAGCTCGAATAAAAGAACTGCGGTCTGGGATAAGCTCTTTAGAGAACATTGGGCTACTTCCTGGCGAAGATAGTAGATTCGATTGACGTTTCCTACATTGGCAAGCTTAGCGATGTCAGCATTGCTTCTGATGCCTTTGGCAATTGCCAATTTCGTCCACAACCAAGTCCTAAATTGAGTAATGAGAGTCGCAATAATTTTCAATTGAGGTTCGCCTTTAGCTAAAAGTTCTTCAATTAGTCGAGCAACTAATAAAGCCTGTCCTGCTTTAATTGCAGCAGCTAACTGCAAGCTAGTTTGAGTATTAATTGGCACAAAATTAGCTACTTGAGACTTGTTTAATTTAGAATCGAGAGCGTAGATACCGAGCTTTTCTATCTCTTTCACTCTGCGTTCTGAATCATTGCCAATGGCATTAGCTAAATATCGAGTAGCATCCTTTGTGAGCTTTAATCCGATGTTTTTGGCATCTGTTTCTACGGCTAGAATAAGTAAATCCTCCCGCCAAGGAGGAATCAATTTGTATTCGACTACTTTTCCCCGTTCGAGCAGGAATTTAGATACTTTCAGTCGCCGATCTATAGAATTAGCAGTAAAGATTAAATGAGTAGATTCGGGTAATTTGGCAATGGGTTCTAGCAATGATAAACCAGACTCCCCAAACTCTCTAAAGTTACAATTTTCGATGACTACTACTTTATGACAGTTACCGAAACTGATACTAACGGCATCAATAATCGCTTCTGATAATGTGTCGCAGCTATAACGCTTGTAGTTGAGGGTTTGCCACTGTTGGGGAATTTTATGCTTGTACTTGTTTATCTCCTTTTCAATACGATGGCGATCGTCTCCTACTAATGTTAGTATCATTGCTGCTCCTCAATAATGACTTCAATAGGCTGCTGTTGTTTCAAACAGTGGGTTATGATGCGAGAGAGATGAGTAACGTTTTTCTGAAACTTAGCTAAGTACTTGGGTTCTACTGCTAGAACGGCAAAATTCAACTCTCGATCCAAGCCAATTAAACTGGCATGAGACAGCATTTTTTGGTTAGATGACTTGGTACTATTAACGATCTTTGCCCACAAGTCCCCCAGATTGGCAGTCGATTTATGGGGTAAGGTTCGGTGTTGTCGATTATGTTCGAGTGTTTGAGTTTCATTGATGCTGGTAGAGTCCATCATATTTAACAGACAAGTTTCCAACCAAACGGCATTGTTAATACTAAATCGAAGCTGCTGCTCTCTCTTTTGGAGTTGTTCGAGGTTGCGTTCGATGCGATGCCAACTAATTTTGTTGGCTAATTGGGACAGCTTGCTATATTCGAGATTACTAGAAAGCAAATCCTTGCCATCTTTTTGAGTTGCTTTAACTAACAATAAATCTCGATGACAAGTGAGTAAATCTTGGAGGATTAATTGAGGTGATTTTCCCATTTGGATGAGATTTCTGGCAATTAGCAGTACGTTGAGGATATTTTCTTTAACTAAGTTCGTCATCAATTTCCACAGCTCTTGAGAACTAATGCCGCCAACAGCTTCAATTACGGTGTCTAAGGTAATTTGTTGCTGTAACACTTGAAGTTGAGACAAGAGCTGTAAGGAATCTCTGAGACTACCCAAACCCGATTTCGAGATAGCAGCGATCGCTTCAGTCGTAATATCAATCTCTTCAGCAGCAGTTATTTGGCTTAAATACTCTACTACAGCAGTTTGAGAGAGAGATTTAAAGTTAAATAGCTGACAGCGAGAAACGATTGTTGGCAGGACTTTATGCAATTCTGTAGTGCATAAAATAAAGATGGTTCTAGCAGGTGGCTCTTCTAACAGCTTGAGTAGGGCATTTTGAGCGGCAGTGGTTAATCCATGCGCCTCGTCGATAAGAAACATTTTGTAGCGAACTTGAGCGGGAGCGAGGTGACTTAACTCAATTAATTCTCTGGCATTGTCTACCCTATTGTGGGATGCGGCATCAATTTCAGTGACATCAATAGCATTACTGCGTTCGATACTGCGGCAGGAACTACATTCTCCACAAGGTTCGACTGTAGGTTGTTCTACTGCCAGACAATTGAGGGATTTGGCTAAGATTCGGGCGGTAGAGGTTTTACCCGTTCCCAATGGTCCAGCAAATAAATATGCCGGTGCGATTTTTTTGGCTGACAGGGCATTTTTGAGAGTTGTTTTAATAAACTCCTGTCCGATTAAGTCCTCTAGCTGTTGCGGTCTGTATTTAAGAGGGAGAGATTTCATTACTTTGTTATATGAAGTGAAACTAAATTTTGAGGTCGAGGGATGCTCTCTAACCGAGAGCATATCCAATCGACCTTTTGAGTGCAATCCCGTTAGGGAAGAAATTTTCCGATTTTTTATTGATGACAAATATTAATTAAGATAATTGCAGGTAAACATCGATTGTTGCATATTTAAAATTACTTCATCACTCCATACTTGCAAGATAAATAAGAGAGGAGGTAAAAATTTCTAAGGGGGTCTTCTGTTACCGATACACCTCGGCAAGAGAAGATAACTTAAATATAAAGACCCCCTTAGAATTTAATTCCTTTGATAAATGCAATAAACTAGGCAATAATCTTGCATTGTTACGCAATTTATTGTGTCAACAGTTGCAATTATTAAGAAGATTTTAAAATCTCAAGTAAGTTATAAATTCAGTGATACTTTTCAGAAGTAATGAATAAATATGTAGCTATAAAAAGCTTCAAAAGTATTTCTCCGCTCACTTCACGAATCAAGAAAAAAATGAATTACGACCATCAAAAAGATGTCAACGTTAATCATCAAAAGTTTCTCGACGGACTAGAAAAATTAGCAATTAGTGCGGCCGACGCTCAAGCTCAAATAGCTTCCGATGCAGCCAAGCATGAGTTTAGAATTAGATTCAATCACTATTTGCAAGAAAAAATGAAAATTGCGGCTGAAGAGACTTATGCCGAAGTGTTACAAGAAGTACAGGAGTTTGTCAATCAATTTGCCATTGCTACATCCACAAGAGCCTTAAATGTAGAGAGTATTACTGCTCCCAAAATTAGTGGATTTAAACCAGTTACTCCTCAATTTGCTAGCTTTTCTGAAACTTTATCAAACCAGAGAAATAAGCAATCGAATTTATTGAGATTAAACGATGTAGAAGTAAACTCAGAAGCAGATAAATTAGCACTTTCAAGTTTGGGTATTGCGATGGAAGACGAGCATCAACAAGATGAAATAAATGAAGTAACTGATAATTAGAATACTTAACTTCGAGCGCTAAAAATGACAGTAAAGAACGGAATAAGTATCCGAATAATCGCCTGGGTTAATAGTTACTAAAAATAAATAATTAAGGAAAAAAATGGAATTAAAGCAACTAGAAGAACGGCAAGCTTTGGATAACTCAAGATCTCAAGAATTTGAACTATCCTCCACTCAAGTTTCCTCTCGTATACTTCAGATTTTAATTAACTTAAATCCCTGTCTTTCTGAATCAGAAACTTTATTACTTTCTTATTACAAAAGAGTCAGGGCAACTTGGTCTGCTTCTGCTATTAAAACCGTACAAAAAGCAACGGGATTGAAGCTGACTAATAAATTAAATCGTTGTCGATTTGCCATTGCAGCAGCCAAGTTTCAGTTGCAATGGTCGCAATCGCCCAGGGCAGGAGATAATTACAATCTAGAGAGAAAACAACTGCCAGTTTCTAGCGAGCGAAAAATTGAAGAGTTACCAAACATTAATTCGGGAGCAACATTTCCAGAAGTTGAAGACTCTTCAAATCCCGTATATTCTCAATTACAAAATGCAATCGAGCAAATCGAAGAATTAGAATCACAATTGCAAGAAAAAGAACGGCAATTAGAGCAGAAAAAACAAAAACTGGAAGAATCTAAAAACTTTTCCGTATTACTTTTAACCAATCGTTTGTTACCAGCAGGATTGCCCCTCAATGGTACGGAAGAGAGTCCGGCCATGAGAATTTTGGGTTCTCCTTTGACCTTAACCGAATTAGAAGCCAACTATCGAGAACTAATCAAGCGCGAACATCCAGATGTCTCTCCTTTTCCATCTACTGAAGCGATCGAGCGATTTGCTTACGTGCGATCGCTTTATCGAATCACTAGGGAGTATTGGCAGCAATTAAAGCCCACGGCTGCGATCGCTGAAGCAGAGTTGAAGAAAAGAATGATTGCTCCTGTACCTTTTGCTCCTGAGAGTTTCTGGGCTGCATGAACTTTAATTGTCATTGAAATTTAAAACTTTTGCTGCCGAAACGTGAAAGTTGGTCAGAATAGTTGAGATTATTTGTTGACTTCCCTCAAATACAGTTTCCTCGTATAATCCATCTACTAAAGACAACACTGTTACTTTCTCTCGTTGGGGATCGACAATCCAGTATTCAATTATGCCTCTAGCAGCATATTCAGATCTTTTATAGCGATAATCTCGGTCTTCGTTTTCCTTACCAGGAGATACCACTTCTACAACTAAAGCGGGTGAAGGCATATCAGGGGTGATAGTAGCTCGTCTTCCGCCAATTGCTGCTAACAACTCTTCAGTTAAAATCATCAAATCGGGCAATCTGACTCTGGTACGATTTCCCGTTACGACAATTTCAGTATCCTTGTGACGAATGAGTTAAATTATTGCGGTCTGTTTCTGGAGGCATGACAACTAATTTTCCATCCACCAATTCGTAGCGGTTGTCAGTACCGTCGTCATAGGCAAGGTATTCATCTAAAGTTAACCTAGTAGTAGCTGTAGTCATAGTTTTTTGGCTAACAAACCTATCTTTAATTTATATCATTGTACGGTTTAATATCTTTGTTCTTGTGTGTAGATTAAGAATTTACTCCACCAACAAAGGTGCGATAATATGTTCTACTTTGACTGGGATGGTTGATGACTCGTAAGTACCATAAGCTTCTATCAAACAGGGACTTTGACTATCTAGCAGTTTTAAACAAACATCATCAGATTCAATCGTGCTGACGATATCGAGCAGATTTTTGATATTAAAATGAATCGATGCTGCTTCTCCCGACATGACAATGGAATGGCTTTCTTGACCTTTACCGATGCCACTACGCTGCACCTTAAAACTAGCTCGCTCATCGGCTAGGGATATGTGCAGTATTTTATTCTTACCTTCGCTAAGTACCGCCAATCTCTGTAAACTTTGCAGTAGAGTAGGTCTATTAAATACAGCTATTTTGTCATTTTTCTCGACCATTTCCCTTACTGCTGAAAGGTCGGGATAATCACCCTGCATCACGAGAGCAACAATGCGTTTATCATCCCAAGCAAACATCACCGCAGCACTTTTTGCTTGAGATTCAGAAGAAGTTTCTAATTCATCGTAGTAAACTCTGATTTGTTGCTCGGATGATGTGGCAGTCAAACTGTTTTTTAGTTCTTTGAGTACCTTAGCAGATAGAGTAAAACTAGCATCGGTAGTCAGTTTCACCTTATTCATGGGTTGAAGGGAAGTGGTAAAAGTAAGTCGGCTGCTATCGGTAGAAATAGTGTCAATTCTCGCCAACTTTTTGTCATCAACAGTAAACTTAAAGCGAACTCCAGTCAGCATTTTGTTATCCTGTTTGCTGGCAACGCTAATTAAGGCGCTAGATATCTGCTTGAGTAAAATACTGGCAGGAATGGTCAGTAATCTGCTAGTGACTTGAGGTAGTGTGGGAAATTCATCACTCAGACAAGCCTCTAACTCGAATTGGACATCCTCGTTATCTGGAGCTAAAATAAGTTGGCAACTATCCCCCTGCCAATCCGAATCCTTTTCTTTTGTGACTTCAGTTACTATTGCTGTAAGTTTAATTCGACCTTGAGGAAACTTTTTAATCAGCTTATCTAAAACTTCTAAAGAGACGGTTAATCGACCAGCTTGACTGACTTTGGCTTTAATTTTGGTATTTGCGCCAAACTCAAGACTACTAGTAGTCAGATCTAAAGTATTTTTCTCGGCATTAGCGATCAAAGATACGTGGTTGAGAAGAGGATGATGGGGATTTTGCGGGATGGCTCTTTTAACGTAGGTGAGTGCAGATTCTAATTCGGTGCGATCGCAATATAGCTCGATCTCGATCTTTTTAGATTTGCTATTTTCCGATTTAGCTGTTTTCGTTTTACTAGTTTTGGTAGCGGAAGCTGTAGTCTTTTTTCTAGAACTGGTTCTAGGTTTTTTCTCTTTAGTAACGGTAGTGTTGGTCATGATGATTATTTGAAAGTCACTGTCAATATGGCGATAGCCAGGTTCGAGAGCAGGGGTTTCATAAATTGATTGGAGCCTACGTAAACAATAATTTATGCTGCATTCTGGAACTGCCTACATACCAAAGCCGATGGTATTCTTTGAGTTTTTTCCTCTCCGATTCATCCCCGACATATAATCGTTTGAGTAAATCTTTACTATCAATTGCGCCTTCAGAGAACGTGCTACCTTGAGAATTGTGTACGGTGAGCGCGTAGCAGTTATCTACTTCGGCAAAGATTTTATCTCTAAACTGGTAGTATCTATACCAGAAAAACGGTTTTTTCTTGGCAAGATTTAGCTTGTCTTCTAAGTCATTTTGAAATCTTTTCTGTTCCGACTCATGCAGGACATATATTTGCTTGATAGATTTATCATCACTAACTTTGATGCGGTAAGCTTTATAGTTGAAGTACTCGATTTCAACTGCATCGAGGATGGTAAATTCAGTAGAGGTGGAAATAACGATCATTTTCCCTTCGGGGTTAAATATGGCTTTTTTAGCAATTAACCTTTCACCAACAACGTATCTGGGACTATTTTGTCCGTAAATCTCTTGACGAATAATTCGGTTATAGTAGTTGACTTGTTTATTGGTATAGCAAAGAATTCTAAAGCAGTTGGGATCGCGATCGAAGTTAGCTTTTATTTGTTTTAAAGCATATGTAACTAAGGTTTTTCTATTGACTTTAAACGCACCGCTAGCCTTATCTGCGTTAGAACGAGATTTTGGGTGAAATATTTGAGATTTAGATTTAATTGCCGTTCTCGTGGCAGTAACGAAGTCGAGAAGCGGACTATCTCCTGTTTGTCTGACTACTTCTTTCATTACTATCTTCTGCTGAACTTTGAAAGTAGGAGACAATCCCTCTCCAACGGGATAGAGTTGAGCGGGATCGCCCATGAGAATCAACTTTCGATTGGATAGTATTAAGTTGCGATCGAGAAATTGACTAGTAATCGAATTCCAGAGTTCTTTGCCTACCATAGAACATTCATCGAGAAAAATCAGATCGTACAGGTATAGTTTGCTGGGAGTAGTTTGCTCTAAACTGCGTTTACCTCGTTTGTCTACCACAGATAGACCCATCAACTGATGAATCGTAAAACAGTCTACAGAAAGACCTTGTTTGATAGCTATGCTTCTAACTACTTCTACTGCCTTATTAGTTGGGGCGGTAATGGCAATTCTTTTACCCAAGCGGACTAACTCTTTAATAACAGCAAAAACAATGGTAGATTTGCCCGTTCCTGCATAACCAGCCAGGAGAAAAAAATGCTCTGAAGAATGAACAAACTGCCAGAGTTTAGTTAGTGCTTTCTGTTGGCTTTGAGTTAGTTCTAGTTCAAAGGATGAAATTATGTGTTGTAACTTGTCCTGTAATTTATCTTCTAGAGTGTTTGGATCTAAATTATTATCTATAGTTGTAGCAATCGGCTGTGTTTTAGTTAAATTTGCATCATACATACGCTTTTATTGTCAATCAAAAATAAGTTTCAACTGACAAGCGTTAGCTAGATGAAGATCGATTTAATTTTTCGCTCGTTATTTAGGAGGCATCTTGTCTAAATTCAACTGACTAACTATCTCCAAACTCTGCAAGCGTTTTTTCATACTTTTACAGCGAAACTGTTCGACTCGATACTCCCATTTAGTTTCCAATTGAGAATCAGATTTAGTGACGCGATAGTCTTTTAGGTTACTTAACCTGCCTACAATTTTTTTAATCCTTCTAAGCCATGCCTTAGCTAATTTTTTCGTTCTAAAGCCGATATAGGCGTTTAGATAAGAGCAGTCACTACTAACTTCGTAGGCTACATTGTCAGACAGACGAACGAAGCTGACCGCAGAGATCGCAAGTGCTTTCATCTCAAAAATAGTCAGACACGACTGCTTTACGTTGTCCCACTGAAGAGAAAAACTTTGCTGACGATAATCAATGTTGGTAATTTGACCAAAGAGCGATCGCTCTTCTGCGTACCAAAGCATCTTTGTAGCGATTTTGAGTCCAAACAGACCTATCTTTCGAGCTTGTTCCTTCAAGTACTGCTCGAATGCTACCGACCATGCCAAGTCTAGATCGCTGGAAATAAAAGACTGTTGAAGACTTTGTGAATATTGCTCCTTAAGTCTTTGCTCGATGGCGGGAGTCAAACTAGTCAGTAAAATTGGGTTGAAATTTAATGCCAGCCAAAGTTCTGCTTTAATTTGAAGCTCCTGTAGACTCAAAGGTAATTCTTCAACAGGTATTACAGTTGCTTCAGGTAACTCTATTTTATGTGCGAATATATTACCTGGAAAACTATTTAGCTCGAACTGATAAGTTTCTTTCGTGGTCGCATTTTCAATTATCAAAGTGCGATCGCTAACTTCTTTAACCAAGAAAAGTTCTTGGGGCTTGAATTTTACCTGTTCTCCATCTGTCAAAAGAACCGTAGTAGCAGGAGGCATGGAGACAATAGTTTTCGACGGCAATAATTGTTCGACAACCTCGATCTTTAATACTCTTAATTCGTCTTCCGTGTAGGCAAATGGCTCGTTTTTGTCCCAGTCAACAGTAACAGAGCGGTAACTTCCAGGGTCAATGTCTGTAACTAGGCCGTAACTGTCCCTCTGCCTGGCGATCGCACCAATGTAAAATCCTGCTACCGATCTTGTTTGAGTAACAATTGGATAGATAACTTTATCTACTATTTTCATTACTAATAAAAAAGTCATTCTTTGATAGAAAAAGAATGACTTAATTCACGCTCTAATTTTCAATTTAATTGAGAAAGCGTTAGCTTATCAGTGACTCTAATACGGGTTAGTTACTCCTCTTGGTTGAAAGCAGAGTCAGCAGAATTGGTTGAAGAAAAATTCGTAAAGTCAAAGTTGGTAATTTTCACCTCACCATCAGGAAAACGAGCAATTACATCTAGCTGCCCTCCCATAGCCTCAATAATTTGACGTAGGTGAGAAATATACATATCAGTACGTTGTTCGAGACGAGAAATCGCTGGTTGTTTGACGTTAAGCTTTGAAGCTAATTCTGATTGAGAGAGTTGGAAAGCCTGACGCAATTCGTTTAAAGCCATTTCTGTTTTCAATTTTGATGCTTTATTAGCTATTTCTTCTCGGCGTGAGGAAGTGAATTCAGCCGTTAATTTAGAAAAAGGATGATGTCCGCTCAAATTAAACCCTCCCGTTTAATTTCTTGAAGGTAAATGTCGTAAAGTTTGTCTGCTATTGGAATGAAACGTTCGTAGAAACGATTATCTCCTGTCTTATCACCACCAATGAGTAAAATTGCGGTACGTCTGGGGTCAAACATATAGAAGATTCTAATTGGGTTTCCTTGAGATTGAATTCGTAACTCTCGCATACCCGAATGCTTAGAACCATTGATTTTAGAAGAATAAGGAAATCCCAAACTAACTCCTTTTTCCTCTAAAAGCATTACTACAACAGCAATATCATTTTGTTCGGTTACAGTTAAGTTTGACCACCATTGACCGAATTCATCGGTATATTCAATATTTACTGTCATAGTTTAATTATTACATCGATGTAATAATAAATGAAAAAAGAAGCAATAATTGTTAACTGCGATGACTTTTTCAAGCCAAATTTTTTTCTAGCTTGAGTTTGACTGCTATCAAATCCTGCCAAGTCTGCCACTTAGGACTATCTTTTTGAAGAGAAGGATTGCGTAATAGATAAGCGGGGTGAAAGATGGGCATAATAGCAGTACCTTCCCAATCGAGCCATTTACCGCGCAATGAAGTAATACTTTCTCTTTTACCCGTTAATCCAGCTACAACAGTTGCCCCTACACAGATAATTATTTTTGGTTCGATCAGTCTCAGTTCGTCAATTAAGTAGGGTTTACAGGCTTTAATCTCTTCTACGCTGGGTTGGCGGTTATCTGGAGGACGGCAACGAACTACGTTAGTAAAGTAGACATTAGAATCGAGTTGTACGGCTTGGAGCATTTTTAGTAAAAACTTACCCGAATCACCGACAAAAGGTTGTCCTGCTTTATCTTCTTGTTTGCCTGGAGCTTCACCAATAACCGCCAGATCGGGTTTGGTATTGCCTCTTCCTGTAACTACCTGCTGGCGTTTTTGACTCAAAGGACAGCGAGCGCATTTTAGACAGGCTCGATTAAGTTTTTCTAAAGAAGAATAAAAAGTTAATTTTTGGGTTGATTTTTCTGACTGTAGCTCAAATAACTGAGTTTGTCTGACCATATAAAAACCATTAATATTTCAAATTTATAGTTTTTTTGGTAACTATAAAACGTTAGGTTCTTACGTTCTTCATCTAAAGTAGCGAGCGCTTACATTATATTGTTTAAAGATTACAAAAAATATATAATAATGGGTCATATCGACCTTAATCTCCTGAATACTAATAATTTTAAATCTATTACCCACAGGGGCGCTTATGCGCTCGCCTACCTTTAACTCTGTGAACCTACCATATACCTGGTAGCAGCCGGTAATGAACTTTTCTCGTATAAGCTTCATACCCCGAGAGTTCTTGACGTAGGGTGCGATCCTCAAGAACGGTGCGGAGGAGCAAGCATGCCATCGCTAGAATGGCAGGAATAAACGCCCACCACGAACCCAGCAGTAAAGGAGTCGCTAGCACTAAACCCAGTATTGTAGCAATGTACCCTGGATGACGGACAATGCGATAAGGATCAGAGAGGAAAGACAAGTTCATCAAAGGTATTCATCAAAGGTAATAATGGCGATCGCGGTTGATACTTGAGTTAACCAAAACACCAAGTTGATATACCGATAGCCAATATTCAGCAGACCAAAAAGGTAAAGAAAATTACCCACTAAAGAGCGATATGTCAGGCAAATTACAACCAACGCCTTGTTTTCGCTTTGTACTCTGCATACTGGTCGCCAAATGTTTTAGCCATAGCTTTTTCTTCCAACTGAATATACCAACGGTCGGTAATAACGAAAAAAATCACTACAACCAATAGTGATGACAAATCGAGCGCAAGTTCCTCAACTTTTTGGCTCAAGATTGAAAGTAAGCAATAGAATGAGTCTTTATTAACAATGATGAAGCTGGCTGATGGACACATCTCTATGAATCCCTCAAAAATCGTACAATTCCAATTCCTAAATTACGTAGTATCAATGGCTTGGCGAGTGTGCGAGCGCTTAAGTATAAACTTTGAGGTTTAAATACAAAAGCTATATAAAATAAGGGTTTAAAGCACTTGTGTCTATCAGCCAGATGATGAAGACTCATCATGCTATTGATTGCAACAGCAAACGGAGACGTACAGATACTATCTAATTGTTGATAGGAGTTTTCCTATGTTAAACAGAAAAATCGTTCTCTTAGATGGAAGAGGAACTGGGGATGAAGACTTATCTCCAATTTTAGACATTCTCCTCAATGAGTTGCATACTAGTAGCGCGGCAGTACAAACTTTCTCATTGAGAACAATCAAAATGGGCTCTTGTTTCGGCTGCTTCGGCTGCTGGGTTCAAACACCAGGGATCTGTCTGGAACCTGATATGGGACGTAACATTGCTCGGGCAGTTATCCAAAGCGAATTGACTATTTTATTTACCCCAGTTACCTTCGGAGGTTATTCATCAGAAATTAAGAAGTGTCAAGATCGCTGGTTGCCATTAGTCCTCCCTGATTTTGGGATCTACCATGATGAGGTACATCACCGACCTCGATCTAAAAAATATCCCAGACTGGTTGGTATTGGCATTCAACGTCAGCCCAATGATGTGGAAGCTAACCTATTCAAAGTTTTGGTCGGACGCAACGCCCTCAACTTTCATTCCCCCACCTACGCGGCTGATGTTGTCTTAAGTAGTGACGATCCAGACAAGCTGCGTCAGCAACTTCATACAATTTTAGTGAGGACAGATACTTTTCCTGAAAGTAATCAAGTCGCATCCCTGATGCAGATCGCTGAGATAGCTCATGTTAACGTTCCACCAAAGGAAGTCCCTGGTCGAGCATTATTGATCGTTGGTAGCCCGAAAGTGACATCTCCCAGCACTTCCGCCGCCTTAGGCGGATACGTGTTAAACCAACTCAAACAACGGGGTTGGGATGGTGAATCATTTGTACTAAGAAAAAATCTGTTGCAGGGTAATGGGCAGACCAAATTTTTCCAGGCATTCGAACAAGCCGATCTGATACTGTTAGCTTTCCCACTGTATATTGATTCGTTGCCATTTCTGATGATGAAGTTCCTTGAAACGAGCGCTCAGTATGTCTCTGCTCATCCTCAGGAAAATACCAAACGGCTATTGGCGATCGCTAATAATGGCTTCCCCGAAGCCCATCACAATGCTCTCGCGTTGGCTATCTGTCAACGGTTTGCGATTGATACTGGCATGATTTGGTTAGGGGGACTGGCTATGGGTGCGGGAGAAGCTCTGTTTAGTGGATTACCCATTACAGGAACTGCGCGGTCAGGACGGCCACCAGTAAAGCATATTATCCAGGCACTAGATCTTGCCAGTGCAGCACTGGCAGTAGGACAAATTGTGCCCCCAGAAGCTGCCAAATTGATGGCAAAAACACCGATTCCTTTTATGCCCTTTAAACTATGGCGCTGGCTGTATATAAAAATGGGCAACCATCATTGGCGTCCTCTTGCTGCTGTAAATCAGGTTGAGGCAGAAGATCTATTAGCTCAGCCTTACGCAGAACTTGAAAATGTAATTAACCTCTGAAAGTACTTGTTATGGTTGCGATTACGCTCCGCGTACTGGCTGAAAGCCAATCGCTGTGCCTGTTCCGTTCAGCGCGATCGCAAGCCGCTCGGGGGCACTCAATTGTCAGCGGACGGTACAAACCAAATCCTCTAGCGGTCGGCAATCCCATTGTCGATCGAGCGGCGAAAGGCTCCTGGCTCCAACCTATCACCTAACAAGCATAAACCAGAAACATACGGATCGAGCTCAAACCCTTCCAGAAGCCGTGGTTGGAGATATCTCAGCAAGCAGGCGGCCAGCTCCAGTTCTCCCAGTTCTTTTGCCAGGCAGAAGGCCCACGCTGAAGCTAATTCATCCGAGGAGAATTCTTGCTGAACCTCCCAATCAGCAACCCGCACATGGGCGGATTCACCTTCGCGAACAATATTGCGCTGCGCACGCCGAAACCATTCCCCTACGCGTTCAGGTACAATAGCACTCATCAAAAACAATGCCCAGAAGTCGGCGCCAACTGAACACATTTGTTCAACAGGTTCCGGACTGTCCGGTTTAGTTCCGAAAAAAAAGATTGGACCGCTCTCACTGCTTCGTATGAGATGATCTTGGACGGTTTTGAGCCAAGGCGCATTGGCTGACCCGAAACTAGTGCCAAACAGACGATCATGGAGGACGTTATTGAGCAGCATGTGCGCATTACACATCAACATCGACTGATGATTGTAGCAACTCACACCACAACTTGGAGAACTGGTCATCTGTTCCCAGAGACTGTGAGATAATTCATGGTAGGTTGTCGTGCGCCCATCCAGTTCAATGCGCTCTGCCGGAGGCTCGTCAAATGCGTCAATATAGAGTCCGGTGAACGTTGCTAATCGTCCGGCATAGGTGAGGTTTCTTTCTTGCAGCGGCCAGGTGGTCTCGTTGAGTTCAGTATGCCAATAGCTCCAACATCGCGGTTCGAGAAGGCCACGATAAATTGTGTCAAGCAATGGCCGAATTCTTTCCTGGCGATCTGGGTCGTGCTTAATAGTAACGAAGTATGCCAACGCTGGATAGACGAGATGGTATCGCGTCGCGAAGTTGAGCATCTGCTGTTTGGGCTTGTAGAATCGGTCCCAATCGCAATTTTGACCAGAATAGCAAAGTCTAAGCCGTTCTTCGGCAGCCGAGGTCGCGTTCTCAGAAAGTGATTGCATCGGGACAACTCCTTAAGCTTGTACAAAATGTCGAATTAGCATTAACTCCTAATACTAAACATAGTTTGACACCCTACTATTCTCGATCGACCGAGAATAGATATTGGCAGATAAAAAGATAGCGACTGAATCAATTAGAGTAAGAGCAATTACGTAAATAAATACACCACTGTAAAAAATCAGAAAAAATCCCTGAAAGAAAAGCCAATGAACACCAAAAACACCAAATGAGAAATAAGTATTTTTCTTGAGTATTGAATCTCCAGGTATGGCTGGCGCAATAAAATAATAGAAAATTCCTATAGTTAAAAACACTACAATAGTATAAATATATTGACTAATATTAAAAGGAATAAGCAGCATCATTGCAGCTACAGACTTCGGTTCAGTAAATACAAGCCCCAAAAGACTACGAAATACCAATCCAGGGAAAAGAAAAATGAAAAGCGATAAAAAATCAATAATTCGCCACTTACTGTTCTCTTGTTGAATCTCTGGCTCTTTAATATTGTCAG
>JASJEI010000052.1 GCA_030064795.1 Pleurocapsa sp. MO_226.B13 | reverse complement strand
GAAAATATTGAGTCCCTGGCGACGATGATTCGGAACAATACCGCTCTTAATCTCCTAGGTTGGTCGTGGCATATGGAGTAACTGCCTACCCCAGATTATTGAGCCGATACAAATATTTTGGGCTGGGAAATCTAGAGGTTAACTTTATTTCAAGTAATTATCCACACTCTGTCTAACTTTCGATAAAAATAAATTTTATTCAATTAGTTTTGCTCATAGTAAAGGTTAAGAGATATTTATAAGAACGGATTTTTTAATCCTCAAGGGTAAACTGGCTAACTTCACTTGATTTATGTCAATCCCCTAACCTCTGTCTTTCATCCATCTACTCAATTTCTGGTAGGACTAAATGCGTCCAGGTGGGGGCGAATAATCTTTATTATTCGATAGTATCCAAGACCAAAATAGAATGAAAAAGAGCGCGCAGCCCAAAAAGATAATTGCTTTCAACATAGTTTTAAACACCAGCAACGGTGATGAGAACTCAACTGATAACACTCTCACTCCACACTGAATCTTCAAACTTTAGGTAAGTTTTTTCTCTGTTAAACTTGAAAAAATTTGTTAATAAGTATTAGATTGTATTTTTATTTTAATTAAAAAATCATCGGCATTAGTGATAAGTTTTATGAAAAGCTTTCTGAAATAAATTTCGTTAGGTAGAAAAGTTTTCTCACAGATTTATCTAAATTGTCTTAGTTAGAGTAGATCTTAGAGAATTTACTTCAAGTTAGAATATAGATAAAAGCAAGCATATAACTTGTCTCGAAAAGTAGGGAGGCGATGATTATGAAACCGATGATTTGGCATCCTGAGCCGAAAGATAAAAAAGTTAATCAGTACCTCGATCGCATCAATCGCGAACCTTGGTTATTCATCTTAGCGGCGATCTTGATGCTCGTCTGTGTTTTTACACTTCTGATTTTATTAGGTACTTTTTAAGAGCTAGGGTTAAAGTTGCGATCGCTCGACTTACCATGGCTAAAATCTCTTTCTTGAGGGCATCGACCTTAACATCCGATTAGGGATCGAGGTGGATGCCTACTCTACGTCCGTTTTGAGCAAGAAAGAGCAGCGACCCCGCGTCTATCACGGATACACTCAATGCGATATCCGAAGGTGTATCCGTGATAGACAAGTGCAAGCCGCGACCCATTTCGGCCAGGGACGTTTATCCCCAAATGGGGGTTTATGCCCGAATGGGTGCAAGGGAATGCGCTGCGGGCAAGGTTTCCTCGCCATGAGCAGGTCTTGTTTTAATCTCGAAATGCCCTCTCGCGACTTACTTAAAAACTCAAAATTATTTTTACTTAAATATTTTTACCGAATAATTATTTTTACTTAAGTATCGTTACCTAAATTTCCCAGATTGAATATTTAAGTTTCAGTAAAAACTACATTATCAATCCAAAAAATCGTAGTTACTGTTTGATTGTTTGAGTATTTCACTTAAGTAAGTAATGAGTAATAACACCGAATTCCACAGCAATCGTACCCAAAACAGTTCTAGAAACGAATACCAAGTTGTAGTAATCGGTGCTGGCCCACAAGGTATCCTGTATGCTTCCTGGCTGAAGCAAGCACGCCCCGAACTCCGAGTAGTAGTTCTAGAAAGAGAATCACAACCCAAATTTAAAATAGGTGAAAGTACGCTTTCAGGGTTTTGTAAAGCACTTCGTTCTGTAGGCATCTCCCAAGAAGCTCTTGAACTCGTATTTTTCCCCAAAAATGGCTTGGGCTTTTTTCACGTTGATGAAACAGTAGAAAATGTTGCCGAAGCACCAGAATATATTTTAGAAACATTTGATGAAACTTTTCAAGTCGAACGACGTTTACTCGATGGCTTATTGATTGCTAATGCTCGACGCTTGGGAGTAGAAGTAATTCAAGGGGCGCGGGTAGATCTGGCTAATTCTCGACTGAGCGATCGCGGTAACACTGTTGCCTATCGCTATCAACAACAACAATACGAAATTAAATCTCAATTAGTTGTAGATGCTAGTGGCCCTGCGAGTGTCATCGCCAGACATCTCGGTTTATACAATAAGGAAGATGTCAACTTCCAAAGCAATGCAGTTTGGGGCTATTTCAAAAACGTCAATCGTCTCGGCGATCGCCAAGACTGGAACAATGTAGCTCAGTTTAACCGCGATGAGTATACGCAACATTTTTGTTTCCGCGAAGGTTGGATATGGTACATTCCTCTAGTCTCTTGGGAAAAAGTACCCGTTGCTGAAAGGGAGGTGATGTATAATCGCTTGTTGAATAACCAAGAGTTGCCAACTAAAGCAGAACTAGCTGCCCGTCACGGCTGTCCTGAAGAAGATATCATCAGTATTGGCATGGTGTTGCGTCAAGACCGCGATGCTCAATTTGCTTCAGGTCGTCAAGTAGCATTCGATCATTATGCCCAAAAATACCCCGCGATCGCTCAGATGCTGGAAGGGGCGGAATTAATTTCCGATCTTTATGGTACTCAACAGTCTTTAAGGGCAAGGGCGAACATCCGTGGCTATGCAGAACAGGTTGTGGGCGATGGTTGGTTGAGTATTGGCGAAGCTGCCTTTTTTGTCGATCCTCTAATTTCACCTGGTTTGACTGGTGGTGTGGCGACTGCTTATTTTGCCGTCCAAAGCACCTTAAGAGCGATCGACCGTAATGACTTCTCTGGTAGTACTTTTGCCGATTATAAATCTTTTGTTGGCAAACTTTACGAAGCTTTAGAGCGAGACAATCAACTAGTCTATATGTCGTTCAATCATCCCAAAGCGATCGAGCTAATTCAGCGTTTCCAAGAAATTGATGCTCGCAGACATTTCAACCAACATATTATGTCTGACTATTGTCTAGCCGATACGAACGTTTGGGGAATTCTCAATCCAATCTATCAATCATTACAAAAGCAGCTTTGGCGAATCATGCGAGAAGCAGAAATTGCCGTGGGCGAACGTAAAGCAGTTAGCGAGCAAACAATTGAAGACTACGAGTTTATGGTCGAGCAAATAGAAGCATATCTAGCTAACTATTTGGATAATCATGCTGAATTAACCCCATACATTATTCAAAACGAGGCAATTCCAGAGTCACAAACCAAATTAGCTTGTGTGGACTAATTTAAATTTATTTTATTCATTTAGAATTTTTTGAAGGAGAATTTTTTAGATGTCAGTACCAGAATGGTTGAGAACCAAAGAAATTACTGCTCGTTTCAGAGTCGGTCAAGAAGATTGGCAAGCAGTAACAATTTTATTAAATGAAAATGGCGGAAGATATGTAACGCCCGATGGTAATGAATCAGGAACATTGCAATATCTCGCACACGGCGATCATCCCTTGGGAGGAGAAGTACTGGTTTTACACTGGCTAGAACAACAAGGTCCCTTACAGGGAAATACAGGTATAGACACTCTATGGTTGCAGCCTCAAGATGAGGACATTAGAGTTTGCGGTACATTTTTTCTCGATCGCGGCCACGACTATGGTGAAATTATTGGCTAGTAATAAATCAACGTTATAGATTTCTTTGTTAGTTAGAGGTCATTGGTCATTGGTCATCGATCGTCGATCATTGCCCTTTACCTCTAGCCAGCTTAAAACTACTCCCGATAATCTCTCATGAATCTTCAAACTTATAACCAACTCCGACTACAGTTTGGATAAATTTTGGTTTACCAGTTTCGGGTTCGACCTTTTTACGGAGTCTGGCAATGTGAGTATCAATTACTCGTTCTTCGCCAAAGAAATCATCCCCCCATAGTTTTTCGATCAACTGTCCTCTTTCCCATACCCTACCTGGATGTTTGACAAATAAAGCCATAAGCTTAAATTCAGAAGAAGATAAATCCAATGTTGTTGCCGAATCATTATCCAGATGACGACTGACACAGTGCTGTTCGAGATCGATGGTAAAAGATTTGGTTCTAATTAATTGAGAGCGGTCGCCCTCTCGCAAGCGACGACGTAATAAAGCCCGCACCCTAGCAACTAATTCCCTGGGACTAAAGGGTTTGACGTAGTAATCATCTGCCCCCGTAGATAAACCAATGATGCGATCGATTTCTTCGCCCCTAGATGTCAACATCAGTATATAGGGGTCGTTGGCGACTAGTTTCTGGCGAATCTGAGTACATACTTCTAGTCCATCTATTCCTGGCAGTCTCAGATCGAGAATAATCAAGTCAGGTTGATATTCGCCATACAGCTTGAGGGCGGAATAACCATCATGGCAAACATGACAAGAAAATCCTTCTGCTTCCAGACATTCCTGGATAATTTCTGCTATCTCGCGTTCGTCTTCAACAATTAAAATCTCCATTGAAACTCTGTTCTCTACTGGAACTGTAACTGCTCACATTGTATTGCTTGCACTAGTTTAGCGACTGCTCAGACCAAAAAAACAATAAAAAACGCCTAGATAAACTCTAGACGCTAAAAGAATTAATTTAAATCGCTCCAAGTTTTATAGTTAAACTACAGAGCGTTAGCACCTGCAACTACCTCGGAAAGTTCTTGAGTAATTGCTGCTTGTCTGGCTTTGTTATATGACAAGGTGAAAGTGCGAATTAGTTCTGTAGCGTTGTCACTAGCATTATTCATCGCCGTCATCCGGGCTGCAAGTTCGCTAGCTGCTGCTTCTTGTAAGGAACGTAAGATTTGGTTGTTGAGATAGAGGGGTAGCAAAGCATCCAAGATCTGTACGGGGTCTTGTTCAAAAATCGTATCTCTAGGATAGGCTTGTACTTCTGAGGTTACAGTTTCTCTTTCTACGTCAAACTGACCGCCTTTAGTAGTTAAGCGGAAAATTTCGTCATCTTTTACTGCTAATCCTTGGGTAGTCAAAGGTAGCAAAGTTTGAATTACTGGTTTAGAAGCAATTAAGGAAACAAATTTGGTGTAGATAAGTTCCACTTTGTCTACTTCTTCTGCTAAGAAAAGGGACAACAGTTCGTCAGCAATCTCTGATGCTTCGGCTGCTGTCGGAATTTGCTCTAAACCAGTAAAGGTTTTTTCGATCGCTACATCGCGTCTTTGAAAATGCTGCACCGCTTTGCGTCCGATCAAGACATAGGTGTACTCGACACCTTGAGCCTCTAATTCCTTAGCTCTAGTTTCAGCACGACGAATCACGTTAGCGTTGTAACCACCGCACAAACCGCGATCGCCACTGACAACCAACAGAGCTACTTTTTTAATTTCTCGTTGCTTAAATAGAGGTAAATCTACGTCTTCAAATTGCAGTTTACCTTGAATGTTGTAAAGAACCTCTGCCAAGTTATCGGCAAAAGGACGAGTAGCGTTTACCTGTTCTTGAGCGCGACGAACTTTAGCAGCAGCCACCAAGCGCATTGCTTCAGTGATTTTTTTGGTATTTTTTACCGACTTGATGCGATCGCGAATCGCTTTTAAATTAGCCATAATCTTATCAGGATAAAGGATAGAGAATGAAGGATGAAGGAGTTAAGAAGCAAAGATATATTCCTCGTTCCTTGCTCCTGGTTCCTTACTCCTCCTTTTATGCTGTTGCCATGAAGGATTGTTTGTATTCGTTAATCGCTTCTTTTAAGAGATTTTCTGCCTCATCGGTGAGTTTTTTCTCTGAAACGATAATTTCTGTGTATTTGGGCTTGCTAGTGCTAATGTAATCGCGCAATCCTTGAGCAAATTCACTTGCTTTGTCTAAGGGTACATCATCCAAATAACCATTCAAACCAGCATATACCCCTGCTACCTGTTCGGCTACAGAGAGGGGAGAATTTTGCGGTTGTTTGAGGATTTGACGTAGACGTTGACCGCGAGCTAGTTGGTTTTGAGTCGCTGCATCTAAATCGGAAGCAAACTGGGAAAACGCTTCTAGTTCGGCAAACTGAGCCAATTCCAGCTTGAGTTTACCTGCTACCTGTTTCATTGCTTTGGTTTGAGCAGCAGAACCGACACGGGATACGGAAATCCCCGCATTAATCGCGGGACGGAAACCAGCGTTAAATAGGTCAGAAGACAAGAAGATTTGACCGTCGGTAATCGAAATTACGTTGGTCGGAATATAAGCAGATACGTCACCCGCTTGAGTCTCAATGATCGGTAGAGCAGTCATGCTACCCGCACCCAACTCGTCGCTGAGTTTTGCTGCCCGTTCTAGTAGACGAGAGTGAAGATAGAATACGTCTCCAGGATATGCTTCGCGACCTGGCGGACGACGTAGCAACAAGGACATTTGACGATATGCTTGTGCTTGTTTGGACAAGTCATCATAGACGATCAAAGTTGCTTTGCCTTTGTACATGAAGTATTCAGCGATCGCCGCTCCAGCATAGGGAGCCAGATACTGTAGGGTTGCAGGATCGTTGGCGTTGGCAGCAACTACTACGGTGTAGTCCATTGCACCTTTTTCCTCTAGAGTACCAACTACCTGAGCTACACTCGATGCTTTTTGTCCGACTGCCACGTAAATGCAGATTACATCTTCTTCTTTTTGGTTGATAATGGTATCGATCGCTACGGCAGTTTTTCCTGTCTGGCGATCGCCGATAATCAACTCGCGTTGACCGCGACCGATGGGAATCATTGCATCAATAGCAGTAATCCCAGTTTGTAGGGGTTCGTGTACGGATTTACGAGCGATAATCCCTGGTGCTATAGATTCGATCAGGCGGTTGTCAGTGGTATTGATATCACCTTTGCCATCTATAGGACGAGCTAAGGCATCGACCACTCTACCGACAATTGCGTCTCCTAGGGGAATCGAGGCAATTTTACCAGTTGCTTTAACGGTACTGCCTTCTTGGATTCCAAAACCGTCGCCCATAAGTACCGCCCCAACGTTATCTTCTTCTAGGTTGAGAGCGATACCTACTGTACCATCTTCAAATTCTACTAGTTCCCCAGCCATCGCTTGTTCCAAGCCGTAAATTCGAGCGATGCCGTCTCCTACCTGAAGAACCGTACCGACGTTGGATACTTGAACGTCTTGCTCGTAAGATTCGATCTGCTGGCGAATAATGCTACTAATTTCGTCTGGTCTGATGCTAACCATAGCTTCTTAATCTTAATTATTCTTGATTTGCTGACAATTTTTACTGCTTCTGGGCGGTATTTATTATTGATTGAGGCTGACACTGATGCGACGTAACTGTCCGCGAAGACTGGCATCAATTACTTTTGAGCCTACTTTGATAATTACCCCACCAATTAAATCGGGGTCAACGCTAGTTTTTAGCTCTACATCGCGAGCTTCTACAAGCCCTTTGACTTTTTCGACGATGTTGCCTTTTTGCTCGTCGTTTAGTTCTTTAGCGGAAGTAACTTCTGCCAAGACAACTTGATTTAGCTTGCGCAATAAGCTCAGATATTGCCCGACAATTGACTCTAGAAAGACGATCCTTCTTTTATCAACCAAGAGCATCATGAAGTTAATCAGGTAGGGGTTGGCATCCCCCATTACCTGTCTCAAGACATTTTTTTTGTCTTCATTTTTAATTACTGGATTTTGGACAAAATCCTTAAATTCTTGAGACTCTGACAACAAAGATTCTAAAGCGCGAAAAGTCTCGCCAAATTGATTGGCAAGGTCATTTTGCTGTGCTAGAGACATCAATGCCTGAGCATAGGGTTCGCTAATTTCGCTACTGATTAGAGTTCCACTCATCTTTTACTCTCCTAGTCTAGCGATACTGCGGTCGATTAGCTGACCTTGTTTATCGTCGTTTAGCACCTCTCTCATCCGAGCTTCGGCTCGTTCTAGTGCCATTTCTACAACTCTAGCTCTCAACTGAGCGATCGCTCTTTCCTGTTCGGAGTTGAGGTCGGCCGCAGCAGATGACCTAAGTCTTTCAACTTCCTCTTGTCCTTTCACCAAAATCCCCTCCTTCGCTTTTTGGGCGTTTGCTTCGGCTTCCGAACGAATTTTAACGGCAGTATCCTGCGCTTGTTTTAAGTTTTGTTGCGCTCGTGCCAAAGCCTCCTTTGATTCTTTAGCACGATCTTCTGCCGATTTGATTTCTGCTTCTATTTTGGCGTGTCTTTCGCTGAGAATGTTGCCGACTACTTTGCCACCATAGACAATTAGTAGCACAAACAGAATTCCCAGGTTGATCAAATTGGCTTCAATAATATCAAATTTGAATCCAAAGCCAGTTTCTGCACTTGCCTCCGCGTTAAGAAGGAAAAAAGTACTCATCATCTTTACTTCTTATCCGTACTAATCGGGTTATATTTTCTTATAAGCTTTTAGCCTTTAGCTAATTACTTTTTCTGTCTTATCAATCAATAACTAATAATCAACAATTAATAATTTGATTCGGGTAATTATTAATTATTAATTATTCGATCGTCTAGATAGATTAGTCAGCTTAGCCAACTAATTCTGCTCCTAATAACTTTTCTAAAATTTGGTTACTTAGAGTATCTACCTGTTGTTCGAGAGCTTGCATTGCTTCGGCTTTTTGTGCCTCAATCTCATCAGCAGCTTTTTGCTTTTCTGCTGCTACCTCCTGCTGTGCCTCTTGAATTTTGGCATTGGAGATTTGTTCGGCTTCGGCTTTGGCTGCTGCAATAATTTCTTGAGATTCGCGACGAACATCTCGAAGTTCGTTTTCGTATTGTGCTGCCAAAGATTCGGTTTTCTCTTTGAGTTCGCGAGCTTCTTTTAAACTGCCACGAATGTAGTCACTCCTTTCGTCGATCGCTTTTCCCAATGGCTTATATAGCAATGCATTCAATATTGCCATGAGGATCAAGAACTGGAGTGCCATCAAAGGTAAGGTGGCATCGAGATCGAACAAACCGCCTTTCGCTTCTGCCGCTGCCAAGAAAATATTCCAATATGTCATTGTATTTAACCTTGTTTTTTTGCTTATCTTAGTAATTAGCTACTAATTTTAAAATTTAATTGCCAAGGTTTTTTTGCCTATTAATATACGATTGAGTGGGCGTAAGCTCTAGAAAAACTTAAATCGCCCATTAATCTTTTATGCCCGAACCCAGTGATTAACAGATGATTCGGGCAGCAAAAAATCTCTTAGGAGAAAGGGTTAGCAAATAACAATACTAGGGATACTACCAAACCGTAGATAGTTAACGCTTCCATAAACGCCAAACTAAGTAATAGAGTACCGCGAATTTTACCTTCAGCTTCGGGCTGACGAGCAATACCTTCTACGGCTTGTCCAGCAGCGTTACCTTGACCAATACCAGGGCCGATCGCGCCTAAACCTACAGCAAGGGCAGCAGCGACAACGGAAGCAGCAGCAACTAAGGGTTCCATATTTTTTTTCCTTTTAACTAAATGTGAGTTAATCGATAAATAAACGGTCGGCTTTAATGACGATTAGGCTTACGCCTAGCCAGGCGATCGCAAACCAGATAAAAGCTTGCGATTTATTGGGTGACGACCAACCCAAGATACACGAAGAAAAATTTTTGAATTTATTCGTGATGTTCCTCTAGAGCTTCACCTATATAGGCAGCAGCTAGAGTCGCAAAAATAAGTGCTTGAATCGCGCTTAAAAATAATCCCAAAACCATCAAGGGCAGAGGTACGAAAAGGGGAACTAACAGTACCAGTACTGCTACTACTAATTCATCTGCCAAGATGTTTCCGAAAAGACGGAAGCTCAGGGATAAAGGTTTTGTAAAATCTTCTAAAACCTTAAATGGTGCAAGAATTGGCGTTGGTTCGAGATATCCCGCAAAGTAGCCCAAGCCTTTTTTTCTGATTCCTGCATAAAAATATGCTATGGAAGTCAACAAAGCTAGAGCAACTGTAGTGTTGATATCATTGGTAGGTGCAGCTAGCTCGCTATTGGGAATTTCGATTAATTTCCAAGGAACTAATGCCCCAGACCAGTTGGAGACGAAAATGAACAAAAACAAAGTGCCAACAAAAGGCACCCAGTCCCGATATTCTTTCTCGCCGATCTGGTTTTTTGCCAAACTCCGAATGAAATCCAGCACGTACTCCATAAAGTTTTGCATACCGCTAGGAATTCTCTGGATATTTCTTGAGCCTAAAAAAGCAGCAACTACCAAAATAGCAATTACCAGCCAAGAAGCAAGAAAAACTTGACCATGTAATTTTAAACCGCCTATTTCCCAGTAAAAATGTTTACCTACTTCTATAGAAGCCAAGGGGAATTGTACGAGAGAATTAAAATTATTTAAAATTTCCATGATTGTGGTATTTTCCCCAGATATCAAGCTTTGCATCTTTTTTTCAAGCAATTTGACCCCTGCACTTTTTCTATTTCTTTGTTGGCATGAGGGTTGTCTGCACTACGTAGAAAATAATCGCAGCTTTATAGGTCAAAAAACCGAGAAAAATAGGTACTATTTGCAATTGTTGCAATTGAGTAGCAACTATAATTACACCAGCAATCAGTGCCAATCTAGTGGAACCAAAGCCCTTTTTTTGAGCGCCGATTTTTTCCACTTCTCTAGCTAGCATACCGAGATAAACTATCCCCACACAAGCTCCCAATAAATAATTTAGAGCTATATTCAAAGAATACACTATCCAAACAGACGCAAAGATTAACGCTGTCATACCTAAAGTTACTAACAACAGGTTTTGTTTGAGTTGATAGTACTCTGACATAGAATCCTGTGTTGCCACAGAAGTTTCTACTGGACTTTGGTTTTCTTCAGTTGTTGAGGTTGGTTCGAGTTGGTTGCTAGACAAGATGCGTGCGTTTTGATCGACTTTGGCTCATGCTGAATGTTTGTCTGAATTTACAGCTTCTTGGTGGTTAATTTGTTATTGTTTGACGACAAATAATTGAAAGAAAATGTTCTACAATTTAGCGTCGAACAGATAACCAGTCAGACCTCCAGTCCACTATTACCCTATTCCAGACAACAAAAATCATATCACGCTCAAGTAACAATTATTAAAAATTTCTATATCGAGCTTGAGACGGTAAATTTACGGATAATTTAGTAATAGAAATAATAACTGCGCTCTTGTTGAGGATTTATTTCTAGTTATAAACCGAGTACGATCGCTATTTTATCAGCGATCGCCTGACTAGATTCCTACTTAAATAAGTCTAAACTATATCTAATCTTGAAATAATTTAGATCGCCTTATGATGTTTCTTCCGTTGAGAAAATTTGAAGCGTTAAATCGAAGCTACAGTTACTTTCTCCCACTTAGCTGTACGTTAGGAGATTGAATTACAGTATGTGGTTCGTTACCATTCCACTTTTTAATTCTTTCTCGTTCTATTTGTAGTTGTTCCAACTTGAGTAATTCGGGAGTAATCGATTTTGCCCGCAGACTATTAGCCTCGGCTTCTGCTTTAGCGCGTTCGATAGTTACCTGGGCTTCTCCTCTAGCTCTAGCAATTTCCGCAGCAGCTTGAGCTTCTACCTTACGACGATTGGCTTCAGCAGTTTGAGCAGCTTGTTGAGCAGCAAACTGTTCGTCTATGCTTTTTTGAATGTCTGGAGGTAAACGCAAAGGAGAGAGTAACGCCACGTCTTGAATGGTAATGGTTGGGAAACGTTTTTGGGTACATTCAGTTACTCCCGCTACTAGCTTTTGTTGATTGTAAGGCAACATCGAGGGGGTAAGCTTTTGGTTTTCTGCTACCGAAGAAAAACAGTTACGTAACCCGTTGCGTAATTCATTAGCGCGAAATGCATCGGGGGTTTTACGATATTTCTTATAAAATTGATGGAGCTTAGTGGTATTACTATTAGCAATACGCTCGATAGTAAATCCAAAGGAAACCCCGACATCCGCAGAAACAGGACTACCACTGACTGAAAATACTACTGATTCATCGGTAGGTGAGCCTTCGGTAGTCGATTTGGTAAAAGGATAAGTATTGATGTAAGTCGGAAAAACTACTACGTCCTCAGTGTAGCCGTTATACCAAACTCTTCCTGAAACCAGTTGAGCATTTTCAATGCCCTTCTCTCCACCATAAAGCTGAATTTTCAACCCTGCAAAACCTGGTTCTACAGTAGCAACGTTAGTACCGGGAATTGCTCCGCAAGAACTAATACTCATAGCCAATAAGGATAGGCTTGATAAAAAAGTAAATTGTTTAAGTTTTTTCATTTTCCATCTGTTCTAAAATCTCAAACAGAGAAATGTCTAGTTCTTGAATTGGTTCGGTTTCCTTGATTCTGGTTAGCAGTTCAATCTCAGATCCGTCCAATGGCGATCGCCCTAAAAAGTCGCTAATTCCTAGATAGGAGTATTCGGGAAAAGCAGTAACAAAGATGCTTCTAGCTCGATTGGCTTTGAGCAAATCTTGTGCCAAACTAATGCCAGAACCAGTTAAGACAGTAGGTACGGCGAACCAGATCGCAAACCCAATCCCAGGCTTTTTGGAATTGAGAAATCTGGGGGCGATTGAGATTAATACCAAACTTAGGACAATCTCACTCACGCCGATTAATATCCAGTTTCTAATCTTTTTATGACTCCGCATCCCCTTCATACCATAGTCAAGCGAACTTAACGCTGATTAATAGCAAATACACTTAAAATTGCTCGCGAGCGATCGCGAGTTTAGCATTCGAGAAAGATAGCTCAAACAAGTCAAGAATAGAAATTACCTTGGACGGCATCAAATTTCCGAACTTGCAAAAACTAGTTATTTATCTAATTTCAAGACTTTTAGACTCCGTTAAAAATCGTCCCGCTATTGCAGGATAAATGGTTTACGTAGCTCCAATCGATTTCCTTCGCGCCTTTGCCGTTTCGATTCGGCTTGCCCAGCTTGGAGTGATATATGCTCAATAATATCAGTTATTAATTTCTCAGTCAAGATTGTAGTTGATGGCGATCGCCTCAGCTTGAATATTAAAGCCAGACTCAAAAGCGATCGCCAGAACTTAGTTGCTACTGAGAATAATCAGTTGACCCTCGAAAAGCGATCGCACTCCTTTTAGATCTAATTCACAATTGGCTAATATTTCTTCAACTGTTTTGGGCGATTCTGGTTGATAACAAGCCTGCATAAATTCATACTCGGCATCGGTTAAGCTTGCCATCTGAAATTCAAAGTTGAGGAAATTTTTACTGGGAAAACCCTGCATACAGGGATGGCATTCTACAATTGCTTGCTTTAATACTTCGTCGTCCGACCAATCTTGCTTGGGTAAAGGGGGTTTAGCCAGAAAGAATTCGTAGTGAGTCAGACTGGGATCGAGGAGTTCGATGAGACGATATAACTCGCGATCGCTCAAATCTTTTGCCCTGGACATTAATTCTGATGATTCCCCAATCAGTCGTTCCAACTGCCAATATTGGGGATTAGAAAAACCGACAAAATCCAACCCCGAAGCAGCAATTAAATCGAACAGTGTTTCGACATTGTAGTCAATTTCTTGAGGATGGACGTACATATCAGCAAAAGATTCATCGCGGAAATTTTCTAACGACCATCTTTCTTTCTCCTGTCTCAAGATCCGATTATTTTCTGGAAGGTTAGCAAAAATTTCCCTGCCAACTTTTACCCCATCGCGATAGTTACCCCGTTTGTCTCCTTGAAGCAGGGCGATCGCTTTTTGCATCAAACTGATTTCCCAACGTCCCAACTCTGCATAGACGAAGATATGAAGAATACCTCCTGGTTTTAATTTTTTAGCCAAGGCTTGAATACCCTTTTCAGGTTCGGGTAAATGATGCAGTACTCCCACACAATTAATAAACTCAAACTCGCCTTCTAATTGAGTTGCTTCTTCTAACTTGAGATTAAAAAACTTGACTGGTTTGCTGTGTTTGGCAATTACACCCGAACGATGACAGCGTTCTCGTGCCACTTCTAAAGCCTTTTCACTTAAGTCGATCGCCGTAACTTCTGCGCTTAGATTTTGGTGAATTAAATAATCCGTACCCGAACCCGTACCACAACCCGCATCTAAAATCCGAATATCTTGAGTTTTGGGTTTGATGCCCGTACAAAAACTATAGGCTGCCGTCCAACTCCATCGCCAGTTATAGCCAGGTGGTTCGAGATCGGAAAGGGGATCGGGAGGAAAGGGATAAGTATTGTAGAGATTGGCGACAGCTTGATTGATTGCTTGTGAATCGGACATATTTTATCTTGCTTAAATTTAAAATAAATACAATCTAATTACCCACCAACATTAGTCATAAAGATAGACATTATTAAAATTGGTAACTCGCAGGGAATCAGAATTCCTAAAACAATTATGGAACAATGTGGGTTCACCGACTCAGTGGAGTAGTAAAAATTGAATCATGTAGTCTGGGCAATGCACACGCTACCGAGTTAACTGACTCATATCAAAAACCCACGAGTGTTGGTTAAGCAAACAAATCATCTGTGTTCATCCGTGTTCTCGGTGCGCGATGGCGCAGCCGAGTCCTTTAGGGCATACATGCGGAATTACGCCTTTGTGTCGACGCGGGGGTGGATAGGGGGACTTATTTCAGTTGTCTTAATCTATTCAATAGTTAACTGTTCAAAGTTAAAAGTCCCCCATCCCCGCGCACCGCTGTGGACTCTTCTAATACCTCAAATTAAGCTTGCCACGCCCCTAGGATTTAGAAAGGCGATCGCTCGATCTCTTTCTCATCTTGAAGTAAATATTGAACTAATTATTATTTAGATAATCGCTTATTTCAATCCCCGATAAATCTTCTAACTCCCTGACTGTTTCTGTCCTAAGAGTTAAGATGGTAATCATCGGATTGCCTAAATATAATTTATGTTTTCCGTCTCTGGTAATTTCGTAATTACTAATATCTTGCCAGGGGATTAATAAGGAAGAAACAATAGTATTGAAGATCGATAAAGAACCAGCACCAGAGTTTAAATATATTCCTGACTCTAAAAAAGCAATAATAATGCCACTAAAACTACTATATCGATTATTGCCACGAGGTTTTAAATTGCGATCGCGATGCTCTTAAATGGAAGATCTTTTCCGATCTAATTACTAACTGTGGCTGGATATTTCCCGATCAAAAGACTGTCTTAGTATGCGGTGCGTAGTCATATGGGAAGACTTCTCGCTAAGATCACCACGGAGAAGTCGGAAATAAGAAAACCCTATATATTGCGATAAAAAAAGTTATGTAAACTAAAGTTAATGTTTTTAATTAATTTCAAACAGCTTCGCTAATATCGTCATATAGCTATAAAACCAATTGAAAGCTATATTTCATATAATACATATCGATCCCCGTCTATTTTTTATCAATTTAATAGTTTTCGCTCATGGTTTTTAATTGTAGCTCACAAGATATTTTAGGAAATCAAAAATTATGAAAGCTTCTTCTAATTTAGGACAATCAATTTTGTTAGCTGGGTTACTTGTCGTTACTAGTATTGGTGTAATTTTAGTAATGGCATTAGCCAACAGTCAGTTCTAAATCTTTTTTTTCAACAGCGTTTAATAAATATCTAAAGTGGGTAAGTCCTGCTTACCATCAAAGAATTTAATCATTTATCAGTAGAGATGTAGCATACTACGTCTCTACTTTTGTCTTTTGACTCAGATTACCACAACAAAAAGTCGCGAGAACTATATTTCAACAACTCGCGACTTTTAAAAATAGTATATTTATCCGATCGTGTTTAATCTAGCGACAAAATTTATAATACTTTGGCTGTTTCTGCTGTAGTAGCTAATAGCTTGTCGTAGGTTTCGCGCATTTTCAAACCAACTAACACTTGGAATAAACCAGTTCCGTTATTAGAACCAGGATAATCTTTATGCTTCAGTAATAGCTCAGTCATTTCCCCATAGTGACCTGTACCAGTATTACTCAGGTGGCTTTCAATATAGATCATTTCTTCGAGGTTATCGAATTGACCGTCTACTTCCAAAATAGACACTTCATGATTGTAGAAACTGTCGGGCCCATAGTACATCTTGATACCAGGATAAGCACAAGTTAGCTTGCGTCCACAAGGTCTCCAATCAATAGTCGATCCTTCGTCAAAGAGATAAACCGTGTCGAAGTTTTCTACGCCTTCTTTCTGAATGAGACGCACTCTAAGTAAATTGCTGTCTTTATCTGCGACTAACTGAGTAGGTAATACCTGAATTACCACGTCAGCAAACTCTCTTTGTACTTCGATATAGGCTTTAAAGTCAGGTTCGCGAGCTTTAATAGAAGCCAAAATATCTTCATAAGTGTGACCGCGTTCGGCCATATCGCGTTGAATTTTCCACTGAATCTTAACTTCGTCGCTAATATCCAGATAAACACCGAAATCTACTAGTTCGCGAACTCTTTCATCATAGAGTGGGTGTAATCCTTCAATTACAACTACCTTGTTAGGGTAAACTTTTTCAGGAGGGTCGAGTTCGCCAGTTTCATGATTATAAATAGGTTTGTCGATCGCCTTACCTTCTTTGAGAGCTTTAATTTGCTCGTACATCAGGTCAAAATTATTGGCTTTTGGATTCAAAGCTGTAACACCTGCTGCTTTTCTGCCCTTGCGATCGAGGCTATGATAGTCATCAAGACAAATTACAGTCATAAATTCTTCACCAAACAGATCGCTTAAACGGCGAAGAAATGTCGATTTACCACATCCGGAGTCTCCTGCTACTCCGATAAGCACCACTCGGTCTAAATCGGCGGTCATAAAATTCCTCTTCTACAAAACTAAATATTTAACCCATAATTATTAAGCAAGCCTCAAGAAGTCGATCCTTAAGATACTTCTATTTTTTGCTCATCTACTCAAGAAAATCAAAATTTAATCTCTTGACATCACCCTAAATGTACTTTTGTACATCTTTATTAAGGTTTCTCAAAACTAATATTTACATAACTTAAGAAAATCGCTCTAGCTGAGCTTTCTCTTTAGCTAGTTAATCGAGTATTAAATGCTAACTACTAACGATATAAACTCCAACCCTGTCGTAAAACTACAGAGTAGCGTTCACCTTGAAAAATCTTACCAGAAGCTAACCACCACTACAAGAGAAAGGAAGCTAAAACTATTGGTCATAAATGATCAATCACTTACTATTTTGCGATCGCACAATTTTAAAAAATAATGAAAATGAATTAAAAACTACAGACTATGGTAACTCTAGAATGTAACCTGTTACTAGAGGTTGAACTTAATAATGCTACACTACTCCACCCAAAAATTTTTTGGTTCATGAATCAAGAATAGGCTCTCAATGATAGTCTATTAATACAATACAAATGTTATAAAGTGCTGTTTTCATTCTCTGGTTCAGCAAAATAATGAATCTAAAGATGCATTCAGTTATGTAAGGTATTTAATAGTCTAAGTGTAAATTGGGAGAATTAGTTTCGCGTAATGTATAACTCTAGTGCAGCGTTTTCTAGCAGCAATATCGAATACAAAAGTCGTTTATTTGTTTATGAGGTAGAAGGATTATCTCGAAACAGTGTTGATCCGAAAGTACCTATTCGTAGTAGCGGTACTGTGTTCATCACTGTGCCATACAATCGAATGAATCAAGAGATGCGTCGGATCAACAAATTGGGTGGAAAGGTGGTTAGCATCAGACCTGCTGGTAGTGATATTCCAGAGCAAACCAGCCAACCTGCACCTCAAGAGCAAGCTGCATCTAATAATAATAATAAATCTATGACTCAAGCAAAACCTAAACCAGAAAAGAAAAAAGTCCCAGTTAATATTTATCGTCCCAAAAATCCTTTCGTGGGTAAATGCGTTGAAATATATGACCTTGTAGAAGAAGGTGGTATTGGTACTTGTCGTCACATGACATTTGACCTTTCTGGTGGAGACCTACACTATGTTGAAGGACAAAGTATTGGTATCATCCCCCCAGGTGAAGACGAAAATGGCAAACCCCACAAACTAAGACTCTACTCCATAGCTTCTACTCGTCACGGAGATCGACTAAATGACAGTACCGTATCTTTGTGTGTTCGTAAACTTGAATACAAACACCCAGAAACAGGCGAACACGTAGAAGGAGTTTGCTCTAGCTATTTATGCGGTCTAAATCCTGGGGATCCAGTATCGATCACTGGCCCAGTCGGTAAAGAAATGCTCTTACCCGAAGATGAAGACGCTAAGATTATCATGATTGCTACAGGAACGGGTATTGCTCCTTTCCGTGCATATCTGTGGCGGATGTTCTTTGAGGGAGATCAAAACCCCGACTACAATTTCAAAGGTTTTGCTTGGTTGTTCTTCGGAATTCCTAAAACCGCAAATATTCTCTATAAAGAACAGTTAGAAGAACTGACCGAAAAATATCCAGAAAACTTCCGTATGGACTATGCCATCAGTCGCGAACAGAAAAACGCCGAAGGCGGAAAGATGTACATTCAGCACAGAATTGCCGAACACGCTGACAAACTTTGGGAATTAATGCAAGACCCCAAAACTCATACCTACATCTGTGGTCTAAAAGGTATGGAAGATGGTATTGACGAAGCCTTGAGCGCAGCAGCAGCCAAGCACGATGTTAATTGGGATGAATATCGCAAAGCAATGAAAAAAGAACATCGTTGGCACGTTGAAACCTACTAATTTTTAGCTCTAGACTTCAAAACCTCGATCCTTGGTCGATAAGCATAAGTATCATATTTAGCATCGCGTCTGCAAAGTAAAAGTAGGCGCGTTTCTTTTTTTTTAAGGTTTAAACAGTTTCATCTAACCCAGATCGAAGCTAAAAGCTAAGACATAGAAGCTCTCAGCACTTAGAGACTAAGTCGATCTGTCCATATTTATACGATTAATTTTGGCTCAAAAATGAGAATTACGTTAAATTTAGTTAAGCTAGAGGTAATATAAAGAAAAGAAACTTGATAAGTAAAGTGAGTTTGTGGTTAAAAGTACTGAGATAAGCTCTACTCAACTCTGGGATCTAAAATATATCAAAAGCCTATGTTTAAAGCTTCATAAGCCAATTCCCAGTAGAGAATCTTATTCCTCAGCCTACTTAGATTAAACAATCAAATCAGCAATCTTAACTGGTATTTATTTGTCAATACCCAAAAGAACAAAAAAATAAGCTTAAAAATATTCAATTTAGAACAATAACTATCCTATGAAGAACTTTTCGTGGAGAATCGTATTACTTTGGACGTTACCTTTGTTGGTAGTAGGATTTTTCCTTTGGCAAGGGACATTTTCTACTTCAACTGCTAGCACTAGTCTGAGTGGTAATACTGCAAGTACTCGTATGACTTACGGTCGCTTTTTAGACTATCTCAACTCAGGAAGAGTTAGTTCGGTAGAACTATACGAAAATGGCAGAACAGCAATTGTCCAAGCAATCGATCCAGAATTAGACAACCGCCTACAAAAACTAAGAGTCGATCTACCTGCTAACTCACCAGAACTAATTGCCAAATTACGGGATGCCGATATTGATTTCGACTACCATCCCCCTAGCAACGACGGTGCAGTTTGGGGTCTTTTGGGTAATCTCATTTTCCCTATAATTCTAATTGGGGCATTATTTTTCTTATTCCGTCGTTCCAATAATATGCCTGGTGGCCCAGGACAAGCAATGAGCTTTGGTAAATCTAAAGCTAAATTCCAAATGGAAGCTAAAACAGGCATCATGTTTGATGATGTAGCTGGTATTGATGAGGCCAAAGAAGAATTGCAAGAAGTTGTTACTTTCTTGAAGCAGCCAGAAAGATTTACCGCAGTGGGAGCAAAAATTCCCAAAGGAGTATTACTGGTTGGGCCTCCTGGAACTGGTAAGACTTTGTTAGCAAAAGCGATCGCTGGTGAAGCTGGCGTACCCTTCTTCAGCATCTCTGGTTCGGAATTTGTAGAAATGTTTGTCGGTGTGGGTGCATCTCGCGTCCGCGACCTATTTAAAAAAGCGAAAGAAAATGCTCCCTGCTTGATCTTTATTGACGAGATCGACGCAGTAGGTCGTCAACGTGGTGCTGGTATTGGTGGCGGTAACGACGAGCGCGAACAAACCCTCAACCAATTGCTCACTGAAATGGACGGTTTTGAAGGTAATACGGGTATTATTATTATCGCTGCTACCAACCGTGCAGACGTACTAGACTCGGCATTAATGCGTCCTGGTCGTTTTGACCGTCAGGTAATGGTAGACACTCCCGATATTAAAGGTCGTCTGGAAATTTTAGAGGTTCACGCTCGTAACAAAAAAATTGCCCCCGAAGTTTCCCTAAATGCGATCGCTCGTCGTACTCCTGGTTTTTCTGGTGCGGATCTAGCTAACCTACTCAACGAAGCAGCTATTCTCACCGCCAGAAGACGCAAAGACGCTGTAACCATGCTCGAAATTGATGACGCGGTAGACCGTGTTGTTGCTGGTATGGAAGGCACTCCTCTCACTGATGGTAAGAGCAAACGATTGATTGCCTATCACGAAATCGGTCACGCGATCGTCGGTACATTGGTTAAAGACCACGATCCCGTACAGAAAGTAACCCTGATCCCACGGGGACAGGCTCAAGGTTTGACTTGGTTTACTCCCAATGAAGACCAAGGCTTAATCAGTCGTTCTCAACTGATGGCGAGAATTGCTGGTGCAATGGGTGGGCGTGCGGCCGAAGAAGAAATCTTTGGCAGTGACGAAGTGACTACTGGTGCTGGCGGTGACTTACAACAGGTGACTGAAATGGCAAGACAGATGGTTACAATGTACGGCATGAGCGATCTCGGCCCTGTGGCACTAAGCGGTCAAAGCAATCAAGTCTTCCTGGGTGCTGGCTTAACTTCTCGTGCGGAATATTCCGAAGAAGTAGCTTCTCGCATCGACGATCAGATCCGTCAAATTGCCGAACACGGTCATCAGTTAGCTCGTAAGGTTATTCGAGAAAACCGCGAAGTAATCGATCGCCTGGTTGACCTACTTATTGAAAAAGAAACTATTGATGGTGAAGAACTCAAGCAAATCGTTTCTGAGTACACTGAAGTACCCGACAAAGAGAGATTCGTACCTCAAATCTAATCGGTCTCAATTTATCAAGTAATTTTTAGGATAGTCTTTAGGCTATCCTTTTTTTATTCAAAGTTTTTGTTTTCTGGTCAAGAAAAATCTATTTTATTGTCTTTATTCTCAAATGAAAAAAAGTTGGATTTTTAGTTTTTGGGTCGTATTTTTCTGTCTCATTTGGATTGTCGCTCCTGCTAGTGCAGGAGTACTTAGCAACGAGCAATTTACTGTATCAGTGGGTAATGAGCAATCTTGGACTGGTAGAAATGGTACGGGAAACCTTAGTTACTACGGATGCGACCAAGAGTGTAACTGTATTTATTTAACTGGTGGCAAAATTACCTGTCGTAACGGAGTCTGCACGACTACTTGGCAAAACCAAAACTATACCTATGTTTTATCTTCTCCCATTACTCAAGTTAGTGCCTATGGCCAAACCCCTTCCAGTTTGACTATTTCTTCTGACTCTGAGATTGTTATGACCGCAGAACTTTATCCCAAACCTTTCGATAACATCGATCCCAACTAACAGAAAAATAACGCTCTATCTAGACAGCTTATGGAAATCGAAATTGTCAAACTCAATCCAGCAGCAATTATTCCCTGTTACGCTCATCCAGGAGATGCAGGATTAGATCTATTTTCTATTGAGGAAGCGAGTATCTCACCAGGAGAGACAAAACTGATCGAAACAGGAATTGCGATCGCACTACCTGCAAACACCGAAGCCCAAATACGTCCTCGTAGCGGATTAGCCTTAAAGCATTCAGTTACGGTACTAAATTCCCCTGGAACTATTGACGCTGGCTATCGAGGAGAGATTGGAGTCATTTTAATTAATCATGGCAAAAAAGTATTTCAAGTGATTCCTGGAATGAAAATTGCCCAGATGGTTATTGCTTCTATTATTTTACCCAAAGTAACAGTAGTTCGAGAACTTAATCGCACTTCAAGGGGTAATAAAGGTTTTGGCTCGACAGGAGAAACTAAGCAACAATCGTAGTTTTTAGCTAAAAAATACAAAACTAGGTTAACGAACTATGGCGATTAAAGGTTTAATATTGCTCTATAATTGATGAAAAACATATGATTACAGTTTTTAGCTACTATTAATTAAGTTAATAGCTAAATATAAACTATCGAGTCTTATCTATTTTTACGGGTATTTGACAAATATTAAGCAAATCTTAAGATAGTTAAGGAGAGTCTAACCAAAGACTTATAACTGAGGAAAGATGCGTTTTTATAAGCGTGTTAATAAGATGGTTATATCAGAATAAACCATATAAATTGATTAATAAAAGTAAATCCACCAGTCATGTTATCCAAAAGTAGAGGAAAGGTTGCTTTAATCTCGGTTCACGGGGACCCTGCTATAGATATTGGTAAAGAAGAAGCAGGTGGTCAGAATGTCTACGTTAGAGAGATCGGAGAAGCATTAGCTCGTCAAGGTTGGCAAGTAGATATGTTTACTCGTCGCAGTAACGCAGACCAAGCAGAGATTGTACAGCATAGCCCAAACTGTAGGACAATTCGTTTGACAGCAGGCCCACAAAAGTTTGTCGCCAGACAAAAAATTTTTAATCATTTACCAGAATTTGTACAGGCGTTTCTGGATTTTCAGCATCAACAAAGAACCATTTACCACTTGATCCATACAAACTATTGGCTTTCTGCCTGGGTGGGAATGGAAATCAAAAAGCTCCAGAAGGTGCAACACCTACACACATATCACTCATTAGGGGCAGTAAAATACCGTTCGATAACTACCATCCCTTTGATTGCTAAAACTCGCCTTCGCATTGAAAAGCAATGTCTGGAAACCGCAGACGCGATCGTTGCCACATCTCCCCAAGAGCAAGAGCATATGCGATCGCTAGTATCCCAAAAAGGTAATATTACTGTTATTCCTTGTGGTACTAACATTGATTGTTTTGGCAGTATCGACCGTGCAGAGGGTAGAGCTAAAATAGGAATCAAACCAGAAGAAAAGCTGGTAATGTATGCGGGACGTTTCGATCGACGCAAAGGAATCGAAACCTTAGTCAGAGCAGTTGCCCAGAAAGAGGTCAAACGCCACGAAAACCTCAAATTGATGATTGTTGGTGGTTACACTCCACAAGCCAAAGATGGTCTAGAAAAAGAACGGATCGCCAGTATTGTCAAGGAATTAGGAATTGAAGACATCACCACATTTACCGGTCGAGTACAACATCAAGAATTGGCATCCTACTATGCTGCTGCGGATGTCTGTGTTGTTCCCAGTCACTACGAACCCTTCGGTCTAGTAGCTATCGAGGCAATGGCTTCTAGAACTCCCGTAATCGCATCCAAAGTAGGCGGTTTGAAATTCTCTGTAGAAGATCGAGAAACTGGGCTTCTCGTACCTCCACAGGACGAAGTTGCTTTTGCCAAAGCAATTGATTCGATTCTCTCCAATCCAGAATGGGCCGAACAACTAGGAAATAACGCTAGAAAAAGAGTAGAAACTAAATTTAGTTGGGATGGCGTTGCTAGCCAACTAGACCAGCAATATCTATCAGAGTTAAATAATCTACACCAAGGATTAGGTTTACTCGTACCTGCGGTCTAATCTCAATCCACTAACAAGATCTGTTTGCCTATCTAATTAAATTAACAGGGAGTCATATCAGTGTCTCCCTGTTTTTTGTTTAATTTATTTTTGATTTCATCTGAAATACTTTAAAGTTAGCTACAGATAGGCAGGACAAAGGCGTAATTCCGCATGTAGCAGGGGAGGAGAAGGAACAATGAATAAAGGGTAGGGAGCAACTAAAGACCAAGGACTAAGAACTAAGAACTATTTGGATCATTATTTTTTGTATTTTATCTTAATTTAAGAAAATCTAATTTTGATCTTTTCCGTTTAATTCAGTATAAAAAGAGTAAATAACTATCTTAAAATGCGCGATAAGCGAGCAAAAAATCTTTGAATCTCCCGATCTCGGTCTCATCAAGTAAAACTCAACCTCAAATCTATCCTGAAAAAACTTTTTTATTCTCTTAATCTTTTTAGCAATTTAAATATTCAAACAAATGGCTGGAGTAGATAATACCTTTGTTTTTGATATCACCACTGTCTTAGGTTCGTCAGCATTAGGAGGCTTTCTTGCCCATCGTCTACGTCAGCCAGTTTTACTCGGTTATTTGGCTTGTGGCTTAATCATTGGGCCTTTTGGCTTGGGTCTAATTACCCAGATCGAAGAAATCAAGTCCTTGGCGGAAATTGGCGTTGCTTTTTTACTTTTTGCTTTGGGAGTCGAATTTTCCCTAGCAGAAATAAAACGAGTTCAAGATATTGCTGTTAAGGGCAGCTTGTTAGAAATTGGTCTAACCATTGTCTTGGTAGCGATATCGACTACTTTACTAGGTTGGGTAGAAACCCCAATCAAAGGAATTTTTATGGGGGCGGTTTTATCTCTTTCTTCTACAGCGGTAGTCTTAAAAACTTTAACCGAAAGAGGTGAGGTCAATACAATTCACGGTCAGGTAATGTTAGCGATCTTGATTGCCCAAGACTTAGCTTTGGGATTAATGCTGGCGGTGTTACCTGCTTTAGATCGACCAGATAATTTAGTTCCAGCTTTACTGGCTGCAATAATTAAAGTGGTGTTATTTTTTGCTAGTGCGATCGCTGCGGGCTATTGGATTATTCCCCGTATTATGACCATAGTCTCAAAAACTGAAAATAGCGAGTTGTTTTTGTTAACAGTAATTGCTCTGTGTTTGGGAGTAGCATTAGTTACCGCTAGTTTGGGTTTGTCCATTGAAATGGGAGCTTTTGTAGCAGGCTTGACTATTTCTGAAATTGATTATTCGGATCGGGCTTTAGCAAAAATAATCCCGTTACGCGATACCTTTGCCAGCTTGTTTTTTGCTTCTATTGGAATGCTGATCGATCCCAATACTCTTTGGAGCAATTTTGGTGTCATTATCGGTTTAGTTACCCTGGTGATGTTGGGTAAAGCTGGCATTGTCTTTCCAATTATTTGGCGGTTTGGTTATTCTTTTAAAACCGCTGTCATTGCTAGCTTGGGATTAAATCAAATTGGGGAATTTTCTTTTGTTTTGGCCGTGATGGGTGAAAAATTAGGTTTTATCAGTCCAGAACAATACAACCTGCTCATTGGAACCACGGCGATCACTCTGGTTATAACTCCTATTGGGATGAAATTCTCGCCTGAAATCGCTCAAAAACTAGCAATCGTACCGATAATTGCCAATTATTTGGAACGTCAACAGCAAAATAGAGGCATATCTGTCCCAGAAACTATTAACAATCATATAGTAGTAGCAGGTTACGGCAGAGTTGGAAAAGTAATCGTCAGAGTTTTGAGCGATCGCGGTTATCCCATCTTAGTAATTGAAAATAGCGAGGCTGCTGTCAGACGTTTGCGTCAAGAAAAGATTCCCTATATTTTTGGCGATGCCGATTCCGAACTAGTTTTAAGCAAAGCTCATCTAGAAAAAGCCCAAGCACTGGCGATCGCTCTACCCGACCCCTCTAGTACTCGTATTTTGCTCAAACAAGCAGTTGAAATCAATCCCAAAATCGATATTGTCGCTCGTTCCCATAGCGATCGCGAAATCGACTTGTTGACTAAAATGGGAGCCAATGAAGTAGTACAGCCAGAATTTGAAGCGGCTTTAGAAATGGGAAGACAAATTCTCGGTACTCTAGGGGAAAATCAAGAGGAAGTAAATGTGGTGTTGCAAGCTATTCGTACACACCGCTATCTCAGCGTTAGAGATTTTGTTAATAAAAGTCAAGAGGAATAGAAATCAAAGACAAATAACATTAAGTTCGGATAATTGCTTTAAATACAAAATGTATCCATGAACTATCTATAACTAGAACTAAAAAACTTCCTACTCCCTTCTTACTACTTCCTACTCGATCTAGCTAATTTGAACTCTTTATCCGAACCCGATCTAACAAGTAACGGAGAATCCGCAGCGATCTACGATTAAGAAATTCTATAACAAAAGAGATTCTTCGTTCAATGATTCTACAATCTCTTCTTCAGACGAAGTATAAATCAAGTCTAGTAAATCTAGAGTCTTGTTTTTCAAAGGCTCGTGATTTATTTTGGCTTTTAAATCTTTAATTTCCATTCCTCCAGCAACCTCTTTTGAAGCCTTGATAATTGCTCGATACAATTTATTTTCGTAAGATTCTGACCAACCACCTCGTTTTATATAGTGAGATTTCTTGCCGAGTTGGTTGCGGTCTTTAATTTCTAAGAGGCTATTTCTAATTGATTCTATCCAGCTTGCGGTAACTCTATTTTCCACTTGAATTTTGATGAGATGAATTATTATAACTACGAGAAAACTTTCTAAAGTGTTAATTTTATCCTGTCTTCCCATCGTTTCTAACTCATCACAAATTGCGATCGCAGCTGCAATATCTCCTTGATATAGTTTTTCCTTTAATTCTAGAATTTCTTCCATTAACTTTTGGAAATCAAAGTCTAATTTATATTGTAATTATAGTTTTATCGGCAAAAATCCCGCCTGATAATCGATACCAGACGGGACTTAAGCTAAAAGGCTTAGAGCTTAGAGTTTAAGACAGTCCTACCATCTACTCTCAACTCAAACTAACCATCATTCTATGCTTTCGCTTCTTGACGTGCTTTGGCTTCGGCGATAACTTCATCAGCAACGTTCTTCGGACATGGTGCATAGTTATTGAATTCCATGGAGAATTGTCCGCGACCAGAAGTCATGGTACGTAGATCACCAATGTAACCAAACATTTCGCTCAAGGGTACGTCAGCCTTGATGCGAACGCCCATAGGAGTAGAGTTTTGAGACTTGATCATTCCACGACGGCGGTTGAGGTCGCCAATGACATCTCCCATATGATCTTCAGGGGTAAATACGTCTACGTTCATGATCGGCTCTAATATTTGAGGTCCTGCTTTAGGAATCGACTGACGATAACCAGATTTAGCAGCAATTTCAAAGGCGATCGCGCTGGAGTCTACAGGGTGGAACGCCCCATCATTGAGGGTGATTTTAACATCTACCAAGGGGAATCCTGCTAAAACACCTTTTTCTAGACTATTAGCAAAGCCTTTTTCCACTGCGGGCCAAAATTCTCTGGGGACGTTACCACCAGTAACTTTGGACTCAAATTCAAAGCCAGAACCAGGTTCGCCAGGTTCGACAGTATAGTCAATCTTACCAAACTGACCAGAACCACCAGACTGTTTCTTGTGGGTATAGCTATCGGTAATCATTTTAGTGATCGACTCGCGATAAGCTACTTGAGGCTTACCTACTTCTACTTCCACGCCATGAGTCCGTTTGAGAATATCCACCTTAATGTCTAAGTGGAGTTCGCCCATCCCTTTGATTATAGTTTCGCCACTTTCGTAGTCGGTTTCCACATAAAAGGAAGGATCTTCCTGTACCATTTTGCTCAGAGCAACGCCCATTTTCTCAGAAGCACCTTTATTTTTAGGCGTAACAGCAATGGAGATTACAGGATCGGGGAAGACCATAGGCTCTAGAGTTGCGGGATCTTTAGGATCGCAGAGAGTGTGACCCGTTTGCACGTTCTTTAGACCCACGATCGCAATAATATCTCCTGCTTGAGCAGAACTAATTTCTTCGCGGGAGTCCGCGTGCATTTCTACCATCCGTCCGACACGTTCAGTTTTACCAGTAGCAGTATCTAGGACAGATTCGCCCTTATTCAACGTACCAGAGTAGATCCGAGTAAAAGTCAACGCACCATAGCGATCGTCCATAATTTTGAATGCCAAAGCACGCAAGGGTTTCTCAGGATCGACAATGGCATATTCACCAGTTTCGTGTCCTTCTAAATCGATTTCTGGTTGCGGATTGACTTCTGTGGGGTTAGGTAAATAATCTACTACCGCATCTAATACTAGCTGTACCCCTTTATTTTTAAAAGAAGAACCGCAATAGGTGGGGAAGAAAGCCAATTCGCGAGTTCCTTTACGGATACAAGCTTTGATTTCATCGACAGAAAGTTCTTCGCCTTCGAGATATTTTTCCATCAAATCATCGTCTTGCTCGATCGCAGTTTCGATTAGCTGTTCGCGGTAGGTTTCCACATCATCTACCATGTCGGCAGGAACATCTTGAATCTCGTATTTATCTGGCTCCCCAGAATCATCCCAGACCCAGGCTTTTTGAGTCAGTAGATCGACTACCCCAACAAAATCGTTTTCGATCCCGATTGGCAAGACCATAACTAAGGGTTTAGCAGCCAAGATTTCCTCAATCTGCTTGACTACACTATAAAAGTCAGCACCAGTACGATCTAACTTGTTGACGTAGATGATTCGAGCTACTTTAGAATCATTTGCATAACGCCAATTAGTCTCAGACTGAGGTTCAACCCCACCCGATCCGCAGAACACACCAATACCGCCATCTAAGACCTTGAGAGAACGGTAAACTTCGATAGTAAAATCAACGTGACCAGGAGTATCAATAATGTTTAGCTGATGATCTTTCCAGTAACAGCTTGTAGCAGCAGATTGAATAGTAATACCACGTTCTTTTTCCTGATCCATGAAGTCAGTTGTTGCTTCCCCTTCATGTACCTCACCAATCTTGTGAGTCTTACCAGTAAGTTTGAGAATTCTTTCAGTGGTTGTTGTTTTACCAGCATCTACGTGAGCAAAGATGCCTATGTTCCGATATCGAGTAAGGTCTTTCATTTTTGTCTATATACTTATGATTAATAGTGACCTCGCGATCGCCAAGCCTACCCTCAATAAGAGCGCAATCTAGGATAATCGTCGTTTATGTACTATTTAATGAGGTCAGGGAATGGTGCATATCTAACCACTTGGGTTTTGATTTCAACCGTCTTGGGAATATTGTGCAGCCAATCTAATTTCTGATGGCAACGATGCCTATTATAATGCTAATTGTTAAATAATGATAAGATATATTGATGCTGCGGTACAGCAAGAAATTACTGTAATAGATAAGTAATTGCCGAACCTTTGAGCAACTATCTTAAAAACTTATTTTGATTTAACAAAGCATATAGTCTAAGTGCTGTTGGCAAACAAGCTATTGTTACGACCGCTAGTTCAGTATGTTTTTAGTTGCGGTACAGAAAATTCGCCTTTGCCTAATCCGTTGCCTCTGGAGTGACTGTTAGGTCTTGTTAAGCTATATTCTGTTACTAGCTGTCTTTAGATATTCATTGTTCTTTGCTTCTGTAGAGAGAGGCGGTTTTGCAATCTTCAATAATTAGTATAGCTTGTAATTTTATAATTTCATTAAGGTCAGACTAAATTTTGTCACTAGAGAATAACAGTTTACTGTTGGCTGGCAATCTGAGAAAATTGGTAACAAAATAAAAATGTCTGACAACGCGGATTTTAAAAGATAAATATTAAAAAGATAAATATTAAGATGACAGATACTCCAGTTACAGCCGAAGATTTAGCAGAACTTATTGTTGAATTTGAAAAGTATCGCGAGCGTTTAATTAGCGAGACTATGGAAGCAGCCAAAAAAGCCAAGCTCTCTAAAAAAGCAGCAATGGCAAAGTTAGAACCACAGCTTGCCGAGATCGATGCCAAGCTCGACCGAATTCGCCAACAACAGGCCAATCTGACTGCAAATAGTTAACATGAATAATATGCCCAACACCGTCAATCATGACGAGATTCCAACCATTTCTCATGCTGAGGCAGACGAACTCAGAGCCAATATAGATCGGGCTATTGCCCAGGGAACTCTCGACCGCAACGACCAAAAGTTAATCGGGGAAATGATCGAATGCCTGGGTGATACCAGGGGTCTAGTTAGATTGTACTATGCAGAAACCCTAGGCAAAGTTATCGGACAGCCTGCTGTAGAACCATTAATTGAGGCTTTACTACACCATAGCAACGTAGTAGTCAGAAGGGCAGCGGGCAAGACTCTGACCTTAATTGAAGACCCCAAAGCTGTTCCCCATTTGATCTATGCACTACTAAACGACCCCGATACAGTAGTACAAGCCTCTGCAATCGGGGCATTAGCTCGCACTGGAGAAGCTTCTGTAGATCCCTTGCTAGAGATCCTGGCTTCTCCAGATTCTACAGAAAGTAATAAGGGTCATGCTGCTTGGGCATTGGCATTTATTGGTGCAAAAGCGAAAGAAAAACTATATGCTGCCTATGATTCAGATTCTCCTGAAGTTCGAGCGGCAGTGGTAGGAGCGATCGCTAAAGTCGCCGAAGAAAATCGTGACGATACTCAGGCTTTAGATCTCTTAGTGAAATCTCTAAATGATGATGCAGTTGAGGTTCGTAGTGAAGCAGCAGCGGTTTTGGGTAACTTAAAGTATCAGCCAGCTATTCCCCGTTTGTTGGAATTGCTGACTCATCCAGAAGGGGAAACCCGTAAATCCTCCGCTTTATCTTTAATGAAAATTGGCGATCGCAACTCTCTAGAGTCATTACAAACTGCTTTAACTAAAGAAACTGACCCAGGAATTAAAAAAGCGATCGCATTGGCTATTTCTTTATTGGAAAGGCAAACTGAAGCAGATGACTGGTAAAGAACTAACTAACGATCGACGAATAACAACTGTAGAGACGTAGCATGCGATGCGGTTGCGCAAGCCCTAAAGGATTTGCGACACGAAGTTAGTCCTTTAGGGCTTCGCGGCACAAGTCGTTAGACGAGCGCGAGTCCTTTAGGGCTACGTCT
>JASJEI010000264.1 GCA_030064795.1 Pleurocapsa sp. MO_226.B13 | reverse complement strand
GTAGTGAGAGAGATCGATAGAGTATTGTAGGTTGGGTTGAGTTTACGAAACCCAACAATAATTGGGTTTAAGTTGGGTTTTACTTCGTGCAACCCAACCTACCTTCGTCTCTCATTACTTTTTCCAATTGGTATTAGTAGTTAGTTGTGCTTCCTCGTTCCTCGTTCCTCGTTCCTCGTTCCTTGTTCCTTCTCGCGTAACGACTCAAAAGGTTGAGGCTCTTAAAACATAACCAACACCGCGCACGGTATAAATTAAACGTTTGCCGTTATTTTTCTCTAATTTAAGACGTAGATAACGAACGTAAACCTCAATCACATTAGAATCTCCCGTAAAATCATAACCCCAGACGCGATCGAGAATTTGGGCGCGGGTTAAAACCTGTCGGGGATGAGCCAGTAAGTATTCTAAAAGATTAAATTCTTTGGTAGTGAGATAAATATAGCGATCGCCACGATAGACTTCTCTGGTTGCAGTATCCAGTCTTAGGTCTTCAAACATCAATACCGATGGTCGGTTAATTTGATATTTACGCAACTGAACTCGAATTCTTGCCAAAAATTCACTCATCGCAAAAGGCACGGAGATACAATCATCCGCACCAGCATCCAGCAAAGCAACGCGATGCTCTAAACTAACTGTATTCTGGATCGTCGCTTCGCGATCGCCAATTGGTCGATTGACTATGACTAAAATAGGGACGAAATTATTAATTGAGCGCAAACGACAACATAAATCTAGAGTAGAAAAATAGGAATCAGAACAATCCAAAATAACCAAATGCGGTTTTGTTTGTCTGTATTTTAATAACCCAGACCTTTCATCGTCAGCTACTTCCACTTCGTATCCTTCATGGATTAATTCCAGCTTGAGCAAGTTAATTAATTGACTAGGACGAGCGATCGACAAGATTTTAAATACCTGTAATCGAATATCCTTATTCTTGGCTTGCTGCTGGCTATTTAACATGAGTTTATTGAGGACTGGAAGTTATAGATCGAGAACGACTTTTGAGGTTTTGGGTTTAGAAATACAAATCAATACCGAACCTTCGTCTGGATCGTTGGTAGGAGGTTCGATATATTCCACCTCCCCTTCTTTTAGTTCGCACATACAGGTCAAACAAATACCCTGACGACAGCTATAAGGCGGATCGATGTTGTTGGCTTCGGCAAATTCTAAAATCGTGCCATCATTCTTTGTCCAATTCAAATTCCGACCCGAACTAGCAAAGACAATTTCGGCAGTATCGGCAGTATTCTCTGACTTGCTTTCAACCTTACCTTTAGTTTTTCCACCACTGAATGATTCAAAGAAAACCTTGTCTTCTGATACGCCTAATTCTTTTAAGCCGATCATAATTGAGTCCATGAAGGCAGGAGAACCACAGAGATAATATTCCGCCTGACTCGAATCACCAATTCGATCTATTTGAGGAATAATCGACTGTTCGAGTAATTGCTTGTCTACATATCCCTGGCTGTGATATTTCCCTTCATCTTCGGGTCGAGGACGACTGTAGCTATAGTGAAGATGTAAATTAGGAGCATCTTTGGCAACGGCATTCACTTCTTCCCGACAGGCGTGATAGTCCTCATTTCTCGCACCATGTAAAAACCAAATCTGGCGATCGCGATTATTACGACTACAGGCTTTTGCCATACTAATCATCGGGGTAATACCCACTCCATTACTAATCAATACCGCAGGATTAGAACCTTCGACATCAATAAAAAATTTGCCGTTGGGGGGTTTGCAGGGAATAACCGAACCTTCACAAATGCGATCGTGCATAAAATTAGAAGCAACACCAGGAGGAACGTCTAAATCTCTAGGCGCAGCCTCGCGTTTGATCGAAAGACGATAGTAATCTAAAGACTGGGGATAGTCAGAAAGAGAATAGGTACGAATTACGGGACGTTCTCGATCGGGAATATCTAACTTAATCGTCAAAAATTGACCTGGTTTAAAATCGTCAATTGCCCCACCGTCTTGAGGTTTGAGATAAAAAGAAGTGATTTCTTGGCTTTCTTCAACTTTGCGCTCGACCACAAAATCGCGCCAACCCTGCCAAGTCTTTGAGTCGCCAGTGTCAGATTTAGTTTCCTTATTCTCCGTAACAGCATCAGACTTCAGTGTAGCGTCGCCAGCGACAAAACCCACCACACCACCAACCGCAGCTGCCAAGAGAGAAGCGTATATTGCCATTCTGTTCGCAGATACTGACTTGTTTTTAGGAGTGGTAAAGCCTATTACTACAGCAAAAATAATCGTAACTATGGCAAAGGAGGCACTAGCACCCGTGACAATTCGCAACCAGGGATCGTTTATCTTACTCAGACTATTAGTCATATGCTTTTCAAACTAAAGTTAGCAAATAAAAAGAAGTTCAATTCTAAGGTTTGAAAAATATATTAGTACGCATATCTTCGATCGGTGTCTGGATTTAAACAAAATACTACAAAGTCGAGCCAGATGATTTCTATCTTGTTCTTGCTAATTTTAGCTGAATCTTGCTCTACCGAATTCCATGAGCGATCGCCTAAAATCTCTGTCTATAAATCGCTAAAGCTCAAACAACACTAAATATCATTTCAATCGGGAAGTTCCCTTGTTAAGATATTCTCTGCTTACAAATTTTAAGTTGGCAACGCTTGCTGTCTGAAACATGATTAAAAACGATAAGTGGATTATAGAACAAGCTCGTCAGGGGATGATCTCGCCTTTTGAAGAAAAATCCGTCAGAAAGGCGGTTTTGGGCGGGAATATGACCGTACCTACTATTAGCTGGGGATTGAGTTCTTACGGTTATGATATTCGTCTGTCGCCTCACGACTTTCGGATTTTTAGACATATCCCTGGTACGATAGTAGATCCCAAAAAGTTCAATCCCAAAAACTTGGAACAGGCTGAATTACATCAAGACGAAGATGGCTCATCTTACTTTATTATTCCTGCTAATAGTTACGGCTTGGGTGCGTCTTTAGAAAGTATCAAAATGCCTGCCAACGTTACCGCTATCTGCCTGGGTAAGTCAACTTATGCCCGTGTAGGGGTGATTGCTAATACTACGCCTTTGGAAGCATCCTGGCAGGGGCAGAGTATTACTTTAGAGTTTAGTAATGCTTCGAGTGCCGATGTCAAGATTTACGCCAATGAAGGAGTGGTGCAACTATTATTTTTTGAAGGAGAATCTTGTGAAACTACCTATGCCGATCGCGGTGGTAAATATCAACATCAAGGTTCGGGGGTTACTTTGCCTAAAGTCTAATTCGTAATTCGTAACTCGTAACTCGTAACGTATAACAATAATTGTAGTTTACGAGTGGTAAAATGTAATTAATTTGATTACTTTTTTCTAATGAATTATACACCAATTGATAAAATATCTAAAGCTTTTGCTTTAAGAATAATTAAAGCCTATGGATGGTTAAAAAACCAAAATTAAGAATGTAAAATTATCGGAAAACAACTTTTTAGATCTGCCACAAGTATCGGAGCGAATACAAGAGAGGCTATTTCGGCTCAGTCGCTTAAAGACAGAATTAGCAAACAAGAAATAGCTCTAAAAGAAGCAAGAGAAACTCAATATTGGTTAAAGCTATTAATCGAATCCGAGCTAGTAAACAAAAATAAATTTCAACCATTACTAGATGAAGCTAACGAGATCGGTAAAATACTAACATCTTCGACAAAAACTCTTAAACAAAAGTTATAAGTTACGAGTTACGAATTATGCGTTATAAAGATCCTTTAAATGATGGTAAAAGTAGAATTGAATTAATCAATTCTATGGGAAATGATTTGAGTATTGTTAATGATGCTAGGGCATCTTTTGACAAAGCTTCTGATAAGTTAAATGAAAAAGATATTAAATTAATTAATTATTTGATTAAACACGAACACACATCACCTTTTAGAGGAGTTGTATTCAAATTCAAGGTAAAAGCCCCTTTGTACATTTGTCGCCAATGGTGGAAACACGTAATTGCCAGCAATCATAACGAGGAACAATTGGGTTGGAATGAAAAAAGTTTTCGCTATGTAGCAATTGACGATCGCAATGAATTCTATCTTCCCACTACCTTTAGAAAACAGTCAAAAAATAATAAACAAGCCACTATCGGTAGCTTAGATGAAGAACTAAATGAGCGGGCGATCGCCATCTACAAACAACAATGTGAAAGTAGCTATCGAGCCTATGCTCAATTATTAGAGTTAGGTGTAGGCAGAGAACAAGCCAGAGGGGTTTTAGTACCTTCTGTTTATACTTCTTGGGTATGGACGGTTAGTTTACAAGCCCTGTTGAACTTTATTGACTTGCGTTTGGGTGCGGGCGCGCAAAGCGAGATCGGCGCATATGCCCAGGCAATTGTAGAACTTATCAAGCCAATTGTTCCTGTATCAATGGAAGCATGGGGAAATAAGGAATAAGGAAGGAGGAATTAGGAACGAGGTATGAGGTATGAGGTATGAGGTATAAGGAACGAGAACGAGGTATGTTGTTTCTTATTCCTTACTCCTTACTCCTTACTCCTTACTCCTCAAGCATCGCGATAGTAGAACGCTTTTCGGTTTCTTGTTTGATTGCTGCTACGGTTTCTTCTAGGCGATTTTCATAGATCTTAAAAAAGAGACCGTCACTAATAGTTTTCGCTGGTTCGACTACAACTTTATGAGTCAGTAAAACTTGGTCTGGAGGCGCACTAGGATAGGGAGATACGGGTTCTAAAGTCCATTCCCCTTTTAGGGTTTCGATGTCTCCGTCTACGGCTTCAAAAGCGATTTGTTGCGGATAGGTTTCGGTATTGGCAATTTGCATTCTAGATTCAATACTAAAAACCAAGGTCTTAATTTTATTAATCTGTTCAAAGACTTTGCGATCGCCCTGTTGTTCGATTAACTCACTACTCTTAACCCCTGGTAGAAATTTGGCAAAGTTTTCGTAATCAGTCAAAACTTGCCAGGCGTTTTCTACGGAAGAATTAGCTAAAATTCGACAGGTATAGTTTCCTTTCTCGCCCAGAAAAATCACTTCTCCCCTTCTGAGAGCTACTCTTTGTTCCAAGGGTAATATGTCTACAGGGCCATCAAACAGTTTGGCATTGGCAACGGGACTAAAAGTAATACTCAAGATAAAAGCGATCGCTCCTAGGATCGGTAACACCCAGGAACGGTATTTTTGACGATAGATTTGGCTGAACAATTGGTATAGTCTCTTAGGAATAAAGGTTTTTTTGGTTATTTTAGCTATACGTAGATCGAAAGTCGTTAATGCACCAAAATAGTCTGTTCTAGCTTAATCTATTCTTTAAATAATGTCTGAAAAGTTATACATAATTGCAATCGAGAACATTCAGTGGGCTTAGTCTCAATTGTCCTACTCTCAAATCAGTCTATTCCCCCTCCAGGGGATGAGTATTTTTTACTAGTCAAAACTACGCTACGATCGGCAAGAAGATCGGGAATAGGCTCAAAATCCTTAAAATACTGTCGATTGCGACCATCGCAGATAGTAATCTTTCCGATGTTTAGTCACGATAATTTTTGATTACGAGAGGAGAACGAATACAATGGCTTACGAATTACCATCTCTTCCTTACGATTACACCGCTTTAGAACCAGCAATTTCTCAAAGCACTTTAGAATTTCATCACGATAAACATCATGCTGCTTATGTTAGTAAGTACAACGATGCTGTCAAAGGAACAGAATTAGATAGCAAACCGATAGAAGAAGTAATTAAAGCGATCGCTGGAGATCCCAGTAAAACAGGATTATTTAATAATGCTGCTCAAGCTTGGAATCATACTTTTTATTGGCAATGTATGAAACCCGATGGTGGTGGTACTCCTGGGGGAGAATTGGCAAAAAAAATTGAGGCTGACTTTGGCAGTTTTGATAAGTTTGCCGAAGCTTTTAAAAATGCAGGTGCAACCCAGTTTGGTAGCGGTTGGGCTTGGTTAGTTTTAGATGGAGATACTCTTAAAGTCACGAAAACCCTTAATGCAGATAATCCCTTAACTAGCGGACAAGTCCCCCTATTGACGATGGATGTTTGGGAACACGCCTACTATCTCGATTATCAAAATAAACGTCCTGCTTATATCGATGATTTTCTCGATAAATTGGTCAACTGGGATTTTGTAGCTAATAATTTAGCTGCTGCCTAACTAAAAAACGATTATTGGCGGGTATTCAATCAAACTTTAGTTAATATCCGCCTTTGCCAACTCAGAAAGTTACATCAATTTTTTGCCAATGACTATATGAAACCTAGTTATCCTCAGATTATTCTCTCTTTTGCCTATCGAGGCTGTAAAGTACAAATAGACCGCGATGAATTGGATGGACATTGTATTTATGCTGCTTGGGTAAATCATGACCGAGGCTGTGCTGTTGCTGTTCCTATTGCGATGACAACTATGGACGCAATACGCCAAGCAAAACAATGGATTGACACAAAATTGTAATATTGTAATAATTTGAATTAACTTAAGCTTAAGACCGATCGCAATTAGCAATAGTAAAGCAGTCGAAAACACCGTATGATAAGCTTATGCAGCAGCTAATAGGGAAGCTTTTTCCCTCGATTGTGGTCTGGAGTGCTGTAACGATCGCCTAGTGTATTGGTATAGGCGATCGCTATATTAGCATAACTATTGGTTTAGTGGTTTTTCTGCAAAGAATTATATTGTTCTCGGTCGATACGACCAGATTCGTATAAAGTAGCGGTAATATCAGAGATGCTGAGAACCGAGTGAGCGCGATAGCCGTTGTCTGCCAACCGCTCTTTTGCTCCCCCTTCGTGATCGATAAAGACAACGATGTCTTCGATTTTTAAGCTAGCAGATTTTAACTTATCTGCCCCCTCCATGACACTTTTGCCACTGATCAGAATATCGTCAATCACAACTACGGTTTCTCCTGGATGAAAATTACCTTCAATTAAACGGCGAGTACCGTGGGCTTTGACTTCTTTACGAGGAAAAATCATCGGACGTTGTAAATTCAATGCTAAACCTGTAGCCGTAGGTAATGCACCATAGGGAATTCCCGCAATGCGATCGAATTCTAAGGTTTTGACAATATCCCCATAGGCATCGAGTACTTGATTGAAAATATGCGGGTTAGAAATAATTTTCCGCAGATCGATATAGTAAGAAAAAGTCGCTCCCGATGCTTGAACGTATTCACCGAATAAGAGACAGCCAATATCAAACAATTCTAAAATTAAATCTTGATAGGGATGCTGAGTTAATAAACAGACATCGGGTGTCCAAATTTCGCAGCTTCCCGCCTGATTCATTTTTGCTTGACGGTAGGTATTGATTTTTTGATTGAGACTCTCTACTTCTAAAGCCAGATTGTCATTAGCCAGAAAGTCTTGGGGGATGGGAATTAATAATCCTTCTCCAGTGCTATTGAGACCGATATTAATTAATGATTCTAAATTATTATTTTTACTCCACAGGCTACGTAGTAAGATAGTTCGCTCTGGCGCGATCGCCCTGATTTTAGTTAATATTTCGGGGTTAGTCGTACCGACTTCTAGATATAGCTGTTCGGGAGTTGCCCAAGATTGAGCTTCTTGAACTACCTGTAAATAAAAGGGTTGTTCCAGGTTGGGATATCGCTGTAATACTTCGGCTTGAGGGTTGGAGGTATGAGCCAGGATAAATACTGCCTTATCGGAATAAACCAAAAAGGGCGCGGAATGATCCTGTCCTGCGTAGGGAGTTAGGGTAACAGCGTCTACCTGCCATTGAGTAAAGATTGTTTTCGCAAACACGGTGCTGGTGTTGAGGTCGCTATGCTTGGCATCTAAAATAACTGGTATAGATTGGGGGATTGCTGCCAAAATTCGCTCCAATAATTGTAATCCAGGCACACCCAAAGCTTCATAGAAACCTAAAGTTGGCTTATAAGCACAGACGCGATCGCTCGTTGCTTTAATTACCCACAATAACCAATTTTCAATGTTCTCGATTAGACGTTCTCCATTGTCTTGAAGATATTTCGCAGAGATCATTTCGGGGTTAGGATCGAGTCCTACAATCAATAAGCTATTGTTAGTGGCGATCGCCTGGTTTAATTGATCCGTAAAATTCATTTTAAAATTTCCTAGGCAAAAACTAGAATTCACTCAAAATAAGCTTTGATAATGGTAGTATTTTTGAAACTAGATTATTTGAAATAAACATAATATCTTACTACCGATGTCTAAAGCTCTATTGGTTCGGCTACAGCTTGCGTTAAGTATTTTTGCTTGTTTATCTACCAATCCGATACTTGCTTCAGCAAGACTTGCTTTAGGCGAGGAAACTGAGTCCTACGTCCTTCGGACGCGCTTCGCGAACTGACTTGCGTTGCGCTTCCGCCAAGCTTACTTGCTCAGATTATCCCAGATGGTACGGTCAATACTCAAGTCAATACCAATGGCAATGTAGCCGAAATTACAGGAGGAGAGATAAGAGGCAGTAATCTGTTTCATCGCTTTCAGGATTTTTCTGTACCCACAGGTAATGAAGCTTTTTTCAATAATGATTGGAATCTGCTATCTATTCGGTATTGAGAAAAGCACAAACAGAAGATAAATTATCCCCAAAACAAGATATCAGAGCATTGGCGCGATTTTTAGTTGCTGTTTCACAAGGAATGGCTGTTTTAAATAAAACTTTTGCCGACCCCTCTGTGATTCGAGATGTAGCGAAGGTGGCTCTCAGTTTTTGGTCGCAAAAAGAAGATTAATTTCTTAATTTATAATTCTAATTATACGAGAGCGCGTTGTTTTCTGTTCCGTTACTATCGGATCGCCAACTACTCGAACTATTGCTAATATTACTGGATGGAAATTTATTATTGATGCTTTATGTGTAGCAAACATTTAGCCAATTGGTATTATACGATCCATCTGAAATATACATTATGTTGTGTATGACGCATGTAGTTTAGATATTATTATTGATTTTAAACCTGCGCTTAGGGCAAGATTTCATGAAAAATTCAGTTGAACAATATTTAGAGTTAGCGTGCCAGATGCAACAACAGGGCCAAAATTCTCAGGCTATAGAAAAATATCTACAAGTTTTGGCCATTCAGCCTAAGCTTGTTCATGCACTTAATGAATTAGCGAAACTTTATGAAACAGAACAACAATTTGACCAGGCTGTTAATTACTACAAACAAGTAGTTGAGTTAAAGCCTAACAATAGTTTTTTCTATGCTAGGCTCGCTAGAGCAATGATGGGGCTAAATAATTTTCAGAGGGCAATTACCTTTTATCAAAAGGCAATCTCTCTTAATTCTAATAGTCGTGCCTGGGTTTATCACGGTTTGGGTGATGCTCTCATGGAAGATGGCCAAACTCAAAATGCGATCGCTGCTTATCGCAAGGCATTAGACCGACAACCCGTTAATCCTCGCTTCATACAGTCTAAACTCAATAATGCTTTGGATGTAGCTCAAGAAAATCCTCTCAGAACAATTTCGCTTCATATTAAAAAAGATGCCCCCTATACTGGAGGACCAATTCAACATTTCGAAATGGTAGGCAGAGATACAATTATTAGTCTTTTACAAAATGGTTTAAGACCAGATCATACTCTCCTAGATTTTGGTTGTGGAGCATTACGTCTTGGGTATTGGCTTATTCGTTTAATGGATAAGGGTAATTATTACGGTATTGAACCAGTTTCTTCCATGATAGAAGCGGGCAAAAAGTATTCCCTGGGAACAGACTTGATCAATCTTAAACAACCACAATTTTCTGCTAATTCTGAATGTGACTTTTCAGTATTTGGGGTTCAATTTGACTTTGTCGTGGCTCGGTCTATTTTTACCCACATGACACCAGCACTACTTAGAAAAACTTTGGAATCATTTCAAAATAATAGTAAACAAAACGCCGTCATGTTAGCTTCCTACTGGCCTTTAGAATACAGTCATGAAGGAGAAATAGGAGATCAATTACCACTCACTGATTCTCGTTTTATAAAAGTTGTCAAATATAGTCTAGCAACAATTCAATCTTGGTCAGCAGAGTTTGGTCTTATAGTATCGGAATTTAGGACTAATCCTTTAATTAATGAACAAGTATGGCTTAAGTTTGAGCGAGCAACCAAAAACCCTTCCTAATCAATCGTACCATTCGCCTACTGATTAGGCATTGAGTTAAACTAAGCCGAAGGGTCACCCCTCCGACTCGTCTGCAAAACCGATCTACTGAAAAACTCAGCGTATAACTGAACTTCCAGTTTGACAAAAAGCGATTTTGCGTTTTCTTTGAAGCCCCTGCCAAAAATATTATTTAATTTGCTAGCCTCCCTGCGAAATGTCCGATAAAAAAAGGCGCAGCTATAAATCACTACGCCTACAAATATAGAGATGTTTTGGGAAACATCTTTTATTTATTTTCTATTATTTTTAACCTACTACGCCTAATGCACCAGCACCCGCAGAGGCGATCGCACTAATTAAAGCAGTTAGGAACAACCACCAAGAAGCAGCAGCAGCAGCTTTACGAGTCTCTTCCACTTGTCTTACGGCGGTTTTCTTAGCGTTTTCTAAACGCATAGCAGCCTCGGTTTGAATTCGTTCGGCACGCTGCAAAGCGCGATCGCGAGTTCTTTCAATCTGATTGATAATGCGGTTGGCATCGGCTTCAGAAATATCTTGACGAGAACTCATAATTGCTACTAAGGTGTCGCGATCGATACTAGAGAAGCGATCTTTGAGGGCTTCAAAACCAGCTTGAGGATCGTCAAACAAAATATTAATATCGCGTTTGATGCCTTCGTATGCTAGTTCTGGACGATCTAAGCTATTGAGATAGGCTTTGATTTTTGCCAATAAGCGATCGATTATCGATTTAATTTTGTCCTGTACCAGCTGTAGCTGAGACATAATGTTGTCTCTAACTTCGATGATTTGGTCTACTACGCGATTAACATCATCCTCCGAGATGTCTCCTCTCTGGGTAAGTAATGCGGTTAAAGTAGAACGATCGAAGCTGGCTAATCTTTCTTTAAGGCTTTCTGCACCAGCGCGAGGATCGTTGAGGAGCAATTCTACATCTCGTTTGATTCCCGCCGGACTCAATTCTGCCTTATCGGTAGAACGGAGATAATCGGCCATCGCACTTTGGAAGTCTTGAATTTTTTCTTGAGTCCGAATTGCTGCCCGACGGGGTGCTTTGGAAATACTCTTGAGAGTAGACTGGACATCATCAATAACTTGATTGACATCATCTTCACTTAAGTCGCGACGTTGTGCCAATAACTGTACCAAAGTGTCGCGATCCATTGCTGCTAAGCGTTGACGAATCGCTTTTGAACCTAATTTGGGATTGTCTAACAACAGAGTTAGGTCTCGTTGTATTCCTCTAGGATTGAGTTCTGGTTTGCCAGTTCTACGCAGATAGTCAGCGATTTCACTAGTTGCTCGATCGTATTGTTCCTGGGCTTTACCTGCCAGTTTTTGGGGTGCATTGGTTACCCGCAGCCAAGAACCTTCAATACTATCAATAGTAGCTTCGATTTGCTCTTCACTTAGATCCTGACGCTGAGATAACAATTGAACCAAAGTATCGCGATCGAACTGTTCTAATCTGGCTCTTAACGCGGAACTTCCCGCTTGCGGATCTCTAAGCAATAATTCTAGTTCGCGTTTAATACCATCGGGGTTTAGCTCTCCTTTCCCTGTATCTCTCAGGTAGGATTGAACCTGTAACCATTGTCTTTCGGCTACTGCTTTAGCTTTGCCGACATCTTGACGGTTGGCTTCTAGAACTCGATCTCTGGCTATTTCTAATTCTCCCGCGATCGCAGAAATTTCAACAGCATCCATGTCGTTACGCAACTCTAGCATTCTTTCTAGAGTAGGACGGTCTAAGACAGCCAAACGGGTGCTTAATCGTTCGTAACTAGCGTCGAAGTCTTCAAGGATGGGTACAAATTCCAACTGAATTTTTTCGGGAGTAAAATTCTCTTTGGGAGTGGTAGTCAGATAATTTTCTACCTCTACCATCAATTCGATACTCTTTTCTCTAGCCTGTGCTGCTTCAGCAGCTGCAATAACTTCCAAACGAATCGCATCGAGAATATTAGCGGTGCTGCGAATTTGAGCTTGAGATAACAATCCTTTTTGTCTCAAAATATCGACAAAATCAGCACGACTAATTTGTCTCAAGTCATTGGCTACAGCTTGAGGATCGGCAGCAGGATCGTAGATTAAGTCGCGAAATTCGCGATCGAGATTGCTCTGTTTGAGTTGCCAAGGATAGGCATTGATTAAATAGTTTCTGATATCTTTTTTAATAGTAGTATTTGGACTGTCTTTGATACCTACCTGAGATGCTACCTTGTCAGTCTGTTCGCCGATCTGCCCCTGAAGTTTTTGTAATTGATTGACAATCTTATCGACATCGAGATCGGATAAGTCCGTTCTACCCATGACCATACCCGTAAGACTATTCATCCCGACCGTGGCTGCCTGAGTCAGAGGATTGGTAGATTGAGAACGACGATTTTTTGCCATCTCGTCGATTAAAGAATCTAGCTTGCTACCAAAATCTGTACCCGTAAGCTGTTCTTTGGTAGCTGTTTTGATATAGTTGGCAAGCCCGCCGATCGGATCGCCAGAAGGTTTTAACTTACTAGTAGTTTTATTCCAAACCGACTCTAATTTACTCGCAATACGTTCCGCGTCCTTTTTGGAAATATCAGAGCGATCGCTAATTAGCTGGATAAAGGTGTTGCGATCGATATCGCGAACGCTATTACTGTCAACAATTTCCTGTAGGTTTTCATCATCTAGCAAGTCTTCAAAATCCCGTGCAATCTGGTTGATATCTAGCCCTGCGGGTTTGACAGACTGCAAAAAGTCTTCTACATTCTCCCGCATAGATACGGGGTCGATCGCCATCCCCAATTCTCTTCTCACCACAGCAGCAGCAGCTTCGGCAGTATTAACCACCTGTTTGCTAGCTGCACCAGCACCGATAACAGCAGTTGCCGTACCGAGTATCGACTGCATTCCTGAAGTTGCAGTACTGGTAACAGAACCTAATAGCGAACCAATTGTTTTAGAGCTAAAAAACATCATCAAGGCAAAGAAAGCTGCCCAGATTACTAACCCAACAATTGCTCCAGAAAGAGGTGCGACAAATAAGCCCAGTTTTACAGCTAAAAGACTAGCAATAAATAGAGCCAGGGAAACACTAATTAATGTTCCCAAACCTACGGCCATTCCTACTTTCTTGATGGTAGTGCCAAATCCTTCCGAGTTTGAATCTTTGTCCGAATCATTACTCGAACTACCACCAGCCATAGATATTCCCGCAGCGATCGCTAAATTAGTAAATAACAATTGAAAAGCAAACGCCAGTACCACCCCTGCGATCAAAGCTGCAAAAAACTGAGGCCCATTGAAAACAAAGGAAGCATCTTGTACTGCTTCCAAATCTCTCTCAGTTTCGACTATTACTCCTTGCTGCGCCAGCAGCATCATTTCGTTGTAGAACACGGTTTTTTCCTTTTTAATAATTAATCTTCTCGAATTAGAAGCACACTCGACGATCTAGTCAAAACGTAGTTTTTGCGAATTATACAGAGAATATGTTTTTTTGAATAATTCCCGTCTGAATACTTGTTTGTGTTTCCCAATAGATTAGAGGATTTGTGGCGGGCGATCGTCTAACTTTAGATAGGTAATAAACAATAAGGATTATCTTGGGCAGTCTATTTCTCTGGATAGATTAACTATCGGTCGTGTCTACAGCGTTTCTCGTATTAATGAGATACACCTTGGTTGGGACAAGTTCGGAATTCGGAATTCGGAGTTCGGAAAATTTTGTATCTCACTAATGTGAAAAGGGCTATATTGTTTTTTGTTGTTAGTGACAAGGTTAACGATTATCAATTTGAGCGCGTTGCAGACGACCAGAAAAATCGACATAGATGGTTTTCCAATCTGTAAACACGTCAAGGGCAGCACTACCAGCTTCGCGATGACCGTTTCCTGTTTGTTTGACTCCGCCAAAAGGAAGATGGACTTCTGCGCCAATAGTAGGGCCGTTGATATAGGTAATACCTGCTTCTAGATCTCGCATCGCCCGAAAAGCGCGATTAACGTCTCTGGTATAGATAGATGAAGATAAACCATAGGGAGTATCATTGAGAACGGCGATCGCTTCTTCAAAGGAATTAATTTCGATTAAAGCTAACACGGGGCCGAAGATTTCTTCACGGGCAATTCTCATCTTGGGAGTCACCCCATCTAAAATAGTTGGTAGGAAGAAATAACCATGTTGGAACTTTTCTCCTGTGGCCGCTTCTCCGCCAATCAGTACTTTTGCTCCTTCATTGCCAGCAACTTCTAAATAATTCTTGACTCGCTCTAACTGGGACGAATTAACTAAGGGCCCTACTTGGGTTTGGGCATCTGCGCCAGCACCAAGTCGTAACTTACTGGTTTGTTCTAATAATTTGGCAGTAAATTCAGCTTTAATCTCGCGGTGTAGCAGTAGACGACTAGTAGCAGTACAGCGTTGACCTGTAGTTCCAAATGCCCCCCACAAAGCTCCCTCAAGAGCCAACTCTAGATCGGCATCTTCCATGACAATTTGGGCATTTTTGCCACCCAATTCCAAACAGACTCGCTTGTGGGTACGACCGCAGGTAGCACCCACCTCTGCACCAGTAGTCGAAGAACCAGTAAAGGATACCAAATCGATGTCTGGATGTTCTAACAATGCTCGACCGACTACTTCACCCGATCCGTGAATCAAGTTAACTACACCAGGAGGTAAACCAGCTTCCTGAAAAATCTCTGTGAGAATAGTTGCACAGGTAGAAGTATCGCGAGCGGGTTTGAGAATAATTGTATTGCCACACACCAGAGCGGGCAGAGCTTTCCAACAGGGTATGGCAATAGGAAAGTTCCAGGGGGTAATTAGCGCACACACCCCAATTGGTACGCGCACGGTCATGGCAAACTTATTATTTAGCTCTGAGGGAGTGGTTTGACCAAACAGACGACGACCCTCGCCAGCATAGTAGAAAGCGCAGTCAACTCCTTCTTGTACGTCACCGAGGGCTTCAGTCAGGGGTTTGCCCATCTCTCGGCTCATCAGATTTGCCAGTTCTGGTTTGCGTTGCAGCAATAGTTCCCCGACACGATGGACTAATTCTGCACGAACGGGTGCGGGGACAACTCGCCAAGTTTGATAAGCTCGTCTGGCCGCTGCAACTGCTTTATCGACATCATCAGCATCCGAACTAGGAAAGGTGGCAATTACTTCGCGCCAATCGGCTGGATTGCGACTTTCATCACTCGTCGAACGATCGACCCATTGACCATCAATATAATTAAGGCATCTCAGTGACGTGGTATCCATCATCTAACTATCCTAAGACTCTAATATGATGGTAACTGATGGAAAGAATAAAGATTAATCTTTTCCTTAAATCTATAGATAGACGCGATCGCCTTCTTATTTAATCTATTCTCTAGTTAAAGAATCTATGATTGCGATCTACATGACTTATACTGACACTCACGAGCCGACTATTACTATTGCTAACATAGAAGAAGCGACTATTATTAATTACTTTGCAACTATCAATCAAGAAGATTTTACCGACACTGCTGCTTTATTTACTACGGATGGGGAATTGCTCGCTCCTTTTGAACCACCAATTATCGGTCCCGAAGCGATCGCTTCCTATTTATCTAAAGAAGCCAGGGGAATGAAACTAATACCGCAGCAAGGAATCTACGAACCCGTTGAAGATGAAAATCAAAAAATCAAGATTGTCGGCAAAGTCAAAACATCTTTATTTAGTGTTAATGCAGCCTGGTATTTTAGCTTAAATCAAAACCGACAGATAACTACAGCCAAAATCAAATTACTAGCATCGCCACAAGAATTATTAGGATTAAAAAATCAGATCGAATCCGTTTGAATAAGAAACAACAGTTGATTAACGATTTAACCGATATGTATTCTATGTGAACAGGATTTGGTATTACTTATTTATCCCCAAGGGGGCTACTTACTACTTTATTTCAGAGAGTGTTTGTCAACAAAAAATTAAACTGCATATCTATTGGAATTTTATCGCTTGGAAGGAGACTTAGGGATTTGGGGACTAATACTTCCCGACCTCCCTTGTAGAGACGCGATATATCGCGTCTCTACTCCCTATCTCCCTAACTCCCCAGTTTTTTGGTTTTTAAGATTTACTTTACAAACAGTTTCTCAAAGATCGCGATTGTTTCTATTTGGAATGACTATAATATTGAGAATTAATGAATTTGATGGGCAAAAAGCCATTCAAAGAGACGTTAATTTGAGATGTTGATGTTGCCCACTCTACAGGCAATCGCTTTATCTGGGATTTTGACGCAATTTTTTGCAGTTTTGAGCATTTTTAAGTAATGGTGCAGGAAAAAAGCGATCGCCATAAAAACAAAAAGTTAATTTGGTGGGCAACAAGCTATTGAGCCAAATGCTAATTTGCTAGTGTTATATTTTGCCCACCCTACAGACGGTCTAATTAATAAAAGAAACAACTGACCCAGGAAAACTTGCCAATTTTACATCCATAGTTTACAATATGCGTCGCCCGAACTAGTTATTTCTCCCTCTGCGGATTGCTTCCTGCCTTCTTTCAGCGTCGTTCAATTTGACGACGGGAATTGACAGTTTGCCCTGAAAATAGGTTGCGTGACGGAACTTTTGCGTGACGGAGTAAATCGAGACGTTTTGGCAAAGATTATCTAAAGATTATCTAAATTGGGTAATTATGTGGAGGACATTTAATTATTTTTTCGTCATCATGCTTTCTAGAAACAATCAAAATTCCAAATTTTTAAGAATTTACAAAATCGTGAGACAGTTCGACTGGTGACACATTGGACTCATCTGCGTCGTAAAACTAAATAGTAAAGTAAGCACTAAGAAAAGGTTTAATTGATGCTATGAAGAGCAATTTTAATCAAAAAAACTATATTACTTCTCAACAACCAGAGCAACAGTGGTCTTTATCATCGTCTCGTGACTTAGAGCTAGAATCGTTGTCTATTCCAGTCGATCGGACTTCGGAACAGTATTTAAGAATTTGCGTGCAAGAAAAAGTATCTCAGGGAGACTATGCCCTAGCAATCTCTCTGCTCAATCAGTTAATCGCTCTTTGTCCCGACAATGCAGCGAACTATAATAATCGCGGGCTAATCTATTTTCGTAATAATCAGATTATTGAGGCTTTGTGCGATTTATCCCTAGCACTAGAAATCGATCCTTATCTTGATAGTGCTTATAATAATCGAGCTAATTGTTATGCAGCCCAAGGAGAATTAGCCGAAGCGATCGCCGATTACGATCTGGCTCTAGATCTCAATCCTGCTAACCTCCGCGCTTGGATCAATCAAGGAATTACTTTCCGCGAATTAGGATTATACGATCTGGCAATAGAGAATTTTGATATTGCTTTGATTATTGGCGATGCTTTAGAGGAAAGAATCTATCCTGAAAGGGGAAGAACCTACCACCTCAGAGGTGATTGGAATTGTGCTGTAGGAGACTATCAAAAAGGTTTAGCTATTTTAGCGACCAAACCCGAACTGGCAAGATATAGAAGCAAAGTAGAGTCTTGGTTGGAGCGACTTCTTTATCCTTTGCAATCTATTTAGATAATTTAGATCATCCTTACCTCATTGCTGATTCCTAGTTCTTTCTTCCTGATTCTCTGGTAGCCAGTAGATACGGCTTTGGTTGGGAGAAGTCAAAGAACTATATTGTTCCATTAAACTCTGAGTCTTTTGCGGATCGAAATTATGGTTGAGTTGCTTTCTTAATTTAACCACTCTAGCTTCAGTTTCTCCTACTTGTAGGCGTAATTCTTTTAATTTTGCCTGTTGAGAAAGATGATAGGGCAAAAGTCGAAACAAAGAGGCGATCGCAGCAAGAACAATTGCCCAACTTAAAATCAGCTTCAAACCAATTTCGACGGTTAACGCTCTGTAGGGACTGTGACTACGACGAGATTTACGGCGGACTTTTTTAGCTGATTGCCGATGAGAAACCATGTTTGAATACTGCCATTAATAATAATTTAAGGATTCTAGACTAACAACTAAAAGTCATTGTTGCCAATCCAAAATCCCGTATTTAATCTCTTAACTGTTGTTAGTTAATCGAGCAGCACTTATTTATAAAGCTCAGTGGAAAGACGAATTGCCATAATTCCAGCGAACAAGGCAACTACAAGAGCGATATAAATTTGAGTATCTGAGATAGACATTGGTTTACTCCTATTTTTTAAGAACGAGATATTCCATCCTTAATTTGCGTCATAATCGACCCCAAACAAAACATCTTGTAACAAGATGCAACATAATTAAAAAGAAAACTTAAGTAAAAACTAGGAGAAACCGGGAGAAAATCATCAAATTGATAGATTGGTGAAGATTGTCTCTTAGTCGATCCTAAACTCATACCGATTAAAATTTTCAATCTGATTTAACTAAAAAACATACTGAATGCTAGAAAATATAGTCAATTATTTTACCAGTGCTGGGGTCGAAGTCTATTTTATACTGCTGATTTTGATAGTTTTAGAAGCAGTTTTGTCTGCCGACAATGCGATCGCTTTAGCAGCAATTGCCAAAAGTGTGCAAGATCCTAAGTTACAGCGTCAAGCTCTCGACGTTGGGCTTATTGCTGCCTACATCCTCAGAATTATTCTCATCATAGCTGCTACCTGGGTAGTCAAATATTGGCAGTTTGAGCTGTTGGGGGCATTATATTTACTCTGGCTAGTTTTTAATTATTTTTTTTCAGGGGAAGATGAGGAAGAAGAACTCGAACACAGGAGTTTGGGCTTTAAATCTATTTGGCAAGTAATTCCGACTATTGCCATTACCGATCTGGCTTTTTCCTTAGACAGTGTTACTTCAGCGATCGCAATTACCGAAGATACTTGGTTAATTGTTGCTGGGGGTACAATTGGAATTGTAATCTTACGTTTTCTGGCTGGTTTATTTATCCGCTGGCTACAGGAATACACTCACCTGGAAGATGCGGGATTTATTACCGTGGGTTTTGTGGGTTTGCGTCTACTATTAAAAGTTTGGCTACCAGATACTTATATCCCCGAATGGGTGACCATTGCGGTAGTGGCAATTTTCTTTACCTGGGGTTTCTCGAAACGAGAAGTTGTAGAATCTGATAGCAAAGATTATTAAGTAATAATCGAGCGGTAACTCAACCTAAATAAAGTTTGTAGTTAACCCTCAAGGAGCTATTAGGCTAAAGCGCATTGCTGGCAATGGCTCTTTGCCATTACTACAAACATAATTTAGTTTGGGTTCGAGGGAATGGTTCTACTTACAAGATTAGGAGCTAAGAGCTACAAACCGCAATCAAACACTAGCTGGCAAGTACCCTTCAATAATCTGGCGATATTCGCTCTTTTGTTTGACTCCTTTTACTTCTTGAAGTAATTCTCGATCGCGGAAGAATTGTACTGTGGGAGTACCCACGACTTGACCCATTTGGGCTATTTCAGGATCGTCTACGATGTCTATCTCTACAAAATGAATCCGATCTTCGTGTTCTCGAACGACTTTATCTAAAATGGGCGAGAGTCTTTTACACGGGCCACAGGTGGGGGATACATATTTGACCATCAACAGGCGATCGCTTTCGTGGAATAGTTTTCTTAAGGCATAACCGCCAACATGACTTGTGTTATCGATCTCGAATGTCTCTTCTGTATCGGCTGTTTTGCGATCGGTTTTATTAGTTTCAGTTGTTGCTGCTTCTGCTGTATTTTCTTGGGGTTGCTGAGTATGTTCGATAATGAGATTGCGTTCGGAAAGCCATCTTTCGGCTGCTAAGGCTGCCATACAACCCGTTCCCGCTGCGGAAACTGCTTGGCGATATTCGTGGTCTTGTACGTCTCCTGCTGCATATACACCCTCTACAGAAGTGGCTACCGTACCAGGAGTGACCAGAATGTAGCCTACTTCGTCTAATTCTATTTGACCTTTAAATAAATCTGTATTGGGATGATGTCCGATCGCATAAAATAAACCATTACTCTGAATCTGGCTTTCTTCTCCCGTTTGGTTATTGCGGACTTCGATCCCCGTCATCCGATTATTTTCGCCGTAAACATCGATTGCTTCTGTATGCCAGTGAACGGTAATTTTGGAGTTATTTAGAACTCTGTTTTGCATCGCTTTGCTAGCCCGCAATTCTCCCCGACGGACTAAAAGATGAACTCTCTTGCCATATTTGGTTAGATAGACAGCTTCTTCGGCTGCGGAGTCACCACCACCGATAACAATTAATTCTTTACCATTAAAAATAGGGCTGGCACCATCACAAATTGCACAAGCCGAAATGCCATTATTCCAGTATTGTTTTTCGCTAGGTAAGCCCAAACGTTTTGCCGTAGCACCCGTGGCAATAATAATACTGTTAGTTTTGATTTCTCTCTCGGTGGAAGTAACGGTAAAAGGACGCTGGGATAGGTCAACTTTAATCGCATCTTCGGTATAACATTCTGTTCCCCAACGAAGTGCTTGCGATCGCATTCTCTCCATTAGCTCTGGCCCTGTAATTCCTTCTGGAAAGCCAGGAAAATTTTCCACCTCAGTAGTAGTCATCAACTGTCCCCCAGGTACTCCTCCCGCCTCTAAACCTTCAAGTAAGACTGGTTTTAAGTTAGCTCTGGCTGCATAGATCGCAGCCGTATATCCCGCCGGCCCAGAACCAATAATGACTACATTTTCGATGTTTTGCTTGACCATAATTTTTCCCCCATTTTAAATTTTTGATTAAAGCGAACTCATACCGACTTCGTTTTTACGATTATAACTGCACCTAATTAAGAAATGCAAGTTAAAAAGTGATCGAGTGATTAACTCATCGTTATAAATTTAGTCATTATTCATTTGGATACGTTGTGAACGTTATATCTGTTTTTTCTGTTTATTGATATACTATGTATATCCTAAATATGCGATCTTCATGAACAGTTCAATCGGACAATGGGGAAATTCTTTAGCTATTCGCTTGCCCAAGCATATCGTACAGGCTTTAAATCTTAAGGTAAACGACCGCTTAACAATTACAGAAGAAGCAGGGAAAATAATTTTAGAGCCAATTCCTCAATTACCAGAACTATCTCTAGACGATTTATTGTCTCAAGTAACAGAAGACCCCGAACCAGAAATTGATTGGGGGAAACCCGAAGGAAAAGAAATTTGGTAACGTTTCCCCAAAGACAAGAATTTATCTGGCTCAATTTTGACCCTCAGACGGGACACGAACAAAAAGGACGTAGACCAGGTTTGGTAGTTAGCCACAGTAGTTTTAACCAAAAAATGGGTTTTGCTTTGATCGTTCCTGTATCTTCTACTTCAAGGGTCAATCCTTTTTATGTGCTGATTCCTTCTGGATTATCAGTTATGGGGGTTATAATGTGCGACCAATTAAGATCGCTGGATTTTCGAGCTAGAAAGTATGATTTTATTTGCACTTGTCCAGATTTACTTTTTCAAGATGTTTTAAGAAGAATTAAACCAATTATTTTCGATCGTTGAACAGAAGTCGCAACTGGCGATCGCACCTCAAGTAGTAGATAGATTCATGGGATTGCTATCTACTACGTAAATCTTAAATACGGAAAGATCTACTTTTGGTTTAACTTGGTAGATTTTAGAGAAGAAAATATTTACTAGCAATAAAGCAGCTAAAAACTTAATTTTAGGGCATTGACGGGAACATCATCCCAGGAATCAACGGTGCGGAGACTGGCAACCCAACCACTTTGCTTTTGTTGTTCGGTGAGACTATCTTGCCAATTTTGATGACAATCTTGAGCTGCTTTTTCGTCCAGACAGGCAATACAGGCGTGAATTATACCGCCTGGATCGATTTGTTCGTTGACCCAAATAGTTGCTTGTGACATGATTTTTTTTCTGATTAATAGCTTTTCTTAAGGACAATCACAGGTTTCTTCTCTTTCGCCGAACCATTGATAACGATTGTCTCGTATCTGTTCGTAACTGCGATCGCCTAACCATTTCATGCCTGGGATAGCACGATAGGCTTTGATAAATAAATCTCCTAGGGGTAGCAAACGGGTAATTTCTTCTGCTGCTTCGCTACCCTGCCATCTTCTTTCTGGTTGCTCGGCATCAATTAAAATCATTCCTGCTTCGCAGTCAGTAGGAGTAATCCCAAATTTTGCCAAGGTCGATTCATCCTGCATCGGAATATAGGCAAAAATCTGGTCGCGATCGAATTGCTTGAGTAATTGGGCAAAATTAGTGCAGAGATTGCACTTTCCATCAAAAACAACGTGATATTTCATATCTAAGTTTTTTAACTATTCTAAATAAAGATTAATAATTTTGCTTAATTTGAAGTTTATATTTAATAGTTTACATTTCTTTGCAAAAGCTCGAAAAAGTAAAAAATCAAGCACCAAAGAAATAAAGAAAGTGGCGATCGAACTGGCATTACGATCCACATGAATATTGGAGATACTTATCTTGGCTACAACTTTATTAAATCTCAACGACCTCAACGGTAATAATGGCTTAACTATTTCTGGTTTGACTCAGGACGATAATTTAGGAACGGTCGTAGACATTACAGGCGATCTTAACGGCGACGGTATTGAAGATCTCATTATTAGTTCGTCTAATGCTGGAGAGGTTAGCATCAATCCATACAGTTATTACTATAGCGACGGTCGTGGCAAAACCTACGTTATCTTTGGCAGTCAAGACGGTTTTGACTCTAGCTTCGATTTGAATAGCCTGAATGGTGACAATGGCTTTACCGTTACAGGTGTGAATGAAGAAGATAGTTTAGGCAGTGCCATTTCGACAGGAGATATCAATGGAGATGGTTTAGACGACTTGATAGTTACTGCCCCCTATGCAGGAGGAAGAATTACTAATTATGGCTACGAATATAGCGAGGGTAGAGGAAGAGTTTATCTAATTTTTGGTCGGCAAAATAATTTTGCTGCTGAGATCGATCTCACTTCTCTTAATGGCAGTAATGGCTTGACCCTTGGGGGTATAGACGCACAGGATAACTTGGGTACGGCAGTTACTAGCACAGGGGATATCAATGGTGATGGTATCGATGACTTGGCGGTTAGTGCTGCGGGGGCGGGAAAAGCAATTACCAATGACAATGGCTATAGTTACAGCGATCGCAGAGGGGAAACATATATTGTTTTTGGTAGTAACAATTTTGATTCTAATCTCAATCTTGCTCTGTTAAATGGCAATAACGGTTTGATTATTGAAGGCAAAAATGCTTACGATAGTTTGGGTTATGCCCTCAGTAACGCAGGAGATCTTAACGGCGATGGGATTGACGATCTGGTTATAGGTACACCCGCAGCAGGAGAAGCTTTAGATAGTCCTTATGCGTTAGCTGGTGAAAGTGACAGACGCGGAGAAGTCTACGTCATCTTTGGTAGTCAAAACGGTTTTAATTCTCGATTCAATCTTGATAATCTCAATGGTGCAAATGGTTTTGCGATCGCGGGGATCGACGAGGAAGATAATTTAGGCAGTGCGGTTAGCAATGCAGGCGATCTTAACGGCGATGGAATTGACGATCTAATTTTAGGAGCAAAACAAGCTTCCCAAGCTGGAGAATATACTTATGAGGGTGGAGTCTACGTCATCTTTGGCAATAACCGTGGTTTTGAGGCTCAATTTGACCTAACTAATCTCGATGGCACGAATGGCTTTAGTATTCCTGGACTAGATTTAGATGATGGGTTAGGAAATGCTGTCAGTACTGGAGATCTTGATGGGGATGGTATTGACGATCTTTTAATTACAGCAAGTACCGCAGGACGGACTCTTAGTTTTGCTGGATATAGTTATAGTGACCGTCGAGGAGAAACTTACCTGATTTTTGGCAACAACAACGGTTTTGAGGCGGTAATTGACCTAGAAAATCTCAGTAGTAACGAGGGAGCAAAGATTGTAGGAAGCGATCGCGACGATCTTTTTGGTAGTGCTATTAGTAGTGGAGGAGACTTTAACGGCGACAAGATTGCCGATCTGGTTATTAGTGCGCCTGATGTCGATGTTACTGGGCAATATACCAGAGAAGGGGAAGCATACATCATTTTCGGTTCGGCAGCTTATGGCGGTTCTCTTGTTGGCACTAATGAGAATGACAATTTAGTGGGGACTGCGGGGGACGACAGTATTTCTGGTTTAGCTGGTAATGACACCATTACAGGCAATGATGGCGATGATACCCTCAAGGGTAATGACGATCGCGATCGCCTGATGGGTAAATTGGGCAAGGATCTACTTTACGGCAATAGCGGTGACGATACCCTAGTGGGAAATCAAAATGATGACACCTTAAGGGGAGGCGATGGCAACGATTACCTTAAAGCCGATTCTGGCAATGATTTTCTCAATGGTGGTAACGGACAAGATTTATTAGATGGCGATTATGGCAAAGATACTCTTTACGGTAGCAACGGTAACGATACTCTTAATGGTGGCGTAGATAATGATAGTTTAAATGGCGATGCTAACAACGATCTGCTTTACGGAAATGAAGGCAGCGATACTCTCAATGGAGGTACGGGAAGAGACACCCTCAGAGGCAATGAAGGCAGCGATCGCCTGATGGGTAAATTGGGTAACGATCTACTTTACGGTAATAGCGGTAACGATACCCTACTGGGAAATCAAAATGATGACACTTTAAAGGGAGGAGATGGCAACGATTACCTCAAAGCCGATTCTGGTAACGATCTTTTAGTTGGGGCAAACGATGCAGATTTATTATTTGGAAATAGTGGTAATGATACTCTTGATGGAGGTAATGGCAATGATACTCTGCGTGGAGGAGTCGGCAGCGATCGCTTGAATGGCAATAGCCAAGCAGATCTACTTGCTGGAGATGATGGTAACGATATTTTGAACGGAGGTAAAGGCAACGATACTCTTTATGGTGGAAAAGGAAGCGATCGCCTTAATGGCGATCGGGACAATGATGTCTTGGATGGTACAAAACCAGGCGATCCTAGTTTGGGACTAAATGAACTAGATACTCTGGTGGGAGGAACGGGAAACGATATTTTTACTTTGGGCGATGGCGGTCAAGTCTATTATGATGACAGGAAAGGCAACACCAAAGGAATCAATGATTTTGCTCTGATTATTAATCTCAACGTCGAGCAAGATACTATTAAATTGATGGGCAGGAGCGATCGATATAGTTTAAATTTTTATCAAAATAGTGTCGGAAATACTAATGCAGAGATAATTTATCATCCTGGCAATTATTCTCTCGGAGAATTAATCGCAGTCTTGGAAAATATTCCTGCCGATTTAACTATTTCCGACTCGGTATTTAATTTTATCTGAAATACTCTAAAGCTTGCTATAAATAGGTAGATATGCAGAGCAGTTAGTAATCGGAAATCCGATTAACAAAACCTTCCAAAAAATAGATAGATCGTAGAGACGTACTGGTTAGATTTACGGTACATTTGTTCTTGGGTGACCAAGTGCAAGGGAGTTTCACAAACTTTAGGGCTTTTTCGTCCCCTGAACCTAACTTTTTGGTTGTGCAATAATGTCTTTAACCTTTTTTAGCTCAATGTTTCCAAGTTTTTCAGCTAATCCTATTCAAGCAGATCTCACTAATGGTTCTTCAGGAAAGGCGATCGCACTCTCCATTGATTAATTTTCTATCAAAGCGATCGCCTCTAAATACTTCAATTTCAATCGCCAAGATCCAGATTGCGATCGGCCTAAAAATC
>JASJEI010000263.1 GCA_030064795.1 Pleurocapsa sp. MO_226.B13 | reverse complement strand
GGAAGCTCTAAGTTTGATAGAGCATTACATTAATTATCGAGGTAGAACTTATGAAGATTTAAAAGCAATACATGATGAATTGTATGAGCTTCAATTGAAAATTTATCGTCGAGGAATCAATGATTTTAGTCATATTTCCGAAGTAGCGGAAGCATTGGCAAAAATTAAAGATTAATTGAAAATGCCGATTCTAGATAAGGCATTATTTACAAAGATTATGAGTAAACCAAAATACCAGATTGGCGATCGCTGCCCTGAGTGTGGTAGTAAAGATATAGTTTACGAGCGTAAAGTACAGACTGATGTTTGCTGTTCATGCGGTTTTAACTTTGCATTTGATGAAGATGATTGGAACCATAATTTTTTTCCAGCTTGGGACAAAGAACCTATAGAAATTGACTGTGACGGCAACGAGATAATTTACTAATGAACTTACCAAAATACAAAAAAGGCGATCGCGTTGGCAGCTGGAAAATTTCTCACGTCTATTTTGCCGATTGGTTAAACACTTGGGTTTACAAGCTTCAACTCCGCCATGGCAAAAAGAAAACCAAGCTTACCTGTACGGAAAACATTCTGGTACGAATTGATTGAACACCGCCTGACGAGATTGCGCCTTGGAAACTGGCAATCGAAACATCTAAGGAATGAGGATTAAATAAAGTCCAGAATTTTTTTTGAATCACTCATATGATATAGAGCTTAGGAAATTAAACTTGTGTAGATAATAAAATCCTCATTCCTAAATAGATGTAGCGGAATAAGTTTCCGTATGTGTCTGATTGTTGGGCTTTCATGATGAATAAGCTGCTCGCTTTTTACTTTCTTAAGCCCATGCAGACGCATAAAAACAAACTCAGATTAACCATAACCCTAAAGATAGAAATAGGCTTTGTTCCTTCGGGAGTTTCAGAGGTTATCTGAGTTCTATAAAAATTCTTACTCCCAATATACATGAGAATAGTAGGTCTAGATGTTGGACGCGGTTCGGCCGTATTGTGCTGTCTGGATAAATTTCCCGTTAATATTCAACGGCACTATCGGGAATTGGTGCGATCGCACTCGTTTATCAAGGTAAATTGCGATGGAGCGGGAGTCGATAAGCTACTTCACCTCAATCCCGATGCCATAGTTTTAGAACCTACGGGTCACTGGTACGCTCATTTTTGGGTAACGGTCGCCAAACAGAAAGGGATTCAAGTTTTCTGGATTTCTCATACGGATCTAGATAAACTGCGCGGTAGCTATGGCTTTACCAATAAACGAGACAGTGAAGATGCTTTGTGTTTGGCCGTCAGTTACTTTGACGATCGCTTTGTAGACGATCTGGGCAACAAAAGATATCTCTCGTACTACTACGCTCAATCGGCGATGATAGTTAGGTTGCGGGAATTGTTTTTAGCCAAAGAACAATTACAAAAACTGCGTTCTAACTTAATTTCGCAGCTAAGACAGAGACTAGCTTTTGAGTATCCCGAAATAGTTAAAAAACGCTTTGAAATCAGTCCACACTTGGGTTACACGCCTATAGTTGGCTGGTTGGCTCAACGCCACAGTTCGAGCCGAATCGAAAATAAATATCGTGCCAGTATCGTGCATCGCTTGGGCATCGAATTTACTGACTACACGCGATCGCACGCTCGTCTCTTGGTCGATGTCGAAACCAGAATTAGCGACCTGTATCAAAAGCTGGATACAAATCGCTCCGCATCTGAATTTCAAACATATTTAAAGGTATTCTCCAGCTTTGGTTTTGGTTTGGATAATCAGATTTTACTGCTCTATCACATCTATCCCTTTGAGAAATTCTTACATCAAGGACAACCGATGATTGAGCGAGATAGAGGTAAAAATGGTAAATTACAAAAACGCGATCGCTCTTTGAGAAAATTCCAGGCATATTTGGGGATGAGTTACAGTTACAGACAATCTGGAGACTACAAGACTCGTAAGTTTCATGGCTCGACGATCGTCCGTTCGCATCTTTATGCCTGGGCTGTCTGTATGGTCGCACCAAAGAACCAGAGAATCAAGAGTGAAATCGGAAAACGTTTATGCGATCGCTATCAGGAATTGAGACAGACCGTCAAGGGAAAAGATGCCTTGATTAGGATTTTATTTAAGGCGACTCGGATGCTTTATTATGAACTTTTAAACGAGTTTACTTGTTAGATAGAAAGTAATCAAGATAGATTTTATTGTATGAAGCCTAAATTTACTCCTCCCGTTGCTACCCGAAACCCTCACCCTTTGGTAACTCATGAAGATAAGAGGATTGATGACTATTATTGGTTGCGCCAGCAGGAGGATTCCCAGGTTATTGATTATTTAGAAGCAGAAAATAGCTACACCAAACAAGAGATGCAGCATACCGAACAATTGCAGCAGTCTCTCTACGATGAAATGTTATCGCGCATCAAAGAAACCGATCTTTCTGTCCCCTATCGTCTCAAGGATTATTATTACTATTCCCGCACTGAAGAAGGTAAAGCTTATTCTATTTTCTGTCGCAAATATCAGAGTTTGGATGCCGAAGAAGAAATTCTTTTGGACGAAAACAAATTGGCAGAGGGGGAAAAGTTTTTTAGTTTGGGATTACTATCAATTAGTCCCAACCAACAGATTTTGGCTTATTCGGTAGATACTACGGGGGCAGAACAGTATACCCTCTATTTTTTAGATTTAACCACCAGAAAACTCTATCCTGAAGCGATCGCCGATACCTATTATTCTTTTGCTTGGGGCAACGACGATCGCACTACCTTTTATACCAAAATAGACAGTGCCAATCGTCCCTATCAACTGTGGCGACACAGTTTGGCTAGCGATCCTATGGATGATGTTTTGGTTTATCAAGAAGATGATGAATCTTATTTCTTAAGCGTCAGTAAAACGCGATCGCGCTCGTATATTTTGCTGAATTTAGGCAGTATGGTTACTTCCGAGGTGCGCTATCTCAATGCCGATTGCCCTACCGATCAATTTAAGCTGTTTCAACCCCGTCAGCAGGGGATTGAATATTCCTTGGAACACCATAGCGATCGCTTTTATATCGTTACTAATGAAAAAGCGATTAATTTTAAATTGATGGCAACTAAGATCGATTCTCCTGATAAGACTAACTGGGAAACGATTATTCCCCATCGAGAAGACGTATTGTTAGAAGGTGTTGATGCTTTTGCCGAACATTTGGTAATCTATGAACGCCAGCAAGGTTTGCCGACAGCTAAAATCGAAATTCTGGCGACGGGAGAAACCAAACAATTACACTTTCCCGAACCTACCTATTCGTTTTCTGGTGGCAATAACCCCGAATTTGATACCAGTAAATTCCGCTATGGTTACAGTTCGATGATTACTCCCTCTTCCGTCTTCGATCTCGATTTGCTTACGGAGGAAACCGAGTTACTCAAAGAAACTGAAGTACTGGGAGGATACGATCGCTCTTTGTACGCTAGCCAGAGATTAATGGCAACTGCGCTCGATGGTACGCAAGTACCTATTTCTTTGGTGTATAAACAAGGTGTCGAACGAGATGGTTCAAATCCTCTGTGGCTGAAGGGTTATGGTTCTTATGGCTATGCTTACCCCGCCACTTTTTCTTCAATTCGTTTATCTTTGTTAGATCGCGGGTATGTAGTAGCGATCGCCCATATTCGCGGTGGCGAAGAAATGGGACGTAAGTGGTATGAAGATGGCAAGTTTCTCAACAAGAAAAACACATTTACCGATTTTATTGCCTGTGCCGAACATTTAATTACCCAAAAATGGACAAACAGCGATCGCCTGGTTATCTCTGGTGGTAGTGCGGGGGGTTTACTGATGGGGGCGGTAGTTAATCTGCGTCCCGATTTATTTAAAGCGGTAGTTGCTAACGTTCCCTTTGTAGACGTACTGACTACTATCTTGGATGAGTCGTTACCCCTAACGGTTATCGAATGGGAAGAATGGGGCAACCCTCACCAACCAGAATATTACGACTACATCAAGTCTTATTCCCCCTACGACAATGTGGAAGCCAAAGACTATCCCAACCTGTTAATCACCGCAGGTTTAAACGATCCGCGAGTTAAATATTGGGAACCTGCCAAGTGGACGGCAAAACTGCGTCAACTTAAAACCGACAATAATATACTACTACTCAAAACCAACATGAGTGCGGGACACGGTGGCGCATCGGGGCGTTATGAATATCTCAAAGAAATAGCTTTGGAATACGCTTTTGTTTTAGAACAGTTAAACAACGGCTGAGGAGCTAAGATAAACTGTTCAATCTATCAATCAAAAATTATCAACTCAGATCGGCGATCCAAATACTATCCGATAGCGCGATCGCTTTTGACTCTTTATTTGAGATGCGATCTCGCCAAAGGCGAAGCTTAAAGCGATCGCTATTCACTCCAATAACCAACCAAATAATTCTTCCAAAGTTAACTCAAAAGCTTGAGCAAAATCAGGTACGGGTAAGACATCTGTTGCTGCTTCCAAAAATGCGGGTTGTTGGGATTGAAAAAAAACCAATACAGACTGTTCTTGCGGATCGATTAGCCATCCTAATTTTGTGCTATAACCTAAACAATGAAGAATATTTTTGGTGACTCTACTATAGCTTTGGTTAGGAGATAAAATTTCAATTGTCCAGTCTGGTTCTATATTAAAAGCGTTTGCTATTCTGCCATTATCTTGACGTGGAATTCTATCCCAAGTAAATACGGTTACATCGGGAATAATCGAGCGTCCACCAAACGTACATCTCAACTCTGGAAAAGCTCTGGCAATTTTATATGGTTTGAGTGCGCCATTAAGAGCAATAATCAGTTCTCCCTGTATTGTGCTGTGTTCTCCTTGAGGCATTGGTTTTTGAATAATTTTCCCGTCGATATATTCACTAGCGGGTTTGGTTTCTGGTAATACTAAAAATTCTTCTAGAGTAATAGATTTAGATGGAGTTGTAACCATAGATTTATTTGCCATTGGATCTCGTAGTTACCTAGATTGTATTTTACCTATCAAAAATCATCACTCAGACTGCGATCGCGTTGACGTGGCTTTGGTTATTGATGCTAAAGATATAGTCCTATTTAGGACAGAAGATGCAGGAAGTCTATAAGAGAGGTTTTGCTTCTTGAATCACCTAACGATTTAAATTTAGCAGACGATTGGAGCTAATAAGACCGATTTTAAAATTACTTGCTGCTTGAGTGCAAAGTCATATTCATGTTATAAAACCTCAAGAAGTTGTCCGAATCTTGGAGAATTTTGGATTGGTATAGGATTTATTCTATACACGGTGTATATCCAGAAAGTTGACCCATAATAAATAGTTATGTGCCATAAACTTTTAAAGGAGTAACCATGGATTCAAGTTTTTGGCTTCAGAAGTGGGAAAAAAATGAGATTGGTTTCCACAAAAGTGAAGCTAACCCAGTGCTGGTGAAATATTTTGGAGAGCTTTCTCTATCGAAAGACAGCCGTGTATTTGTGCCATTATGTGGCAAAACTCTCGATATCCCTTGGTTGCTTTCTGAGGGCTATCGCGTTACTGGTGCTGAATTAGTCGAAATAGCAGTCGAGCAGCTATTCGATGAACTTGGTGTGCAGCCCAAAATATCAAGTGTGGGAAAGACAAGCTTGTATAGTGCCAAAGATATCGACATCTTTGTTGGTAATATCTTTGATGTATCTAGCAATATACTCAGTTCGGTAGATGCAATCTATGACAGAGCAGCTTTAGTAGCCCTACCAGAAGAAATGCGTAATCGATATACAGCCCACTTAAAAGAGATTACAGATAAAGCATCGCAATTACTAGTTACTTTTGAGTACGACCAAAACCTGATGGAAGGACCTCCTTTTTCAATTAGCAAAGAAGAAGTAAATCGACACTATAGCGATAGTTATGATTTGTCTCTTATTGTAAGCACTGATGTTGCTGGTGGATTGAAAGGAAAATGTGCAGCAAAAGAGAACGTTTGGCTGCTGCGGAAACACCAATAAGTATTCTCTCAAGCACGAATTTCATACATGATAAATAGTTAGCAATCTAACAATAGAGCAAAACATGAGCAACAACTTTAAGCTACGGCTTGCTGTTGAGGAGGATTTGCCCCAGATTAATGATATCTATAATTACTACGTCTCAAACTCAACTTGTGTATGGACTACCCATCTTTGTACAGAGCAAGAGCGCGAAGAATGGTTCGCCTCCCATGACGACGCTACGCCTGTCTTGGTTGCAGAGCATAACGGTAAAGTTGTTGGATGGGGTACTTTCTCATTGTTCAAAACTGCTTGCACGTTTCACAAGACTGTAGAGAACTCCGTTTACGTCCACCATGAATTTCAGCGTCAGGGAATTGGTAGCAAACTTCTTTCTGAGTTAATGCGTCGTGCGCGGGAAGCAGGATTTACGTCTGTCATTGCAGTTATCTCATCAGATCGAGAAGCCAGCCTTGCTCTCCATAGAGCAGCAGGTTTTCAGGAAGTTGGCCGTTTTCATCAGGTGGGTTACAAGTTCGATCGATATCTGGATGTTGTCTACTTGCAGCTTCGGTTGGTAAACCGCTAACTTACGCTGAAGCTGGTGAGTATTCGCTGGCAAGAGTACCCGAGAGCGATCGCTTTTCGTTAACCAGTAATATTATTGTTACTTTTTAACTACAGCAATAACAATGAGATTGTCGAAGAGATACACAGGATAATTGAAACAACAATGATCGATCGAACTTATATCCCTGCTTCGCCTCTCTCACAGTTCATAGAGTTTCTTTGGGTTAAGGAAGGAGATAATTTATTGGAAAGATGGTTTAGTAGTCAAGGAAAGTTATAACTATCCAGTAATTTCAACCATTAGCGCGATCGCTCTTAATTCTTTATTTGAGATGCGATCTCGCCCAAGGCGAAGCTCTGCGAGATCGTTTTACTCATTTCATCTTATGCGAGGTTAATATTGGGTTGCAGAGTGTTCTGACTACTGAGGTCAAAAGTGACAAACACAAAATTAATAGACTCCCAGTATTTATCCGATCTAGGACAGAAGATACAGAAACTGCCTCCCGATGAAGCATCACCTCTATTATTGGAAGCAAGCACGATTATTTTATTTGCAGGTTTTCCTGAAATTGCCTATCAAGGATTTCTCAAATTAAGACAGGGCGAACTAAAAGTTAGTCAAGTTAGTATTCTTGTCGATCCCATCAAAGCGATTATTCCTGCTTTATGCTATCTGATGAAAATTCCTTGTCCTAGCATTTTTTCAGAGCAAGAGATGTCATTGAACGAACTCGAACAATATATCAATAAAAACTTTAGAGAATATGAGCGCGTATACGGTATAGATCGCTGGTTTCTGACAGCAATGCCTTCAGGTAACTGGAGTGAAGAGTTTTTGTACGATCTTACCCATCCCAAGGTTAATGTTAAAGGAGAGAGTAGATTTAAGCTAAATGACTTTTTTCAAGATTTACATCGTGTTATCTCTCAATGTTATGTTAATCGAGGACAATGGCAGGAAGCCAGTAGATGGTTGAAAGTCTTTGAGGATGTTCTTGATGCTTGGGAACTCGATCGCATAAGCTATGTTGAGCAAGAAATTTTGGTTTTTGGAATACGTACTTACCTTAATCTCAAAGACATTAGTAGTGCCGATCGATTTATCTACAGATGGTGGCAATCTTTAGAAAGCTTAACCAATGGTTTGTATCTTGTGGCTTATCTACCCGATCTTATGAAGAGGATTTCAGAAGGTGTTTTACAAAATAAGATTAATCTTTCTCAAGAACAAGCTCAAGAATTTCTAGATTTAGTAAATACAAGGAATTACATTCCTACAAATATTGGCTTTATCCCAACAGTGGAGGATTGGAACAATTTTTTAGAAAAATGGAATACAGCAATATTTGACAATATTGAAGAAGAAGATCTAGATGACTATGAATTTGAATATTCTGATGTTTTGAACCGTAAATCTTGTCTGCGAACAGGCGCGACAGAGGAAGAAATTGCTCAATTAGAAACAAAATTAACAGCAAAATTGCCCTTGAGCTACCGTAATTTTCTCTTAGCTTCTAATGGTTTTACGATCTTAAATGAATATTGCCAATTGTATGGCACAGACGACATCAAATGGTTTGTTGAAGAAAATAGAGATTGGGCAGAAATTTGGGAAGATCGCGATGATCTTGAAGATGAGAAGTATTTCCAATATGGAGAACATCAAGACTGCTGTTGGATCGGAGGACGATACCTGAAAACTGCTCTCCAAATTAGCTCTACGGAAGATGGCTATGTTTTTCTTCTCAACCCAAAAATTATCGACTCTAGAAACGAATGGGAAGCATGGGATTTTGGGAATAAATATCCTGGTGCTTATCGATATCGTTCATTCTGGGAGATGATGCAAAAAGTTTATAAGAGCAGTTTTGCTTCTCGAACAACCTGACAATTTAAATATAATTATTTTATTATTTCTCTTGGATTAATGCGATCGCACTTGACTTTAAATTGAGTACAGCAATAAAAAATCAAAGATCATCAATTCAGATTGGCGATCGCTTTTAAGATCTCTATATTGGAAATGCGATCGCCATTGTGATTAAGCGCAGTATGAGAACAGGATTTGTCCGAGTAGATAACGAACTATTTGCTCGAGACAAAACTACAATGCTATTCGGTAGCGCACAGGATGTTGTCGAGCAAAATTTCTTGAGATCATTATGGGGTAAATATACGGAAAGTTTCGGCTTTTTTTCCATACAGACGGAGGTCATTTTTCGACGCAGCAGGTCGTTAAAAGACCGAAAAAAGCTTTTTTTTCTAATTGATGACACGCCCAGTTCTTACAGAGTATTGAAGTTGAGATATTGTACTTCTTTTTAAGAAAATGCGATCGCAAATTACCTGTCTATATTTGAGGTGCGATCGCTGGTAAAGGAAAATGGGAATTATTAAACTTTACCGATGATGGTAACAAGATTACAGTAAAAGATGAATAATAATTGATGTCTTCTTAGCAAACCTTTTCCAGACAAACTGGGTCTTATTAATACAGAGGACAATTTTAGTTCAGGATGACCCCAAGGTTGAGACGAGAGACATTAATTAGTTTAGTCGAACAAGCACGAACGGGCGATCGCTCTGCTTATTCTCAGATTGTCAAGCAATTTCAAGATTTAGCGGTGGGTTATGCTTACTCGATCTTGCGAAATTTTCCCGAAGCAGAAGAAGCAGCACAGGAGGCTTTTATCGAAGCGTATTTTAATTTAACCAAGCTTCGTAACCCTGCTGCATTTGGGGGATGGCTGAAAAAAATTATCTTTAAATATTGCGATCGCTTTATCCGAGGAAAACGTCCTGCTTTTGTTTCTTTAACTCAGACAGAAGAACTAATCTCGTCTCAACCCAGTCCCCTAAGTATTGCTGAAACCAGGGAATTGCAAGCCCAGATCGGTCAAGTAATTGAGTTATTACCCGAAACTGAGAGAGAAGTTATTACTTTATTTTATCTTGGCGATCGCTCGCAAAACGAAATTAGTGCTTTTCTGGAAATTCCCATCTCGACAATTAAAAACCGTTTGTACAGTGCCAGAAATCGACTCAAACCAGAACTTATGAATATGGTAGAAAACTATTTAGAAAATCAGTGTCCTTCTCAAGATGATACTTTTGCTAATAAAGTTACTCAAACCCTTGAAGCTGCTCTTGATGGCGACAAAGAAACCATAAGAACTTTAATCCAGCAAGATACTCGTTTAGTAAATAGCCAAAGTAAAAATATTCAAACTACACCACTTCATATTGCTGCACATCGGGGTTACTCAGATCTGGTTAAATTACTCTTGGATGCTGGTGCTGATGTTAATGCCGAAGAAGGTAATTATAGTAAAAGTACTCCATTACATTGGGCAGCAAAAGAAGGTAATTTGCAAGTAGTCAAACTGTTAGTAGAAAGTGGCGCGAAGCTTGATGTTAAGGATAATTGGTTTAATCTGACTCCCTTCGGTTGGACGATCCTGGTTAATTGTCCTTTTGACGAAGGTACGCTCGAAAATCTTCACCCTCAAGTAAGAGAATATCTACTCGATCGAGGAGCGCAGTTAGATATCTTTAGTGCGATCGCTCTTGACAAAACGGATGTAGTTAAGTCTTTAATTGAAGCCAATCCAAACATACTCAGCGATCGATTGGGTTTTGTAATGGATGAGTTTCAACCCCTTCATTTTGCCATTAAAAAGATGATGCCCGAAACAGTAGAATTTTTACTAGAAAAAGGTGCTGATGTGAATGCTCTAACCAGTTTAGGTGTCACGCCTCTTTGTATGGCTACCAAAATCGGCGATCGGCAAATCATCGAATTACTCATGGCAAAAAATGCCGATGTCGCTTTAGATACTCTTATTGTTGCCCAGGAATGGGAACAGGCTCAAGCTTTATTTGAGGCACAACCTAAGATTATTACTCAAAAACCTTTGTTACTCCATTACACAATTCGACGTGGTTTGACAGCAGCAACATCATGGCTACTAGAAAGAGGCGCGGATATTGAAATCAGAACTAAGTATCTTTTAGACGATTTTGTTGCTAGTTTGACACCACTACAGGCAGCAATTGAAGCAGAGAGAGTGGAAATAGCGCGAATCCTTATCGAAGCTGGAGCAAATGTCGATGCTAAAACTATTGGAGAACTGGAATTAACTGCTTTACAGGATGCAGCAGCTATGGGAAATCTCGATTTAATTCGCTTGCTGGTAAAGCATCAAGCCGATCTTGCTGCTAGAGATAATGTTTACAATGGTACACCTCTTGATTGGGCAAAAGCATTTGAACAACAAGCAGCAATTGAACTATTGCAGCAGCTGGAAACAGAAAAACTATAAGTAATTTACTCAACGGGATTTAGTATAGCTGGAGATTTCGGTAGTGACAGGGACTGGGGAGAATAAAAAGTATTACAATGCGAAATAACCCATGTAGCTCAAAGACAACGGTTATTATCAACTTAAATTAAGTGGTAAATAGAATGTGCCATTCCTCAGATAATCTTCCTCAACCTCAGCGTTGGTTAAAAAAAACTCTGGCGATGCCTATATGCGAAGCTCTAAAGGACTCTCTGCGCATATTATACCCTTGTGGTACATTGTACCCTTGTGGTATCGCGGTATCCTTTAGGACGGCTAGCTTCGCGATCGCCAGTACTACAGGAATTAGTATTTTAATTGGTCTACCCGTATTGTCTCAGTCCAATTATCCGCCGATGGTTTTCTTTCAACCTTTGGCTTATCCTAATTATCCCCAAAGAAACGAACGGGGGGATTTAGTTGCTAGTTTGGCAAACAATACAGATTTAGACAATTTGCTGGCGGAAATAGAAGCAGCAGGTTTAACTGAACAATTAAAACAAAAGCAGTTTACCGTACTCGCTCCCACTGATGAGGCTTTTAATGCTTTGCCAGATGAAATATTCGATAAATTTAGCGAACCAGAAAACCATCTGAAGGTACTGCAATATCACCTGATCCCAGGAGAAGTTACTCCAGAAGACCTCGAACGCGGAGAAATTACTACTCTCGCAGGAGAAGCGATCGCTATTTCTCAAGCTAATAATACCCTCAAACTCAATGATGCCACGGCAGAATTTCCTTCAATAGTGGCAAAAAATGGCGTAGTTATCAAAATCGACCGCGTATTACTTCCCCCTGATTTTTGATTAAATAACTGTTTATTGCCAATTACCGACTAAGATAAAAGGGGCCCAAAAGTGGGGATGATTGAACCTTTTGTCTTTAATTAAAGTAATTTGTGCTTGGCGAAGGACTTCTGCTTTATTAGCTTGTATTGCTTCAGATTTTTGCAGTTGACGATAAAATTCTCCCATTAATTGAGCGGTACTTTCATCTACCACCGCCCAGAGAGTAGCTAAAGTACTTCTAGCACCAGCCTGCACTGCTACTCCTGCCAGTCCCAAAGTAGCACGGGGATCGCCACTGGCGGTTTCACAGGCACTCAAGACTAATAGTTCGATATCGTTTTTACGGTTAAAGGTGTCATCTCGCAGTAGATCGTCTAACTCTCTGATATTGATTTGACCATCCCAAGAGAGAATAAAAGTATCTTCGACTCTAGAACTAAATTTAGCATGGGTGGCTAAATGTACGATTGGAGAATCAGAGTTAACGATTTGTTGCTTCAAGGCTTGTTTGGTAAATCCATCGTTGAGTAAAAAACTTTCCGCTATGCCAATGTTTCTAATTGTCTGCAATTCTTCTGTAACTTTAGGTAAATTGCCAAAGTCACGATGAGGAGCGAAATTGTTACGTACTTGACTCAACCCCCCCGTAATTGCATCTAATTGAATTGCGGTCAAAGGTTTGGGGTCTAATAGTTGCAACCCAGGAGTCAAAGCCAAGGCATATTTTTCAACTAGATACTGATTACCATCGTGTAACACTGCCATCGGTATGTTTTGGAAAGGATTATCCAATACAAAAATTAAAGTTTTAATTTCGCTGGCTTCCAAGTCTGAGGCGATCGGTTTGATAATCCAATCATATACCTGCTGGGCTAAGGGTAAAGTTTCCCGACTATTACTTTGAGTTAGAGATAAATTAAGTCTGTCTAATATTCTTTGGACTCTTTTGCGATCGTCAAAAGAGTTACTATAACGGCGCAATGGTTGTTTGGGGAGTTTGAGAATAATTTCAAAACGATCCTCTAGAACAATCGGATAAACAATTGCCGAACTAGGATCGTTTTTATCGGTAATTTGGTCGAGTAATTGGGGTTGTCCCTCAATGCAGGCTTCCTGAAAGAAGTTGTTTAACTGGGCTAACTGTAAGGATTCAATGACTTCACGAGCCTGTACCAGTCTCGCTTGACTGGTTTCGGTATCGTTGTTCGCCTCTAATAATGCTGCATAGGTTAAATCCAATTCGACTAACTCGCGATAGACTGGTTCGACTTCATCGCGGAAGTTAAATTGTACTTCGGGATTAATCGTGGCAAGATCGCTGCGCAAAGATTGCAAGGCGTTATAGGCTTTGGTATAAGCTGCGATCGCTTCGGGAAGATTATCTTGTTGTTTGTGGATGCGTCCTAATTGCCAGAAGTATTGATAGGCGATATCCGCAGCCTCGTAACTAGATACTAAGTTTAGGGCTTTTCTAGTCTGAATTTCGGCAGTAGTATATTCTCCTGTTATTTCTTCCAGTCTGCCTAATGTACCCCAAGCATGAGCTTCGATTCTTTTATCGCCTAATGTTTGTGCTTGTTGGATAGCATTATTTAAAATTTGTTTTAGTTCTGCTGTAGTAGGTAGTTGTAGTTCGTTGTTTTCCTCAATTAATACTTTAATAATATTCTGCACGTAATCGATCTTGGCATAGATACCTTCTCGATCCCAAGCGGGGTTAGATGCTATCTGGGGATAGAGAGAAGTCCATAATGCTTGTGCATCTGTCCATTCTTGTTGTTGGATGAGAAAATCGAGTTGATTTAATTGGGCTTTGAGCTTAATTGTAGTTGATGGAGATCGCTCTACTGCTTGTCGATAGGCATCTAATGTTTGCTGTTCGTACTGACGGCGTTTGCTTCTAACTTCCTCTCCAGTAGCTAAGGCTTGATAAGTATTACCCAATCTTAAATAAGTCAGGCTCAATTCTTCAGGGGAATCTAATTTTTCTGCTGAGGCTAAACTGGCAGTAAGAATTAGTTCTGACTGTTGGGGTTGTCCGATAATTAGTAATAAATTCCCTAAGTTTCTTAAAGCCGAGACAGTAGTCAAACTGGGTTTAGCGGTTAGGGGTTTGAGTTGGGCGGTTAATTCCTCGCTGCTGAGTTGACTCAGTTGAGGGCAAGTAGCAATATTGTCCATCGATAAACTACTCAAGATGCGTTTGCAGGCGCGGGGATATAAACCTAAATCTTGTAAAGCCAGTGCCTGATTGAGATTATTTTGAGTTAATGCCGTTGCATTATCGCCTTGTTGATAGATTTTAGCTGCCTGTTGCCAAGATTCAATCGCTGCTGCCGAGTCACCAGTTTCTCGCTCCAGTTTACCTTGAATATCTAAAGTTCGCGCTAAAACCAAAGGAGCGTTTGATTCAGATTTCAATAACTTGAGACTAGAGGCGATCGCACCTTTGGCTGCATCCCATTGTCCTAATTGCTGGTGGGTAAGAGAAAGATTACTTAGGGCGATCGCCTGGTTTACTCTATCCCCCGCCTGAGAATAACCATTGGCTGCTGCTTTCCATATAGGCAAAGCAGATTCGTATTTTTGCTCTTGATATAATTTTTTGGCTTGTTGGCTTAACTGACCAACGGTCAGAGCAGGCTCCGTCGTTTCACGGCGGAGTAATCTCTGACTGGGGTTAGTTAGAGTTTGCACTATCGACGATGGTGCAGCAACTTCAGCTACTACAGGGGGTATAACTGCGGTTAGGAAAAATAAAAATACAAATAATAGTAAAGAACGTAGTTTTCTATTTTTGCTTGAGTTAGAGCGATTTTTGTTCATTATCTATTTTGATTTATATCAAGTACGGATGATTACTTGAAATTAAGGTTATCCCCCAATTCCCCAATTCCCTAAGCCAAAATATTTAACCGTTCAACCGAACCCGATCTTACTGCTACTGCTTTTATCTCATTTGCACAATTTTGACATAATTTTTGCTAATTCTATTAATTATCCATCCAAAAAGCTGCGGTAAGATTTTGGATAATGCTTAGATTAACAGCCACAATAGATGTCTAGAGAAGGCAAAAATACTCCAAAAGCGGATATCCTGGCAATTGATGATACTCCAGAGAATTTGGCTTTGTTGTCCCAAATGTTAACCGACAAGGGTTATAAAGTACGCAGCGTCACCAAAGGCTCTACGGCTATTAGAGGCGCGAAAGCAGTGCCTCCAGACTTAATTCTGCTGGATGTAAAAATGCCTGAAATGAATGGCTATCAAGTATGCCAAGCTCTTAAAGCCGATCCCCGCACTTGCAACATTCCTGTAATTTTTATTAGTGCTTTGGGCGATGTTTTTGATAAAGTCAAAGGGTTTGAGGTTGGTGGCGTAGACTATATTACCAAGCCATTTCAGGTCGAGGAAGTTCTAGCCAGGTTAGACACCCATTTGACCGTTCGCAATTTACAGATCGAGCTTGAAACCCAAAATACTCGATTACAACAAGAAATAGCCGAAAAAACCGCAGCAGAAGACAAGTTTGCCAGAGCTTTTCGTAGTTGTCCCAATCCGATCGCGATCGCCACTTATGATTCAGGGCGAGTGCTGGAGGTAAATAAAAGTTTTCTTCAAATGAGCGGTTATACCGCAGCAGAAGTAATCAATCAAAATTTAGATCGAATCTATTCCACTTCAGCTTTAGGAGTATATCGTCAAGCAATAGCAAAAGTAAATTCTCAGGGATTTGTTCGCAATCTAGAACTAGAATTTCAAACCAAATCGGGTCAAGCAAAAACAGTCTTACTTTCCTTGGAATTAATTGAAATAGGAAAAACTAAATGTATCCTCCAAATTATGAACGATATTACCGAACGCAAACGCCTCGAAAATGAATTTATCTCTTTAGTCAGTCACGAACTACGAACCCCGATGACTTCAACTATTGGCGCATTAGATCTCTTAAATTCTGGTCAATTAGGTACATTAAGCGATCGCGGAAAACAAATTTTACAGGTGGCAATACGCAACAGCGAACGCTTGATTCGTTTGGTTAACGACATCTTGGACTTAGAACGAATCAAGTCTGGTAAACTTGCGATCGAACCAAAACCCTGTCAACTCGAACCGCTTTTAGTTCAAGCAGTAGAAACCATGCAGGCAATGGCTCAAAAAGCGGGAGTAAAATTGCTGCTAGAACCTTGTGATGTTACTCTCAACTTAGATTCAGACCGGATTTTGCAAGCATTGACTAATTTGCTTAGTAATGGCATTAAATTCACCGAACCTGGAGGTACAGTCAAATTACAAGCTGGTGTTTATCGCGACTCCACAAATAACCCTAAGCTCAATCGCTGTCAAATCAGAGTTCGAGATACAGGTAGGGGGATCCCAGAAGATAAGTTAGAGTCGATTTTTGAACGCTTTCAACAGGTAGATGCCTCTGACTCCCGCAGTAAAGGCGGAACGGGTTTGGGACTGGCCATCTGTCGTCAGATTGTAGAAAGACACAACGGCAAGATCTGGGTGGAAAGTGTCTTGGGTAAAGGAAGTACGTTTTATATCGATTTGCCTTTGTTAGTAGGGGCAGTTCCCTAAAGGACTCGCTTTATGCGAAGCGGCTTGCACTTGTCTATCACGGATACACCTTCGGACATTGTACCCTTGTGGTATATCGCATTGAGTGTATCCGTGATAGACGCTTCGCGCGAACCGCCCGTATAGTAGTTAGTATTGAAATTTCTCTAGTTTTTCCCGATCGCAAGCTAAATTAATTAAATTAGTCTTATCTAGTTCTGATTAACTATGAGCAGAAGTATTTTAATCATTGACGATGAAGAAGATGTCAAAGAAATTGCTCAAATGGGATTGGAAATGGCAGCAGATTGGAATGTCATGACTGCCAGTTCTGGTAAAGAAGGCTTGAGATTAGCCCAGACTAGACAGCCAGAAGTAATCCTGTTAGATCTGATGATGCCTGAATGGGACGGCAAAGAAACTCTAAAACACCTCAAAACCGACCGTCAAACCGCAAATATCCCTGTAATTTTGATGACGGCAAAAACTCAATCGGCGATCGCCAGTGAGCTAACCGAATTGGATTTAGCTGGTGTAATTACCAAGCCATTTCGACCTTTAGAGTTACCAGAACAGATCGAGCGAATTATCAGTCAAAAACAACCATGTTCAAAAATCAATAAATAATAAGTAGTCTTTCTCAACTGATTTTCAAAAATTTAGGATATGCTGGTGGAGAAATAGCTGAAAATATCATATTTAAACCCAAAATTCAGCTAGCAAGAGAGTTCGCTCTCCTCAAAAATTATCTGTCAGACAGAGCTTCATAGGTATTTTGAATGAGCTATTGCCTAAATCCATCCTGTCCTCAACCAGTAAATCACCCCAAGTCAAAATTGTGTAAGGCTTGTGGCTCAAAACTGCTATTGCATGGTCGCTATCATTTGGTAAAAGGTCTGGGTAAAGGCGGTTTTGGAGCTACTTTTTTGGCAGCAGACTTGGCTCTTCCAGGAAAACCCTTGTGCGTAATCAAGCAATTGCGCCCAAATACAGACAATCCTAATTTTCTGTCGATGGCAAGAGAATTATTTGAAAGAGAAGCCAAAACTTTAGGTAGAGTCGGCAATCATCCTCAGATACCAAGATTGTTAGACTATTTTGAAGACCGCGAACAGTTTTATTTAATTCAAGAATTTGTCAAAGGCAACAATCTCCAGCAAGAAGTAAAAAAACAAGGGGTTTTAAACGAAGAGCAAGCTAAACAAGTACTCAAAGAAGTTTTAGTCATCTTGAGAGATATTCACGCTCAAAGGGTGATCCATCGAGATATTAAACCCGCCAATATTATTCGTCGCGAAATAGACGGCAAATTAGTTCTGATTGATTTTGGGGTGGTCAAAAATCAGGTAAATTCAGCAGGTGCTAATGGCTCGAATCAAACCGCATTTACGGCTTTTGCAGTCGGTACTCCTGGTTTTGCTCCCCCAGAGCAACTAGCGATGCGTCCTGTCTATGCTAGTGATGTTTATGCTTTGGGCGTTACTTGTATGTATTTGATGACAGGAAAAGCACCTAAAAATATGGATTGCGACCCGATCACGGGGGAAATTGACTGGTTTAAATATGCCAAAGTCAGCGATGGTTTTGCCGAAATTCTATCTAACATGTTAGAGGTGGCAGTCAAAAACCGTTACAAGTCTGCCGAGGAAGCATTACAGGCATTAGACATTGAAAATCATGTCGATAGTCTGTCTGAGAGTATGCTTTATCCTAACACTGGAGAACCACCAAGCACCTTCATGTCTAGTAGAACTCGCCTCGGTTCTTCGCGTCGTAATTCAACTTCTGGTTCTAGAGCCTATCGTAGCTCTAATCGTAGCTCTAGTCGGAGTTACGCTTCTAGATCTTCTCGTAATAGTTCCAGAAGAGTTGGTTCTCGAACTAGCATTGGCACCTCTAGTCGTACTTCTGCCAGTAGAACTAAAGTCTCTAAAGTTGCCAAAGCTCCAGCTAGACCTGTAAAGATTTCTGCTGAAGAGATTTTGAAGGCGTATGCTTCTGGTCGCAAAGATTTTGGTCTAAAAGACCTTAGTATGCAAGATTTACCCAAAGCGGATTTGTCTGACTCTAAATTTCACGGTTCTAAGCTGGTAAGAACTAACTTACAGGGAGCAGATTTGAGTAAAACCAACTTTACTAACTCCGACCTTCGCCAAGCAATGCTGCGTAATGCGGACTTAAGTCGCTCATTTTTTAATACTGCTAATTTAGAAGGGGTTGATTTGCGGGGAGCGAACTTAAGTAATGCCAATTTTAAAAATACCAAATTAAAAGGGGCAAATCTTTGCGGGGCAAATTTAAGTAATACCAACCTGAGCAAAGAACAACTAGAACAGGCTAAAACCAATTGGATGACAATTATGCCCAGTGGTAAACGAGGATTTTGGTAATAAATGACGATCGCTCGATCGCCATTTATTACTCATTGATTTGAATTAGCCAATTCCAGGAATAAATTTCAATTTTTCAGTTGCTCTCTCGGCAACCTGGGAATAGCTTAATTCGCCACAGAGAATTCTACCCATCAACTGACCCGCAGCCGGACGCTTGACTCCTAGTTTATAAGCAATTTTAGGAGCTTTATAGAATAGTCCAGCCAAAAAGTCCGCTTTTGCTAGGTTATCTCCCCATTCTTGATTCACCGTCTCACTATAGCTAGCTAGAGCATCAGCATCTCCTGCGATCGCCTTACTAACGGCTGTTGCTGCCTGGACTCCTGTATAGAGTGCGGGACGAATACCTTCGCCAATCAAAGGATCGACTATTCCTGCTGCTTCTCCAGCCAGTAAAGCGCGATCGCTATGCAACGGACGATTTGATTGCCATAAATTCAGAGGATGCTCTTCATACTCTCCCTGAGTAGGGTCTAAGTCAAATAGTTCGGCATATTTATGAAGCTGTTTTTTTAGCTCATCTGTTTGGCCTTTAGGATTGCGAACATAAGCACCACTGAAAGAATAACCATCAGCTTTGGGAAAACACCACATAAAACCATTTTTCAACGAGCCAAAATCGAAAAACGCCATGGTTTTACGGCGATCGCTAACTTCCCCTGGTACTTGTAGGCTAGCAGCAGCAACCTGTTGTGGTTCGGCAAATCCGAGTAACTTTGCCACAACACTATTTGCCCCATCGGCTGCAATTAAGTACTTACTCTCGAATTGACCGTTACTGGTGTCAACTTGCCAAGTATCCCCCGCTAATTTGACTCCTAGTACTTCTACACCAGCTTTAAATTCGACACCGCGACCTGTTGCTTGCTCGACTAAAAAATTATCGAAGCGATCGCGCTGTACCATCCACATTGGGGTAACACCTTCGAGTTCTACTTCGGTAGGGTCGTCCATCTTGAAAGTATATTTCACCTGGGAAACCTGATTCTGCACTACGGGAGAAAAGTCAAAATCAAACCACTCGGCGACTGCTGGAGAAACTCCGCCACCACAAGACTTCTTACGGGGGAAATCTGCTTTATCTAAGACTAAGACCGAATGCCCCTTAGCTGCCAAATGATAACCCGCACTACTTCCAGCAGGGCCAGCACCGACAATGATACAGTCATACATAAAGTAATACCTTGTTTCTAAAGATTATTGCTAAAGCTAAACTCTTAACAGATTAAATTAAGCCCTCCAAATAAGCAACAAATCCTAGGAAATATAAAAATCAACGCTAAATGTTGATTTGGAAGAGTTACGAGTTGGCAAGGAGTTCGCAATGAAGTCGAAATTATAAATGATGAATTATGAATTATGAAGTAAATTAAAATCTCACTAGGATAATATCTCCTCTGATTCGAGCTTTCCCTTGCGACATACGGCGAACTACGTGCCTTGGTGACGGCGACGCGGGATCTCGAATCTCCTCGTTCCTTATTCGTCAGGCTGTATCCCCGAACCTACAGGGGCAATCGAGTTAAGCTTGAGTTCTGGCAGATCTTGTTCGATTTGGCGTAGATTCCATTCATTTTTAAATAGTAGTACTGGTCTACCCCAGTTATCTTTAACCGAAATTGCATTAAAAATCCGACCAGCTTTTTCTAATGCTTCCCAGCCTCCATACACCCAACGAGCGACGCTGTAGGGTAATGGTTCGATCCTAGTTTCAACGTTGTATTCATTTTGCAAACGGAACTGTACTACTTCGATTTGCAGTTGTCCCACTGCTGCTAAGATCGGGTCGCGTTTGAAGTCATCGGTAGAGTACATGACTTGAATTGCTCCTTCTTCCCGTAATTCGGTGATGCCTTTTTGGAATTGTTTGAATTTAGATGGATTAGGATTTTTAAGATAGGCAAAGATTTCAGGAGAGAAACAAGGAATACCTTCATACTCGATTTTCTTCCCGTTGTATATCGTATCGCCGATCGCAAATACCCCTGGATTATTTAAACCGATGATATCTCCTGGGTAAGCTTCATCCAGTGATTCTCGACCTTGAGCAAACAGTTTTTGCGGGCGAGACAACCGCACTGTTTTACCCGTCCGAGCGTGTTGGACGGTCATGTCTTTTTCAAATTTACCGGTACAGACGCGCACAAACGCCACGCGATCGCGATGTTTGGGATCCATATTTGCCTGGAGTTTAAATACAAACCCCGTAAATTCTTCATAGGTAGGCTCGATTACCCCCAGAGATGATTTATGCGACTCTGGCTGTTGAGCATAGTCTAAAAAGGACTTGAGGAATAGCTCTACCCCAAAGTTGGTCATGGCACTACCAAAAAAGATTGGGGTCATTTTCCCTGCATGAACCTGTTCGAGGTCAAATTCTGCTCCAACTTCATCGAGGATTTCTAATTCTTCTTTTAGCTGATAGTAAAGCTCTTGTTCCAGATACTCCTCAATGCGCGGATCGCCTAGTTCTATTACCGTATCCTGTGCTGCTTGACTACCGTGAGAGCGACGTTCAAACAAGTGAATCTTACCTTCGCGACGGTCGAACACTCCCTTAAAGCGATCGCCCATGCCAATCGGCCAATTGACCGCATAAGTCTGTAAGCCTAATTCTTGTTCGATTTCGTCAATCAGTTCAAAAGCTTCTCTCCCTGGACGATCCAGCTTGTTGACAAAAGTGAAAATCGGTAGCGATCTTAACTGACAAACTTCAAATAGCTTGCGGGTTTGTGGCTCTAAACCTTTGGCTGCATCGATCAGCATTACCGAATTATCCGCAGCAGCTAGAGTTCGATAGGTATCTTCACTAAAATCTTGGTGTCCAGGGGTATCTAATAAATTGATCTGGAACTTGTTATAGATAAACTGCAACACCGTAGAGGTGATGGAAATGCCTCTTTGTTGCTCCATTTCCATCCAGTCCGAAGTCGCTTTACGCTGTTCGCGACGGGCTTTTACCGCCCCCGCCTCATGAATTGCACCTCCGTAGAGTAGAAGTTTTTCGGTTAGGGTGGTTTTCCCCGCGTCGGGGTGGGAAATGATCGCAAAATTACGACGACTGGCTACAGCCTGTTCGATTTCAGTCTGAAGTTGAGGGGGCATGAAATACTTATTTGACAACAGTTGTTAATAATATTATATCGCTTGTCAAAACTTACAAGGTTAATCCTAGGTCGTAGCTATTTTAGTCTAAGTATAACCAGTTGCAATCGCCTATTCTTAAAAACTCAGAGAAATTCCGTTTACGTTACTACGAAATTTAATCAATTTCTACCTTGTCTAGCTTGTCTAGCTTGTCTTCCTGGTCTTCCTAAACCAATTAATTAGGACTTGTGCAAGAAATCTACTCTATCCCAATTGCTTCACTGAGGTTTTTTGCTTCACTGAGGTTTTTTGCCTCTCTGAGGATTGCCCATCTGAGGTCTGCCCCCCAAAGGTCTGCCCCCCAAAGGTCTGCCTCTCTGAGGATTGCCCCACTGAGGTCTGCCTCTCTGAGGATTGCCCCACTGAGGTCTGCCCCACTGAGTTTTGCCCCACTGAGGTCTGCCTGAATGAGTTTTGCCCCACTGAGGTCTGCCCCACTGAGGTCTGCCTGAATGAGTTTTGCCCCACTGAGTTTTGCCCCACTGAGGTCTGCCCCACTGAGTTTTGCCCTACTGAGGTCTGCATCACTGAGGTCTGCATCACTGAGGTTTGCCCCACCGAGGATTGCCCCACTGAGGTCTGCCCCACTGAGGTTTGCCTGAATGAGTTTTGCCTGAATGAGTTTTGCCCCACTGAGTTTTGCCCCACTGAGGTCTGCATCACTGAGGATTGCCTGACTGAGGTCTGCCCTACTGAGGTTTGCCTGACTGAGTTTTGCCCCACTGAGGATTGCCTGACTGAGGTTTGCCCCACTGAGGTTTGCCTGACTGAGTTTTGCCCCACTGAGGATTGCCCTACTGAGGTTTGCCTGACTGAGTTTTGCCCCACTGAGGTTTGCCCCACTGAGGTTTGCCTTACTGAGCCATTGACATAATTGGGTATTAAAGGTAAAGGGAGCAATACATTCGCTATAACCAATTATTGTTAATAATCTTGTCTCATCAAAATTTTTTGTTTTTGGTTGAGCGCAAGGATGAAAAGTAAGGTGATCTTTTAAGTGTTCGTTTTCTTCTCTTTGACCATAACGATGTAATTCTAATAACAAAATTAACAGGTTCAAACCTGTAAAAATATCTACTTTTCGCTGTCCCTGTGAAATATTATTTTCTTGTAACTGTCTGGCTTTCTTTTGGGGTAGAGTATCTGTTGTTTTTTCGGGTGAAATATCTGGTATAGCTTCGATAAACTCTCCCTTACTCCAACGAAGATAAACATCATTGAGTTGTTCTGATAAATTTACTAAATCTATTTTGTTATCACTATAGGCTTGTTCTAATAATGCCATCACATATTCCATAATCTCTGGAGTCAGATGACCGTAGCCTAACAAATCGTAAATTTCGTAATCTAATTTTTCTAATTTTTCTAATTCTTCAGTTATTTTCTGGTTTGTTCCCATTCGTTTTGTCCACTCAACAAAACTTTTTACCATCCTTTCTGCACAAAAGAACTCACCAAAACTTTTATGGACGAATTCCACAGAATTCTTTGCACCATTATCTGCACCAGGTACGGACTTAATATAAAATACCGCCAAAGGAATTTTTAATCCTTTATCTTTATCTTCAGCCTCTTGTTTTGCCCTATCAATAATTGCTTTTGCTCCTTTATCTTCCTTCGCATCCAAACGGTTTTCGATATGAGCAAGAGAAGTATATTCTCCTTCCGACTGCACTACACATAACCCTGCTTCAGCTAAAAGGCTGCGTAAATCTTCAATTTCTCCGATATCCTTATTCAGAGTACGCCCATCTTCCGACCTCTGTTTAGTCAGCACCCAATCAATAGCTTGTTGGTAAATTAAAATCTTTGCTCCTCCTTTTTGGGTAGCTTGAGGCATATCTGAGTTTAATTTCTCTAATTTGTCTTTATTGTCTCGGTGCATTCCCGCCAGCATATAAAGTAAAAGAGGCTCTTTAGCCAATTCTTGTACTTCTGGCGGACAATTGTTCAAAAACGCTTTGAAGGCTTCTGTTTTTTCTTGTCCTAATTTTTCAGCTTGTTCTTGTCCTAATTCTTCTCTATTTTTTTTTGCTAACTGCTCTTGCCATTTCCCAAACCATTGTTCCTGGATAGGATTATTCATTGGTATAATGCCTACCCTGGCAAAATTGGTTGGCATATTTTTTTCAATACCATACAAAATCAAAGGTCTTCCCGTAATTAGTACTCGATGACCCCGATGCTTATTTTCCTGACACTGTTTTTGAAATCTATCCACTTGGTCTAAAAATTGCTTTAAATCGTTATTTACTCCTCGTTCTAAAAGCAATTCATCAAAACCATCTAGTAGGAATAAAAACCTTGTATTAGGCTCGTTCAACCAATAAGGATTTTTGCTGAAATTCCAAGCATCCAGAGCAGTTTGCAATGTACGATCGAGATTGTCTGCAAAAGTGTCAATATTTCGCAAACGAATTAAAATTGGAGTCCAAGCAGGATGTAAATGTTCTCTTACCCAATCAGCAAACATCCGACAAAAGACACTTTTTCCTCTTCCTGGACCCCCTTGAATAAACAATACTTGGTCTTGTCGTTTGTCATCTAATAAAAGCTTTTTAGCCCAATGTTCGATATTTTCTGCTAGTGCATTAAGATCTACCTCACTACTATCTTGTTTGACTGGTTTAACTTCTAAAGGTACGTAAATATCTTTAAAAGTAAATTTGGTTCTACCGAACTTACTGTGTAAAATCCATCAAGATTTTTTTTTGACAAAGAAGGCGATCGCGAAATAGAAGCTATACCAGACTTGACTTTTGTCGATTAACCTGGTTGATTCTTATTTATATAGACGCTCATATTTATCAATTCAAATAAAATGGCATCAAATTCCGAACTTTATCTAATGACTCGATTGGTAAATTTATCGGGAGTCAAAGTTATAGATTATCGGATAATTGAAGGGATAGGAATAATCTGATCATTGGAAAATACTCACAAACAAGTTGTTTGTCCCGCTTGTGGTCAAACTACTGATTTATTACATCAAAATAATTTCCAAACGGTACGAGATTTATCCTTTGGACAACAAGCAGTTTATTTAAAAGTAAATCGCCGAAGAATGCGATGCCCTCATTGTCAAAATAAGTTTACTGAAGAATTAGAGTTTGTTAGAAGAAAAAGATTGCATACCAAAAGATTTGTTGAAAAAATAATTGAAGAAGTTTTAAATAGTGACATCCGAAATGTTGCCCAAAGAAATGATTTGAGCGAACAAGAAATTGAAACAATGTTGAAAGATTTAGGGTTAGACTTGGTCGCAGAAAAACCTGTCAACTTAAAGAAATTAGGAATTGATGAAATAGCAGTAGTAAAAGGGCAAAGAAATTATTATGTAGTTTTAGTAGATTTAGAAAAGAAAAAAGTAGTAGGACTTGTAGAGCAAAGAACCAAAAAAGCAATTGCCGAATACCTAGAAGCTTGGGGAGAAGAAGTTTGATCAGAAATAGAAGAAATAAGTATAGACCTTTGGAAAACTTATAAAAACATAGCTGAAGAATTAATACCTCAAGCAACAATAGTAGCGGATAGATTTCAGGTAATGAAGCAAGTAAATGATGAATTGGATGGAGCTAGAAGAAAAATAAAAAGAGAAGCAGAAAAACTTAAAAACAAATCCAAAAAGGATAAAATCTTGTCAGGACTGGCTAAGAGTAAATATGTCTTGTTAAAAAATCAATCAGATTTGAAAGAATCTGAGAAAGAGAAGCTCAAAGAGGTTCAAGAAGTAGCTCCTATCTTAATCGAAATGCACTGTTTAAAAGAGAAAATCCGAAATATTTTTGAAACCCAGAAAAATTGGGGTGAAGGACTATTAGAAATAGCAGATTGGCTAAAAGATGTGTCCAAATATTTTCCTAAAAGTTTTGGAACAATAAAAAGATGGATAGGAGAAATTATTGCTTATTTTGATGAAGGAACTACACAAGGAATAGTCGAAGGAATTAATAACAAACTGAAGTTGATAAAAAGAAGAGCTTTTGGCTTTAGAAATTTTGATAACTTTGAACTTAGAAGCTTTTTAACTTGGCAGTTTGCTAGTTAGTTTTACACAGTAAGTTCGGTAGAACCAAATTAT
>JASJEI010000262.1 GCA_030064795.1 Pleurocapsa sp. MO_226.B13 | reverse complement strand
AGGTTTGGGGACAAATGGAAGGAGTCAAGCAACGGGCAATTAAAGCCAAAGAGTTGCTAGTGCAGATTCAACAAAAGCGAGAAGAAATTAAAGTGCAATCTAGCCAAGCTAAAACTTCTCCATCGAGCAGTCAATATTCTAGCGATACAGTGGGATGGGATCGCGGTGCTAACTCATTTTATAACAGCAGTAGTGCCGATCCTTTAGAGGCAGAGTTTCAAAAATGGGAAGTGGACGAAGAATTGGAGCGAATTAAAAGGAATATGAATAAATAAAGTCAGAGTAATCAGTATTTAACTGTTATTAACTGACTGTAATTTTTTTTAATATATAAAAGGTTAGATTTGCCAATTAAGTGGGAATGATCGGTCTTGAACGATCTTGAAAGTAACATTGGCATTTTTCTGTTGTTTATATTGATATTCATTGATGAAGTTTGGTGAATATTGGCATAAGTTTTAGATTGTTGTGTTTATAGCGATCGCCATACAGAAAACCCAAGTTTGAACAAGTGCTACTTTTTAGATCTACTAGAGTAATTACTATTAATACAATACAAAAGTATTACTAATTTTCTTCTACTATTTCAACATTATGCAACACCAGATAATCCCCTCTAAGAAGCAACGGACAATTCTACTGATTGATGATTGTGAGGAAGATAGAGAGGTTTATCGACGTTATTTGCAATCAGATCCTGAATTTGCATACAGTTTTATAGAGGCAGAATCGGGAGAAGCTGCCCTTGCAGCATATAATCAATATACTGTAGACGCGGTGATGCTAGATTACTTATTACCCGATATGGATGGTCAGGAATTGTTGGTAATATGGCAACGGCAGTATGGTGAGAATCTTTGTCCGATAATTGCTCTGACTGGTCAAGGAAACGAAACTATTGCGGTGGAGTTTCTTAAACTAGGAGCGGTGGACTATCTAGTGAAGAGTCAACTTACCCCAGTCAAATTGAAGCTAGTTATCGAGCAAGCGATCGCCACAAAGAGAGTTAGAGCGGGATTTTTAGCTAATAATAAGCTGTTTCGCTCTGCTTTTGAACAGGCTGCTGTAGGTATCGCCCATGTAGGAATTGATGGTAAGTGGATCTGGGTTAATAAAAAACTGTGTCAAATTTTTGGCTACAGCAAAGAAGAACTATTACAAAAAACTTTTTTCGATGTCACTTATCCTGAAGATTTGCCTCCAGATCTTCAATGTATGAGACAAATAATAGTTGAAGAAACCAATTGCTGTTCTTTAGAAAAACGCTGTATCCGCAGTGATGGCTCGACTATTTGGATTCAGTTAACAGCTTTTGTAGTCAAGCAATATTCAGGAGAAAATAGTCATTTCACTGTTGTAATTGAAGATATTGGCGATCGCAAACGAGAGGAATTAGCTCTTCAAGAGAGCAAACAAAAGCTAGAACGAGCCAACTCAGCCAAGGATACTTTTATCGCTCAGATGAGTCATGAATTCCGAACTCCCCTCCACAGTATTATCGGCTTTAGTGAGATTCTCTTACAAGCTCCAAACACCAGCCAAGAGCAGCTTCGTTACCTCGATATTATTAGACAATCTGGTAAACATTTACTAGACTTAGTCAACGATATCCTCGATGTTTCTAAAATAGAAGCTGGCGAACTGCAATTGGAACTGCAAGATTTTAATTTAATCGATCTAGTAAGCGAACTGGCTAATATTTTTAGTCTTGATGCTAGAGAAAAAGGATTAGATTTTGTTTTGGATTTAGCTAGTTTCCTTCCTCTTAGAGTTAGAGCAGATCGGACTAAACTCAAACAAGTTTTATTAAATTTACTGAGTAATGCCGTCAAATACACTGAAGCAGGGCAAATTACTTTTACTCTAGCTCCCATAAAATATCTTACCGAGTCCAGAATCCGTTTCCAGGTGACAGATACAGGAATAGGTATTCCTCCAGAGCAATTAGCAGATATTTTTGTACCTTTTAAACAATTAAATACTCATCGACAACACCAAAAAGGTATTGGTTTGGGCTTGAGCATCGCCAAAAATCTACTTAAATTTATGGGTTGCGATCTACAGTTATTTAGTATTTTAGGAGAGGGGAGTCGGTTTTGGTTTGATTTAGAATTAACTGCGCTCGATAATTCCAGTTTCTCTATCGAAAGAAGAGACAATTACAATTTTGCTCAAAAAATGGGCGATTATTTGCAGCAACCCTGTAGGGTTTTAATAGTTGACGACAACGAAGATAATCGTTTTTTATTAGCTGATTTTCTAGGCTCTTTAGGTTTTACGATCCAAGAGGCTGATAACGGAGCAACAGGATTAGTTAAAGCAAAAAGTTTTCAACCAGACATCATTCTCTTAGATTTAATGATGCCAGTCATGAATGGCACAGAAATGCTAGAACAGATACAAAAGCTCGATGATTTACAAAATGCGATCGTTTTTATTCTTTCTGCTAATAGAAACTTGATGGTCAACACAGAAAAATTAAATTGTCATGCTTTTTTATCTAAACCAATAGATTTAGGAAATCTTTTAGAATTATTAGAAACTCATTTACAGCTAGAGTGGGCAACTGTTAACAAATCTCAACAGGAATTAGTTCCCCCTCCTCAGCAAGAGTTGGTTAAATTAATCGAATTATTAAACTCAGGGGATATTGAAGCGATCGCTCAACGTTTAAATTTACTGGAAAAAACGACTCCGCAATCGCAATATATCAATTTTATTCGGCAAGCTCGTCAATTTACTACTGGTTTTCACTTAGACAAGCTGGAACAATTTTTAAGCGAATTAATAACTGTTGAAGAGTAGGGCGGGGCGATGCCAACCCTACAATATATGTAGCGTCTAAATTTCCTCTGTGCGTAAATCCTATCCTCTTATTTCTGCTTGTCTACTTAAGCACAATATAAATAACCATTTTATCAAATATAAAGAGAATGGCTATATTCAGTCTTAAAGATACTCCTCATCAGCTTAATTTAAGCTCTAATTATTTTTTTCAGTAATATTACTATTACCCAGAACTTAGCGATTGCCATTTTAGATAAAAATTCAGTATTTTAACTGATAATCTAATTCGGAATATGTAGGTTAAAACTGTTATATAAATATGAAAAAAACATTAATATGCCTCCAGTATCGGTTATTGCTCGACACCAAAGCATCTTGATAGTTGACGATCATGCTAGTAATCTAGAAATTTTGTTTAAACATCTTACCGATGCTGACTACAAAGTTTTAATAGCTCAAGATACTCAAAAAGCTATAAAAATAGCTAGCTTATCTCGTCCAGACTTGATTTTATTAGATGTAATGATGTATGGGTTAAATGGTTTTGAAACTTGTCGTCTCTTAAAAGTTAATCCTAAAACTCAAGATATTCCTGTAATCTTTATGACTGCACTAGCAGAATCCAGCAGCAAACTAAAGGGGTTGGAATTAGGAGCAGTCGATTATATTACCAAACCAATCAATCGTCCAGAATTATTAGCGAGGATTAAAACTCATCTAACTCTCCAAAGCTTAAATCAACGGTTGGCAAAGGAAGTAAAAAATAAGCAGCTATTGTGGGAAATTACTGATTGTATTCGCCGCTCTTTAGACATAGATTCAATTTTAAAAACTGCGGTCAGAGAAATAATTAAAGTACTAAAATGCGATCGCTTGGCAGTCGCCAGTTTAAGCAATGACAATATTTTTGTTGAGGCGCAAGCTACTGCCGACAAAAACATAGAGAAATTACCAAAAAAATTAAGATTTCATTATTGTTCTAGTCTGGTACAAGAATGGCAAGATTACTCAGAGGGGAAAGTGAGGATTATAGAGCAAACTAATCAGATAAGTCATACTCCTGAGAATATTCAAGCTCAATTAATCGTGCCGATTTTATTAGAACCAACTACTCCTAAAGCCAGAGCGTTTTATCCTTTATGGGGCTGGTTGATTGCCGAACAATCCAATCCCAGACAATGGCACCCAGATGAAGTAGAACTATGCCAAAATCTCACAGCGCAAGTGGCGATCGCACTCAAACAGGCTTTACTCTACCAGCAAGTCAAACAAAGCAACCAACAACTAAAATCAACCAACGAGCAATTGCAACAGTTAGCCCTCCTCGATCCACTCACCCAACTCTTTAATCGTCGCTATTTCGACCAACAACTAAACCAAGAATGGCGCAGACTCAGGCGTAATGCTCCTTCTTTTCTATCGCTGATTATTTGCGATGTTGACTGTTTCAAACTTTATAACGATACCTACGGTCATCAACAAGGAGATAAATGTCTGCAACAAGTAGCTAACGCTCTATTGCAAGTTATCAAAAGACCAGCAGATGTCTTAGCTCGTTATGGTGGAGAAGAATTTGTCATTTCTCTTCCCGATACTCCCCAGATAGGGGCAATTAAAGTAGCCGAAGCGATGCGAGTTGCAGTCAAGCAGCTAGAGATTGCCCACGTTAATTCTACAGTTGATTCGGTAGTTACTATTAGTTTGGGTGTAGCCAGTATCATTCCCGATGCTGACAACAATCTTACTTTACTACTTGAAGCAGCAGATAATGCCTTATATTTAGCCAAAAGTCGGGGACGAGATTGTCTGGCGGTATATCAAGAAGAGATTACCCCCTCCAAGCGATCGCCAATTGACGAGCATAGCTGGAGTCAACGGATTCGCCAAGCCCTCAAACAAAATCTTTTTAGTCTTTATGCCCAACCAATTATTTCTCTAGACCCTAATGACCGCAAACAACGTTTTGAAATCTTGTTACGCTTAACAGATCGAGAAGAAGAAGCGATCTCACCCGATTTATTTTTCGATATTGCTGCACGTAATTGTCTGATGTCTGATATCGATACCTGGGTAGTCGAGCGTCTACTCAAAACCCTGGCGGAATCTCAAGACAATAATTGGCAAAATCATCATTATTCAATCAATCTTTCGGGAGCATCTTTAAATAATCCCGCTTTTCTCGACTACTTATCCCAAAAACTAACTGATTGTCATCTTCCTGGGGAAATATTCTGTTTTGAAATCACCGAAACCATCGCCATTGCTAATTTGACTCAAGTATCCGATTTCATTAATTCTCTCAAGGCTTTAGGCTGTAGCTTTGCCCTCGATGATTTTGGTAAGGGAATGTCTTCTTTGTCTTATTTAAAAAACCTACCCATCGATTACCTAAAAATTGATGGGTCTTTTATCACCGAATTAGATCGAGATCGAATCTCGAAAACAATAGTCGAAGGAATAAACCATATAGCCGAAGGTATTGGCTTAAAAACTGTCGCCGAATTCGTCGAAAATCAGGATATTTTAGATACTCTACGCGATCTTAAAGTAGATTTTGCTCAAGGATATCACTTCGGTCGCCCAGGAAAACTGACTGATATCTTAGATAAGACACAGGGTAGGTAAGAGTCAAACTTCTCGATTTTGATTCGAGCTACCGCAATTAGTTAACAAATATTTACAATAGATAAGTAAGATGTAGACAAAATAATTGTGATGAAACTTACTTATTTAGATAGTAATTCTTGGCTGATAGAAATAGACGAGCGACGAATCCTACTCGATCCCTGGTTGGTAGGGGAGTTGATCTTTGCTAATCAGGCTTGGCTATTTCGCGGGAAAAAAAATAATCCTCAGCCAATTCCCGAAAATATCGATTTAATCCTTTTATCTCAAGGACTAGAAGATCATGCCCATCCTCCTACCTTAAAAAAGCTAAACAAACAAATTCCTGTAGTAGCATCTCCCAATGCAGCAAAAGTAGTTAAAGATTTGGGGTACACTACGGTAACTACCTTAGACCACCATGAAAGTTACACCTTAGCAGAAAAAGTGGAAATCAAAGCCGTCCCTGGCTCTCCTATCGGGCCGACCTTAACGGAAAATGGCTATATTATTAGAGGTTTAGAGTCAAATAAAAGCATCTACTACGAACCTCATGGTTATCACGACGATTCCCTCAAAGAAGCTGCGCCTATAGATGTAATTATCACCCCGATTATTAGTCTAAAGTTACCCCTTGTTGGAGCGATAATCAGGGGACAGGAGAAAGCATTGCAAGTATGCAAGTGGTTAAAACCTCAAGCAATCTTATCTACAGCAGCAGGAGGAGATATTGACTTTCAAGGCTCGATCAACTCAATTCTGAAGGCAGATGGTAGTTTAGAAAAATTCAATCGGCTCCTGAAGCAAAATAATCTTGCTACCAAAGCCATAGATCCTCAATCTGGAGAGATGATTGAACTATCTCTAGTTTAAATTTCCACTTTTTAAATAGACGATCGCGACGGACTAAATGAACAATAAACGAATTTCTCTTTCTCTGACTAATATTGTCCTACTGATTATTCTTCCTTTACTGGTAGTTTTGCTCTGGCAACTGCGAAGTCTAATCGTAGTATTGATGATTGCGGTAGTGATTGCTGCTACCCTAGCTCCAATTGTAAATACCACCCAAAAAGTGGGAATTCCCAGATTTTTAGCTGTTTTAATCATTTATGCAGGTATAATCGCTACTTTAACGCTTTTTGGGCTGATCGTTGGGCCGACGGTAGCAGAACAAATTCAACGTCTGATTGGAAAATTACCCGTTTATCTGGAAGCGTTGCGATCGCTCTTGGCAGATTTAATTTTGCGTTTTAGTATGGACGACACGGGGGCGATCGATCTGATTAACCAGTTATTAGATCTACAGGGAGTAATCTCTTGGGCAATTCGTTCTAGTCAACAATTAGTAGTTCGCTCATATAGCGTTACTAGAGGCATAATTGGCACTGTTTTTAGTGCTTTATTGGCTTTGTTGCTTTCTGCCTATATGCTGTCCAACTCCAAGCAACTACTAGAAGACATTATTAACTTGTTTCCCGCTCCCTGGAATCAACGTCTAGCAGCCCAAATTCAGCCAGTAGCTATCAGAATGGGAGGCTACATTCAAGGTAGAATTTTAGTCTCGGGTATTTTAGGCATCGTAATCAGCGTTAGCCTCAGATTTTTAGGTTTGTCGGAATTAGCTCTAGGTTTGGGGGTAATTGCCGGGTTTACCAACCTAATTCCTTTTTTTGGGCCGGTTATAGGAGCAATTCCTGCTTTAATTGTCGCCATACCCCAGGGAGGATTGAGTTTTTTCTCAGTATTGCTACTATTTGTGATCGTCCAAAATTTAGAAACCTATGTTTTAGATCCTCTGCTAGTCGGTAGTTCGGTTAAGGTTGCTCCTCTTTACCAATTATTAGCGGTATTGGGAGGCGCACAGGTACTAGGGATTATTGGGGCTTTAATTGTTCCTCCCTGGATCGCTGGGATGGGAGTTTTACTAGAAAACCTTTATATCAAACCAAAGTTGATCGCTGAAGGGCAGTATGACCTTCCCCATCATTCAAATTAACACCTTAAAGTTACAAAAACCAGCCGTAAGAATGTAAACCTTTACCTAGTAGATTAACTCCCAGATAGCATACCCAAACAACCACAAACCCTACTGCTGCTAGAATAGCAGGTTTTCTACCCTGCCAACCGCGAGTAATTCTAGCGTGGAGATAGGCTGCAAATACCAACCAAGTAATAAAAGCCCAAGTTTCTTTAGGATCCCAACTCCAGTAAGAACCCCAAGCTTCATTTGCCCAGACTCCTCCAGCAATGATCCCGATAGTCAGTAGAGGAAATCCCAAACCAATGACGCGATAACTAATGTTATCTAAAGTATCGGCTAAGCTCAAACGTTCGGGAGAAAGAGTTGCAGTTTTAGTTTGAGGTAAATCCAAAACGGCGGTGTTACCAGTACTGGCATAAACTTGTTCTGTACTGGTTTTAACGGTTTTTTGCTTAACGCGATCGCGAAAACTACCAGTACCAACCGAACTACCTTTTAGTTCTACTTTTTGTCCGCGAGTGACAATTAAAAAACCAATGGCGATCGCGCTTCCTACCATTAAAGTCGAATAACTGAGCATCATGACGCTAACGTGCATCATTAACCAGTTAGATTTTAGTGCTGGTACTAAGGGGGCAGACTTTTGCATCTCGACGGGAAGAGTTAAAGCTGCAAAGGCAGTAATTCCCATAGCTACGGGGCTGGTGACAACTCCCACCAGTCGGCTGCGACTCATTCTTTCGGCGATGAAGTGTATTGCCGTAATTCCCCAGGCTAAAAAGAATAAGGATTCATAAAGATTACTGAGGGGAAAATAACCAGCCTCTAGCCAACGCGAACCCAACAAGGTAGCCATGCACAGATTGGCGATCGCCATCCCCGTAGTTCCCAAAGTTGCTAAGTAGGGAAGATTGGGAAATGCGGCCCCAACCCAGTAGATTAACATAGTGACAAGCAAAACTCCAAAGGAGGTGTTATCTAGTAGACTTTCTAATGCAATTAAATCCATAATATTTGAATATTCGACTTCTCTTCAGTTTTGAAATTGCTTTACAGTTAGGTATTAGCTTTTAGCTCTATGTATTTTTGATTATCTCTTTTTACTTTAACCTGAGTTCGGAATTCAAAGTTAGGTAGAGGGGCGAAATTTAAATAGCTGTATAGTAATAACTCCACGTCGCAAATACTCTCGAAGCATCCCAATGCGCTCGCATCAGTCAAGAGAAATCTCGGAAAATCACTTAAATCTGACTTTTCATGAATGATTACCAGTCGTTAAGGAAAGCTTGCCAACGGTAGAACAATTACAGCAGGAATTGAATGAAGCAGCAGCCGAGATTGAAAAGCAATCATCTGATTCATCATAAAAAAAAGAGTAATAGGTCGCTACAATTATTCCCACTTCAGTACAGATTTTTTAGAAGCCTAATACTGAACAGGTATAGGATCGAGACTTCTCCACAGATACCATGTAGCTACTGTTCGATTGCGCCATAGGTAAGTTAAAATTATCGCTTGGCTTAATGATCTATCGTTAGTTAAGACAAGAGAATCCGAATCAGATAATGACAAATCACAAGTCTAATCAAAGAGAATCCTCGCCTACAAAATTAGATAAGAGCTTTTTTATCGTTGGGATAGGAGCATCCGCAGGCGGACTCCATGCTTTAGAAGATTTCTTTGATAATATGTCTGCTGATAGCGGAGCAGCTTTTGTTGTCATTCAGCACCTCTCACCAGATTTTAAAAGCTTAATGCAAGAGTTGCTCCAGAGACGAACTAGCATGGTGGTGCAGCGGGTAACGGACGGGATGGAATTAGAACCTAATTCTGTTTATCTAATTCCTCCGGGTAAAAACCTAATTGTGGAAAATTCAGTACTTCGCTTATCAAAGCGCGAAGAGAAAAGCCATAGTGGTGTTAACTTTCCCATCGATCTTTTCTTGGAGTCTCTTGCCACCAATTATGCGGAGCGAGCCATTGGCGTAATTCTCTCTGGTTCGGGTAGCGATGGAGCTCATGGACTCAGGAGAATTAGCGAAGCTGGAGGGGTTGCCCTGGTACAAGAACCGACTACAGCAGAATTTGACGGAATGCCCCGCAGTGCCCTTGCCACTGGAGTAGTTAATCAGGTGCTGCCACCCCGAGAGCTAGCGCAACTCATCTACGAATATACTCTTCAACCCTTAAATAATCCTGAAATTAATTTAGACCCCAATCAGTTACTGGACTCAACTAAATTCAAACAAATTTTGGAGGTGATTTTAGCAGAAGAGGGACTAGATTTTTCTCATTACAAACCAACTACTCTCAGTCGGCGGATTCACCGTCGCTGCTTAATTAATAAATGCCGAAGTATAAAAGATTATCTTCACAGTCTTCAAACCTCTTCAGAAGAACGGAGAGTTCTTTGCGCTGACTTGCTCATTAGCGTGACTAATTTTTTCCGCGATGAAACTGCTTGGGAGCATCTAGAAAATAATGTCATACCTTTACTGATCGAACAAAGTCAACCCCAAGAGGAATTGCGATTTTGGGTAACAGCCTGCGCTACAGGGGAAGAAGCTTACTCCCTAGCTATTTTGCTGGATGAAGCTCTCACTGACTGTAACAAACAGTTAAAAGTCAAAATTTTTGCCACCGATCTAGACCGCGTAGCCCTAGAAAAAGCTTCCCAAGGTATTTATCCAGCAACCATTGCCAATCATGTTACTCCCGAACGGTTGCGTAAATATTTTGTGACTAAAGAAGATGGGTTTGAGGTAGTACGAAAAATCAGGGAAATGCTGATTTTTGCCCCTCACGACCTGACTAAAGATGCTGGTTTTACCAAAATGCATCTGATTACCTGCCGAAATGTTTTAATTTACATGCAGCCTAGCTTGCAGTACCAGGTGTTGAGAAATTTACACTTTTCTCTTGTTCCCAAAGGAATACTATTTTTGGGAGAAGCGGAGACTTTGGGAGAGTTTGAGGAAGAGTTTATCCCACTGGATAAAAAATGGAAAATTTATCAAAAACGACGCAATATCAGATTGCCTCTACCAGTTCAAGGAATCAATAAAATTCGTCCCATTTCCCCACTTCAGAACATATCTCAGAGTCAAGTACAATCGCGGAGAGAACCCCGTCTGGAAAAAGCTTTAACAGTTTTATTGCAGCAACAAAAAGCCACTTGCTTGTTAGTAGATAACAAATATGATGCGATCGAACTATTTGATGATTTAGCTGGAGTTTTGCAATTACCAAAGGGACAGTTGACGAAAGAAGTAGTTAAGCTAGTGATTCCTCCCTTGCAATTGCCACTTAATGCAGCACTCCGGCGAGCTAAAAAAGAAAATCAATCGGTGTTATATACCAATATTCGCCTAGATGATTCTGCTACGCCCCGCCACGTTACCCTCAAAGTTGATTTTTATCAGGATAATAAGCTAGCGGGAGATTTCTTCCTCGTAACTATCCAAGAAGAAAAAACCGTCGCGATGCCGAAAATGGAAGGGGAGCAGTTTGAAGTTGCCAGCGAAGCCCAAAGGCGGATTTTTGAATTAGAATACGAACTTCAACAAACCCGCGAAAATCTTCAGGCATTGGTAGAGGAATTGGAGACTACCAATGAAGAACAGCAGGCTTCCAATGAGGAATTGATTGCCTCTAATGAAGAACTGCAAAGTACTAACGAAGAGTTACATTCAGTCAACGAAGAACTGCATACAGTCAATTCTGAATATCAGTCCAAAATCCAAGAATTAATCGAACTGAATAATGATATTGACAATCTTCTCACCAGTACCGAAATTGGCGTGATTTTTTTAGACAAAGAACTGAAAATTCGCAAATTTACTCCTGCTGCAAAGAAGGCGATTAACTTAAGAGATACAGATATTAATCGCCCCCTAGAAGAGCTTTCTTATAAAATAGATTATCCGAATTTAATCGAATTGCTACAGAGTGTAATCACCAAAGAAGAACCTTTAGAATTAGAAGTTAAACTCAAACACTCTCAATCTTTTCTCCTGATGCGAGTTAACCTCTATCAGCTAGATAATGATAACTATGACGGAATTGTCATCAGCTTTGTCGAACTCGATGAAATCAAGAAAGTCCAAAAACAGCTTGAGGAAACTTTAGCAGAATTAGAAAACAGAGAGCAACAATTAGGTCAACTCAATCAAGAATTAGAACAGCGGGTAGAAGAGCGTACAACTGAGTTAGTACAATTAAATAAAAATTTACAGCAAGAAATTGCCGAACGCAGACAAATTCAAGCTAGATTTAAAGCTATTTTTCAATCAATTACTGATGCTCTAGTATTTGCCGATCCAGAGCGCGAAATTAAAATGGTCAATCCAGCTTTTGAGAGGCTATTCGGCTATTCACCAGAGGCAGTAATGGATCGGTGTACTCAGATGTTATATGCTAATCCTGATGAATATGATGCTCAGGGCAAGGCTTGCTTTAACCCCCAGGCAGAAGGAGTACACGATTGTGCCTGTGAAATTAGCTATCTACGTCAAGACGGCAGCACATTTATTAGTGAAACCGTTGGCTCCAAAATCTTAGATGAAGCAGGAAATTTACTAGGTTATGTCGGCTTAATTCGCGATATCAGCGATCGCAAACGAGTAGAATCACTACTCCAGCGACAATTAAAAGCGATTGAAGCCTCTCTCGATGGCATTGCTATTCTTCATGACAATAAATATATCTATCTGAATCAATCTCATCTAGATATATTTGGTTACAGCCATCCAGAAGAATTACTCGGTCAATCCTGGCAGATAATGTACGAGCGAGAACAGATAGCTTTTTTGGAAGCAGAAGTATTTCCTCTCTTACAACAATACGGTTATTGGCGTGGGGAAACTAAAGCCAAACATCGCCACGGTCATACTTTTTATGAAGAACTTTCCTTAACTTTGTCCGAACAAGGCGATCTAATTTGCGTCTGTCGGGATATTTCAGAGCGGAAGCAAGCAGAACAAGCCCTCAGAGAAAGCGAGCAACGCTATCGTTATGTCTATAACAATACTCCAGCTATGCTTCATTCAATCGATCGGACTGGTAAATTAATTAGCGTGAGCAACTACTGGCTAGAACATCTGGGGTACGAGCGAGAGGAAGTAATTGGCAGAAAATCCACCGAGTTTCTGACCGAAGAGTCCCGTCATTACGCTCAAGAGGTTATTTTAACTGAATTTTTTCAGACGGGAATCTGTACCGATATTCCCTATCAAATTATCTGCAAAAATGGCGAAATAAGAGACGTTCTGCTTTCGGCGATCGCCGAACGAGACCGCTCAGGGGAAATAATCCATTCTCTAGCTGTGATGGTGGATGTTACCGAACTCAAGCAAACAGAAGCAGCCCTCAGAGAAAGTGAAGCTCGCTTTCGCATGATGGCAGATAGCGTACCCATAATGATTTGGATGTCAGGGGTTGACGGACTGGGCACTTATCTAAATCCCTGCTGGCTTGATTTTACTGGACGTAGCTTAGAGCAAGACTTAGGTAATGGTTGGACGGAAATTATTCATCCCCAAGACCGCCAAGATGCTTTTAAGACTTATATGTCTGCTTTTGAGGCTCGTCAAACTTTCCAAATGCAATATCGTCTTCGCAGAGCGGATGGAGAATATCGCTGGCTTTTAAGCACGGGCATCCCTCGGTTCAATCCTGATGGCAACTTTGCTGGTTATATTGGTTCTTGTGCCGATATTACCGAAATTAAACAGGCAAAAGAACAACTCAGTCAAGCTAATATCGAATTAGAGCAACGAGTAGCACAACGTACTGCTGAATTAACGATTGCCAAAGAAGCTGCTGAAGCTGCTAACCAAAGCAAAAATTCCTTTATTGCTCACATGAACCACGAACTGAGAACTCCTCTCAATGGTATTCTCGGCTTTACTCAAATTTTGCAAAAAGACCCCCATCTCACCAGCCAACAAAATCAAAATTTGAACTTAATTCATCGCTCGGGACAACACCTGCTGGAGTTGATTAACGATATCCTCAATTTTTCCAAAATTGAAGCTGACAAAATTCAACTAGAGGAACAAGATTTTAATTTGCTTGACTTTTTAGATAACCTAGCTGCTATATCGCACCTCCGTGCCGAACAAAAAAATATAGATTTCTGTTATCGATTATTGTCTTCTCTTCCTCAGATAGTAAAGGCAGATGAAACTAGATTGCGACAAGTATTACTAAACTTGCTCGGTAATGCAATTAAATTCACCGATCGAGGAGAGGTTACTTTTCAAGTAGGTTACCTGGAAGATTTTGAGCTAGAAGTCAAGGGAGACAAAGGAGATGGGGAAGATAGGGAAGATGAGGGAGATGGGGGAGAAATTTTTCAGACTTCAATCAACCATCAACTATCAACCATCAACCATTATAAGATTCGCTTTTGGATTAAAGATACGGGCATCGGTATTTCTGGAAATAAATTAGCAGACATCTTCTTACCCTTCGAGCAAGTGCATGAGGCGCAATCAGATCGAGAAGGAACAGGATTGGGATTAACGATTAGCCAAAAACTAATTCAACTGATGGGAAGTCAAATCCAAGTTACCAGCACTGTGGGAGAAGGAAGTATCTTTTGGTTCGATTTAGATTTGCCAGAAGGCGATCCCGCTAATGTATCTACTCCCAATTTTCAGTTCGCCATTGAACCGACGGGTTTTCACGGTCGATCGCGTAAAATTTTAGTAGTAGATGATATTATTGACAATCGCCAGTTACTGATTCAACATTTACAACCTCTTGGTTTTGAGTTAGCAGAAGCAGAAAATGGTAAACAAGGTTTAGCGATCGCCGAAACCTTTAAACCCGATGTGATTCTGCTCGATGCGTTAATGCCAGAGATAGATGGGCTAGAAATGCTCAAACAACTCAGACAACATCCTCAACTTAAAGATATAACGGTCATTTTTGTCTCGGCGAACTCTCAATTTGCCGAACAATTAAAAACGTCTCAGCTCAAATTTGAGGGCTTTCTCTCCAAACCGATAGACTACAACCAGCTACTCGAATCTCTACAAACTCACTTGCAACTGCAATGGATCTTCCTTGAAAGTGAACAGAAATCTGACTTGGCTTCTTTAGTAGCTCCTCCTCAAGATAAACTATTGGAACTATGGGAATTAGCTCAAATAGGAGACATTGAAGAACTGTCAGAACAAATAAACTCTCTAGAAAAATTAGAGTCTCAATATCTTCCTTTTGTCAACAAAATCCGTAAATTGGTGAAAAGTTGTGAAGTAAATCAGTTGATAAAATTGCTGGAATATGTGCGCGAAAATCCCTAGAATTTCTACAGAATTAGCTCACAATAGAGAATCCCCACATAGTCGCCCGAAGTTTTTACTTTCCCCTGCTCCCCTGCTTAATCTTAAGTAATAAATTAAGTGCTTGACAGCTTATCCCTATCTCCATCCTCAATACTTAACTCTCGGATCGAGCAGTGCATAAATTAGATCTGCTACTAAATTAAAGAAAACAATCAAAATAGCATAGATAAAAGCGATCGCCATCACGACTGGAGTGTCGCTACGATAGATAGAGTCAATTAGCAATGCCCCGATCCCAGGGACGCGAAATACTTGTTCTGTTACTAATGCCCCTGTAAAAATTGTCGGAATATCTAAAGCAATTAGAGTAACTATAGGAATCAAAGCATTGCGCAAGACGTGATTTTTGATGACGGCAATCCCGCTCAATCCTTTAGCTAAAGCGGTTTTGATGTATTCTTGTTTCAACTCATCTAAAATCGCCGAACGAATAAAACGCATCAAAATTGCTGCATGATATAAAGCTAAAACTGAAACGGGCATGATTGATTGTTTAACTTGAGCGGTAAAACTTTGCCAGTCTGTTACTTCTAGGGTGCTATTAAAGATAAAGGGAAACCAACCCAACCGAACGCTAAAAATAATAATAAATAGTAAGCCCGAAAAAAAAGGAGGAATGGAAAATCCTAAAAAAGCGATCGTTGTAATTATTTTATCGATAAGTGAATATCGTTTTGTCGCCGAAATAATCCCTAAAGGAAAAGCAATTAATAAACCGATAATATAGGCAGTTCCTACTACCCAAAATGTAGTTAACAATCGTTGTGCTAAAAGCTGAGCTACGGGACTTCTACTATTAAATGAATAGCCCATATCTCCTCTAATAAATGAGCTAAACCACTTAAAATAACGAATATAAACTGGTTGGTCTAAGCCAAGAGATTTACGTATATTCTCTCGAACTTCGGCGGTGATAGATGGGTTAGAAGCAAATTCACCTAGGGGATCGCCTGGAGCCAAGGCTAAAATAGTAAAAATAATGATGCTGATAAGAACTAAGGTAGGAATTGCGATTAATAATCTTTTTAATAAGTATTGCTTCATTTTCTGGCGATCGCTAAGTTCACAAAATATTTTTTGTCGCTATTGGTTTAAGACAAGTTTGAAAATGTATTCTTTTGGATCGATGACTTAAGTAGAGAGTTTTTTTGAGGATTTCTGGAGTTATCTAGTAGTTATATAAAGTTATTTTCCGACTATTTTCGGCAATATGGCTTAAAGAAATCTTGAAAATAGAAGTTATAATTGTCATATCGAATATATTCATAACCATATATAACTGCTATTAATTATTAAAAGGAATTATCGAAGATTATGTTCAAAATCCAAACTAAAAACGATGTTATTAGTAACTACCAAGCTAGAGAAAGAAATTTTCAGCAGATAATTTTGACCGCAGTTAATTTAGCAGAATCCAACCTAGAACAAATTAAATTAAAATTAGATGGCTCTAACTCGATCGAAATCAACAGGAAGAGTAAATATTTAATTTTTGGCAGTAAGAGCGAGCTAGTCTACGGCTGCCGTGAAAATATTACAAAATTTGGCTCTTATTTTACAATCCTTAATATTTATAGCATAGTTATGTCACTTTTAAGGTTGAGAGCAAAAAACAACAAAGAATGGCACAGAGGAGCGATGGTGGTTCTCATGGGCAATTGAGCGATATATAGTCGCCAAATAGTTACCTGTTGATAATTTGGGCAATACGCGAGATCCAGATAAAATATAGGTCTAGATGTGTTTTAATTTGTACTCTCAACAGAAATTTTAATGACTGAAGCTACTGCTATTCGTCAGCCACAACCCACTCAGAAATCCGCGACTTTGTTTTATCGAGTTGCCATGCCTCAACCAGCCTCTCATTTATTTGAGGTGAGATTACAAATAGATAATTGGCAGTCGGCAACTTTAGATTTAAAAATGCCAGTCTGGACACCAGGATCCTATTTAGTACGAGAATATACCAGGCACGTACAAGATTTTGTGGCGCGAGATAGCCAAGGAGAAATTTTAGCCAGTCAGAAAATCAGCAAGAATCATTGGCAGGTTAAAACCAATGGTAATTCAACACTGGCGATCGAGTATCGTGTTTTTGCTAATGATTTAACCGTAAGAACCAATCATTTAGATCCTACTCATGGCTATTTTAATGGCGCAGCCTTATTCTTCTTTGTCCCTGGTTTAGAACAAGAGTCGATTCAGGTTCAAATTGTTCCACCACAAGCTGATTGGCAAGTCACCACAACTCTACCCAGAGTCGATGGCGAAGCCAATACATTTATTGCCCAAGATTTTGATACTTTAGTAGATACTCCCGTAGAAATTGGCACTCAGCAGATCTTTAATTTTGAGGTAGAGGGAAAACCTCATGCTTTAGCTATTTGGAGTCAGGGTAACGCCAAACCAGAACAAATTATTGAGGATAGCAAAAAAATAATTACCGCCGAAGCCGAACTTTTTGGCGGTTTGCCCTACGAACAATATCTATTTCTACTGCATCTATCGGGTAGTGGTTATGGAGGTTTGGAACATAAAAACTGTTGTACCTTAAATTATCCCCGATTTGGATTTCGCGATCGCGAGAAATACGAACGCTTTCTTCAGTTGGTTGCCCATGAATTTTTTCACCTCTGGAATGTCAAGCGTATTCGCCCCAAAGCTTTGGAAACTTTTGATTATGAAGCAGAAAACTACACTACTTCTCTTTGGTTTTGTGAAGGGACAACTAGCTACTACGATATATTGATTCCCTTACGGGCGGGTATTTATAACCGCGAAACCTATCTGAAAAACTTGAGTAAAGATATTAACAAGTATCTCAATACTCCAGGGCGTAAGGTACAGCCTTTGGCAGAGTCTAGTTACGATGCCTGGATCAAACTCTATCGACGCAATGCCTATAGCGATAATAATCAAATTTCCTATTATCTCAAGGGACAACTAGTTTCGTTGCTGTTAGATCTATTAATCCGAGCTAAACATAATAATAAGCGATCGCTTGACGATGTAATGCGATTGATGTGGCAACGCTTTGGACGAGATGAAATTGGCTTTGGGGAAACTCAACTGAGGGAGGTAATAGCCGAGGTTGCCGAATCAAATTTAGACGATTTCTTCGATCGTTATCTGGAAACAACTGAAGAATTACCCTTCGATGACTATCTCGCTCCTTTTGGCTTATACTTGAAAACTGTCGAGGAATCAGACACACCTTATCTAGGCATCAAGGTACAGGCAGAAAACAACCAAGAAATAATCCAATTTGTGGCTGCCGAATCTCCCGCAGCTTTGGCGGGAATTGATGCTAAAGACGAACTATTAGCTATAGATGGTATTCGAGTCACTGCTAAATCCTTGAATGAAAGACTCAAAGATTATCGGGCTGAAGACACAATTCAGGTAACAATTTTTCACCATGATGAATTAAAAACCCTTCCCGTTACTCTCGCAGCACCCCAACCGAGTAGTTACGAAGTAGCGATCCGAGATAACTTATCTTCAGTACAGCAAGCTAACTTAACTGGCTGGCTGGGAAACAACTAATCAACAACTAACTAATTTACGCTCTTTATTTCTTCCCCATTCCTTATTCCTCGCTCCTCAATCAAGTAGTTATGCATAACTTTTTAGATTTTGCCTATTTCCAAAACCAATTTGTTCCTTTTAAAGAAGCAAATATTTCTATTGCTACTCATGCCTTACACTATGGAACGGGAGCTTTTGGGGGTTTACGCGGAATCCCCAACCCAGAAAAACCCGCTCAAATTTTACTATTTAGACTCGATCGCCATTGTCAAAGGTTAAGCGATAGTGCCAAGCTACTTAATTATGATTTACCAGCGGATAAAATACAGCAAGTAATTATTGATTTTGTCAAAAAAAATAAACCGAATAAATCTTTTTATATTCGTCCCTTTGTTTACACTTCTGATTTGGGAATTGCCCCTAGATTGCATAAAATCGAAAAAGACTTTTTTATCTATGGTTTAGAACTAGGCGACTATTTACCCCCTGAAGGTATTAGCTGTCGCATTAGTTCCTGGTATCGTCAAGAAGACCGTAGCTTGCCCCTGCGCGGTAAAATTAGTGGGGCATATATTACTTCCTCGTTGGCTAAAACTGAGGCAGTAGAATCGGGTTTTGATGAAGCGATTTTAATGAATTCTCAAGGCAAAGTCTGCGAAGCTTCGGGGATGAATGTTTTTATGGTGCGCAATAATAAATTAATTACCCCTGGGTTGAATCAAGACATCTTAGAAGGAATTACCAGAGATAGCGTTCTAACCATTGCCAAAGACATGGGCATAGAAACAGTTGAAAGAGCGATCGATAAGACTGAATTGCTAATTGCTGATGAGGTGTTTTTAAGCGGTACGGCAGCTAAAGTTACTCCAGTCAAGCAGATCGAAAGTTATCATTTATCTACTAAGCGACCAATTACAGAAAAAATCAGACAAAAACTGATCGCAATTACCGAAAACAAAGAAGAGAAATATCAAAATTGGGTTTATCAAGTGGATTGCTAAATTAACAATAGTGACAGTTTAGTTTTAAACCGAGACGATTCGCGATAAATTGAATCAAGAAGAGGTAGCTAATTATACGATTGATTCAAAACCGAAGATGAGCAAAACTGTTGCAGATATTATGACTGCCGATCCGATTACGGTATCTCCCGAAACCTCCTTGCAGGAAGCAATTCAGATCCTAGCTAACAATAAGATCAGCGGTTTACCCGTTGTCGATAAAAAGGGAAAATTAGTAGGAGTTATTTCCGAGACCGATCTGACATGGCAAGCTACAGGGGTAGATGCACCACCCTATGTAATGTTTCTAGACAGCGTAATCTATCTCCAAAACCCAGCAAAACACAATCAAGAAGTCCATAAAGCCTTGGGTCAAACTGTCAAAGAGGCAATGAGCGATCGCCCTGTAACCATTCGAGCCGATCGCTTGGTGCGAGAGGCTGCCAAATTAATGCACGAGAAAAAACTACGCCGTTTACCTGTTGTAGATGATAACTCTCAGTTGGTTGGAATTATTACCCAGGGAGATGTCATTCGGATGATGGCAGCAGAATAAGCAACTTCGGATCGCCCTGCATAAAACCAAATTATTCCAAAAAGATGTTGAATCTATGAGTATTACACCAGAATCAGTCAAAGATTTGCTAAATTCCGAAGACTTTGGCTTGAGAATTAGGGGTTTAAACCAACTCCGTCAAATAGAGCCTGAAACAGCTTTTGCCATGGTGCAACCAATGGTCACCGATGACAATACTCGCGTGCGTTATGCAGCAGTCAGCCAGCTAGATACTTTAGGACAGACTGACACCAAAACCTCTTTAGCCCTGTTGCGCGATCGCTTATTTAACGATCCAGAACCAGATGTCCAAGCAGCAGCGGCCGATGCCATTGGCGGATTACAATTGGTAGAAGCTTTTGAAGACTTGGCTAAAGCCTACCATGAGACATCAGAATGGCTAGTCCAATTTAGTATTATTGCTGCATTGGGAGAATTAGGAGAGCCTCGCGGTTTCGAGCTATTAGAAGCAGCCCTCAAGTCCGATAATAATCTGTTGCAAACGGCTGCAATTGGCTCGATGGGAGAATTAGGAGATTCCAGGGCCGTTCCTTTGCTAGCTGATTTTGCCGACAACGAAGACTGGCAAATACGCTATCGTTTGGTTCAAGCTCTCGGCAGATTAGGAGGCGAACAAGCTCAAGCCACAATTGCTAAGTTAGTAGATGACGAGTCCGAGCAAGTAGCCCAAGAAGCCAAAAATAATCTGGAATAATCGGCATTTTCAAGCTACGGAGTGTAAGAGTGCAAAGGAGGAAATTGGAGACGAGGGAAGATGGGGGAGATGGGGAGATGGAGAAGCAACGACTCAAAACTAACTCCCGTATAGATAAGGGATGCCTTGTCTCTGGGAATTCAGGGGCGACACCGCGTCCATCACGGATACCGCGATACCACAAGGGTATAATATGCGCAGCGATATGTGAAGCGGTATCCTTTAGGAGTCATGCGCGGGCTGCGCATATCGGCTGGGGACGCAAACGTCCGTCACAAAACGGGGCATTCAAGCTCTGGAAACAAGTTCGGTGAGTCAGCCCCTGCACGAATTCCGAACTCATCTTTTTGTGGTCAACTTTGGCTCGGCAACAATTTTTGTCTCAATAAAATAAATACAATTTTATACCCATATTTTGGAATACTATTAACAGAATGATTCATATAGCAATCCTATCTGAATTGAGAGAACTATTCTGCTTATGGTCTTTTGTCATTAGTCTTTAGTCATTGGTTAGATTCACAAATGATTTAGGACCGCTATATTGCTTTTGGTTCTGCTTGAGACGATCTCAAACTATTTCCAAGGCTAAATTAGCTCTTGTTAAACTATTGAAAAAATGCCTGGGACTATAGTTAACAAATCACCGAGTGCTTCTTTACTAAAAGTTAAAATAGTCATAACTATAGCCTACTAGGATTGAGTTCAATATGAATAAAATCATGCCTAATAAATTATTGTATAAGTATAAGGTTTCCCAATAAGTAGATTTTATGGTTTACGATCAACACACTGCAAGTCAAACAGAAACAGTACTGCAAGCAGAGAACGTCAATGTATACTATGGTGATTTTTTAGCAGTAAAAGGTATTTATCTCAATGTACCCAAAAACAAAGTCACCGCCTTTATTGGGCCTTCTGGGTGCGGTAAAAGTACTTTATTGCGCTGTTACAATCGTCTTAACGATCTAATTCCCATTTTCCGTCTAGAAGGATTGGTAACTTACCACGACCAAAATCTCTACGGTAAAGACATCGACCCAGTTCAGGTAAGACGCAAAATCGGGATGGTTTTCCAAAGACCTAATCCTTTTCCTAAGTCAATCTATGACAATATTGCCTTTGGGGCCAGAATCAACGGCTATAAAGGTGACATGGACGAGCTGGTTGAGCGATCGCTTCGTGGTGCAGCACTATGGGACGAGGTAAAGGATAAACTCAAGCAAAGTGGTTTGGCCCTTAGTGGCGGACAACAACAAAGACTCTGTATTGCTAGGACAATCGCCCTCCAGCCTGAAGTAGTATTAATGGACGAACCTTGTTCTGCTCTCGATCCGATTTCTACCCTTAAAGTGGAAGAGTTGATTCATCAGTTAAAAGAAAATTACACGATCGTAATTGTTACCCATAATATGCAACAAGCTTCGCGGGTAGCAGATTATACTGGTTTCTTCAATGTCACCGAAGTAGAAGGAGGAAATCGTCAGGGTTACTTAGCAGAATTTGCTCCCACCGAACAAATTTTCCAAAACCCACAAGAGGAAGCAACTCAACAATATGTCAGCGGACGTTTTGGTTAATAATTAAACTTTAACCTTTGGCGATCGATCTGGAACGAGTCAATTTCTTGGTAGGATAGGTTGAACCTGGGATCGTTTACTAAAAATTATGTTTTCCAAAAAATACCTATCTCGCATACTAGCTTTAGTTTTAGTAGTTGCTATTAGTTTAATGGGCTGTACTTCTAATCCCTCTGGATTAACTGGAAATTACAGCCAAGATACTCTAGCAGTGTTAGAAAATTTAAGAACCGCGATTGATTTGCCCGATGATGCTACTAACAAAAAAGAAGTTGTTGGTCTAGCACGTAAACAAATCAGCGATTATGCTTCCCGTTATCGTCGCAACTCCAAAACTGCTGGTTTGCGCTCGTTTACAACCATGCAAACTGCATTAAATGCGATCGCTGGTTATTATAGTTCCTACGGTAATCGTCCATTACCAGAAAAACTCAAAAAACGTTTAAATCAGGAATTTAGACAAGTTGAAATCTCCTTAAAGAGAGGTGTATAAGTTTATTCTATTTGGTCTAAAGACTTGCTTGTCTCATCAGCCCCTTCTGGCTTTTAACAATTATCTTTAAGCAAAAAAGAGCAAAGTTTTGCTTTTTTTGCACCTCCTGAGTTTTGTTCTTAGGGGGAATTTTTATCTAAATTAATGGCGATAAATTTAATTTTTGCGACGAAAGAGAAGGGCTTTTGGGTTATTTAAACGAAGAAGAAGAAACAGTAAAACCTGGGAAAAAAATACTAAAAGGTCTTTTGGCTGTGACCCAGAACCATTAATATCGGTTTTATGTGCCACTAACTCTACGACACCGCGATCGTTGATTATCCATCCTTGGGCCTCAACAATCTCTTCCCCTGTAAGGGCGAGCGGCCGTTCGCCCCCTACCCCCATCTTCCCCATCTTCAGAAAACGAGGTAGGTTCGACCAAATCCACCTCATTAACTTCCCACTCTCGCGGTTGGTTGGGACTCGGTGCAATACCACCTTTACCCGTGACGATAAATTCACTAAGATCTCCCTGTTGACAGAGACTTTGGGCGATTAATCTGGTCACATCGATTACTTCAGTGGGTAATTCTTCTAGTCCCTCTACGGGATTAACATCCAGTTCGTTAATCGCTACCGTGCCATCTAGTCCAAATTCAGAAGAAGCATCAATGTCATTGGTATTGTTTTCTGGTGTAGAGCTTCTTTCTTCTAAGCCAAAAATGGAATTAGTCGTAATGTCAATATTCAATGTTTGCTCCTGGTGCTACGATTTGTCCCCCTGTAATGGTGACGTTACCGCCAAAAAGAGCCAAAGTTTCGCCATTATTAACTTGTAGATTACTACCATTAACAGCAATATCTCCTGAATTATTGCCTATATTTAAACCTAGAGGCTGATTTATAGTTAATAAAGGCTTATTATATGAAATAGATTGTCTCCAGCTCTATTTCCCTCATCAATTCTAATTCCATTATCGATAGGAGTAACGCTAGTGTTGGTAGTGCGATCGGGACTGATTTGGGACTTACTTGGAAACGCAACTGCACTAGTTATAAGTAACCCTAAAAGTACGGAATGTAAAGGTTTCATTTACATACTTCTCAAGTTGATTTGTTCATAATTATACAGATCTATCTAGGTATATTTGACAAAATCTAGACAATCAAGAATTAATACCATTTCTCCTTAAAGTTGCACTTAATATTTTAAGTTGATATCTCACGCAAAAGCGTTTACGACGCGAAGGACGCGAAGGACGCGAAGCTAATCCTTTAGGGCTAATCCTTTAGGGCTAGTCCTTTAGGATACCCGTCGCATTGGGTGCAAAGTCGCAGAGAGGTTAAATTTTAGAAGAGTGCATTGTTATAGAGAATTGGTATAACAACTAATAACTCTTCATAATAAATAAACAGGTAACTTTTAGCTTTACCTGAATTAATCCCTGAATTTTTCCCTGAATTTTTCCCCTTTAAATTACTATTAGTAGCTTACACAATACTGATAAATAAACTTTTTTTACAGTAATGCTACACAAGAGGAGAATCAAAAATGCAACTACGTTTTTTAGGCAAACCTTATATTACTAATAATGTTCGAGTAGAAACCATACCTTCAGATCTTACTGCTCGTTTTCGCGGACAAACTTATCATCTTCGTCGTCCAATTCAAACTTATCCTTCTCCCTTGGATGTCAGGATCTATCGCGGTATAGCTTACTGCAAAAATTCTTAAGTTTTTAGCTTAATTTTGTTTTGTATTTAATGGCGATCGCCTTTTATTAAGATGAAAAAACGTTTAATAGTTTGTTGTGATGGAACTTGGCAAAGTCAAGATAATCAAGTTCCAACCAATGTATTCAAAATTGCTCAAGCAGTCAAACAAATAGACGAGCAAAACGAGCGCAATATTGCTCAAATTCTTTACTACGACGAAGGAATTGGTGCAGTTCCCAGTCGAGGAGGAACGCAATCATTCCTAAAAGGTATTGGCGATTCGATTGAAAAATTGGGAGGGGGAGCTTTCGGCTGGTGGATTGATGAAAAAATTGAAGAAGCTTATATTTTTCTTTGCCTAAATTATGAGCCTGGTGATGAAATATATTTATTTGGTTTTAGTCGAGGAGCTTATACAGTTAGGAGTTTGGTTGGTTTAATTAGCCGTTCTGGACTCCTGAAACGTCCCGATATTAATAATACCGCTAAGGCTTATGAAATCTATCGCATCGGCGATCGACAGAGGCGTGAACAGGAAGCCAAGAAATTTCGTCAGAAAAATAATAATAATATCCATCAATCAGTCAAGATTAAATTTCTGGGATGTTGGGATACTGTTGGATCTTTGGGGATTCCCAATCTTACTCCCTTGCTTTTAATTGACGACTTTTTCAATGTGAGATATCAGTTTCACGACAACAAACTCAGTTCGATTATTGAAAATGCCCGACACGCGATCGCCATAGATGAAAAAACACCAGGCTTTGACGTGACAATTATGATACCAGGAGAGGATTTTAATGGAAGAAATCTAAAACAAGTTTGGTTTCCAGGAAATCATGCTTCGGTAGGCGGTGGCGAACAAGAAACTCTGGGTTTGTCAAATGCTGCTTTGAAATGGATGGCAGATGAAGCTGGTGAGTTAGGTTTAGATTTGGATTTAAGCTTAGCTGAAGATACTGAGATTATCGACTTTAAAACTAATTTTCAAAACAACTTTATCTCAAATATCTTAGATGTTTTAGATCCTTACGGAATGACGGAGCGAGATCTTACCAAGTTGAATCAGGAATTGCGCGATGAATCTAAAGATGAATCTAAATTCGATCTAGACGATAGCTTTCACGACAGCGTTAAAAAACGTTGGTGTGCTGACATAGGATACCGTCCTAGTAAACTTAAGGAATTTATTGGTAATAACCCACATAATTGGTGTTTATAACTACGAAGATAGTAATTATCCGAAATCCGATTACCAAAACATTTAAAAAAACAGAGGGATCGTAGAGACGTAATATATTACGTCTCTACAGGGTTTAACGATTTAACCGATAAATGTTCTTATGTAAACAGGATTTGATCTTAGATAATTGCTATCTTTGTTAGTCCTTTAGCTCCCTTTAGCTCGCTTCGTTTTTAATGACAAATAATCTTTAATAATACAATTTCTCAAAAGTAATAAGAGACTTAGTTAACAATAAAAATTAAAAATTAAAAAGCCAAAAACTATAAATAGCAAGATATTTGTCAATAAATTTTAATAAGAAATAATTTGGTCATATATCTAGCTAGTTTCGAGAATTGGTATAAGTAGTTCTTTTAAGCGGTGCATCTTGGCTAACTTAGGAAAAAGTTTTTTGACCTGTTTGAGTTTCTCTTGGTAAAGATTCAGGTATCAAAGTAAGA
>JASJEI010000261.1 GCA_030064795.1 Pleurocapsa sp. MO_226.B13 | reverse complement strand
CTGTTTGCATCAGAGTATATTTTACCAGAGCAATTATATCCAGTTTTGAATTTAATTAGTGGTTTAACTATTTGTAGCGTGGGGTTTTGGCTGCTGATGCGTCGATTAAGTCCTCAAGATGAACATCATCACCATTCCCCTTCTTCTAATTTTTCTAATCCATCAACCATTGCTTTGGGAATTGCGGGAGGTTTAGTTCCTTGTCCTTCTGCACTGGTAATGTTACTCGCTGCAATTTCACTAAACCAAATAACTTATGGATTGTTTCTAGTCTGTGGCTTAAGTCTTGGATTGGCATCCGTCTTAATTACTCTGGGGTTAATTGCAGTTTATGCCAAACAATGGTTAGAAAAGTTGCCTTTAAGTGGAGTATTTGTGCAACGTTTGCCTATTTTTAGTGCTGCGATGGTAGTCTGTATTGGCATTGGATTAACTGTATTGTCTCTGGTTTAAAAATTTTAATCGGCGATCGCCCGATTGTAGAGATAATTGAAAGTAAGTGCGATCGCCAACTATGATATATTGTGCATCTCCATATTTAACCTGAGTTCGGGATAAGGAAAAGGGCAAGTAGTAAGCTGAAAATAACAACAAATTCAGGAACTTGCCCTATGTTTAGCGGTACGCAAGTCGGATTTTAAATCCGACTGTGCGCCGTCCGCTCGCATTCCGCGAGTTTAGATGCTTTATTTTGTGATGTAGATGATTTTTGTCAAAGGTTTGAGCCTCAATGGAAGACAATATTATTGCATCATGGGGGAATCAAAAGAATCAGAGCAAAAAATCTTTGTCTGAGCGAAATTATGACAATTTTAATTGCCTTCCATCAGAATCATTATCGTACCCTCGGCAGTCGCTTCAAGTCGGGGAACCCGCCCAATATGCGAAGCGGTATCGCTTGTATCTTGAAATTAGGGGATCAAATCCTGATACTTTAGAGAAAGTAGTAGACCGTCGTATCCTTGGTTAATGAAAACCGTCTCTTAGCTGGGTCACTACTTGTTCTCTCTCCTCAAGTAAACTCAAACAATCGCCTGGGTAAATTCAACCCGTATCTTTGCAAGGAAGAGTCAAGTGAGTGAGAGTTACAAAGATCAAAATACCATTGAAGAGCGGAAAACTCATGAGTGAAAAACAGTGGGTAGGAATAGATGTTTGTCAGAAAAGCCTGGATGTTTATATCCGTCCATCGTCAAAGTTATTTCAAGTAACCAACGATGAAGTAGGTATTGGTAAGCTAGTTCAAACTCTAAAAAATAGCCAGCCAGAATTGATTGTTTTAGAAGCGACAGGGGGGATGGAAATCGATGCAGCAATTAAACTGATAAAACACTGTAGAATAACCAAGTTGCCCAAATCTGTAACTTAATACCATTAATTGAGCCAGTCCAAAGATAACTTAGTCCTAAAAGCCGTTTGACAGTATTAAAAGCATCTTCAATCCGCCACCGTTTTTGGTATAAATCGATGACTACGTATGGAGGTAAAACTTCTGGTTCAAGCACTGAAGTTAAGTAAGAATGCCAGACTTTTCCCTTTCTGATTTCAATCAACCGAAGAGTAACAAAAGGGGTCTTTTTTGTCCCAGAGCCTATTTGAACCAGACGGTCGCGTAAAGCATAACCATCTGTAAAAACTTGTTGATACTCAATTACAGCATTAATCTTAATGCGAGTAATAAAATGAATTCCTTTATCAATTAGAGTTTGCCAAAATTGAAAATGATAAAAACCCCTGTCAAGTAATAGCAAAGTCTGGGGTGAAACTAAATCGAGTAAATTATCTTCAAAACGGGTATAGTCACGCACTGGGATTTGACCGAATCCAAATTTTCACAGGCAACCGTTTGACTAAATCCATAACCACTCCCATCTTGCCAGCCAATTTGCCAGGAGATACGGATTCTAAACTCTTAAGCTTGCGAAACAAAGCCTCCAAGGTCGAACCATCTGCTATCCAAATGTTTTCAAACTTAGATAAGGTAAATTGAACCAGATCGGGTAAAGGTCGATTTTGACGAGTTGACCATCTTACTTTTAGGATGGGCAAAATGTCGTGAAAGATGTTCTCGAATAAAATAGCGGGAAAAGTTAAAAATCTCTGGGATAAGGCTTGTTGACTTACCTTGATTCGACCACACCATAGAAATCCTTCGGTTTCAAGTAATCGTGTTAATTCGGTTACTCCTGGAACATCTCTCCACAACGCTCGTTAAGACCGCAGCCACCATCAAGGGAAGCGTTAGAATCCTATCTCTTAGTCCCAATTCTCGAAAATGTCGCGACTGAGATTTAATTGTTGGAGTTAGCAGAGCGGTTAAGTATTCGACAATGACTCGATCTTCTACCATTGGTCGTTGCGTTTTTTTGGCGTGGTCTCGATTTAGCCTTTTGCTCTTACTCATAAAGAAATAAAATCCTTCAACTGCTTACTCTCTCTGAGTTTTGCATGATTCTTAAGTTCGATTGACTTTTTTCTGATTTCCTTAACTTGTGACCAATGAGATGGTGGGTGAAATACCTTGAAAGAGGAAATAACCAGGAAAACCTAATCGTGAGGTTAGGGAAGCCCAGACTGTATTGCAGAGCAATCAGTGTGGGAGGAGGTCACGTAACTACTCAAAGAACTCCAATCGTTCCAATTCATAGCAGAGCGATCGCACTAGCTTTGGGTGGACAAGACAACATTAATTCTGAATAGAAAATGATTCCTGTTTGCCCACCCTAGAAGTCGATTTTTTTCCTCGTTCCTTATTCTGGTTCTACCCAGCGTCCATCGGCTTTAATTAAATTAATTAATTCTTCCACACCGCGATCTTCAGGAACTTTTTTAATTTCCTCGCGACCTCGATAGAGAGAAATATAGCCTGGTTGCTTACCCACGTATCCATAGTCGGCATCGGCCATTTCTCCTGGGCCATTAACAATACAACCCATCACTGCAATATCTAACCCCGTCAGATGTTTGGTAGCTTCGCGGACTTTGTGCAGAACTTCTTCTAAATTGAATAAAGTACGACCACAAGAAGGGCAGGCGACATACTCTACCATAGTTTTCCGCAGTCCCAAAGCTTGCAGGATGCTGTAGCAGACGGGAATTTCTTTTTCAGGAGGTTCGGTTAGAGAAACGCGAATTGTATCGCCAATTCCTTGAGCCAGGAGAGTCCCAATCCCCGCTGTAGACTTGATTCTGCCATACTCCCCATCTCCTGCTTCGGTAACGCCCAAATGCAGTGGATATTCCATCCCCAATTCATTCATTCTATGTACCATCAGGCGATAGGCAGCCAGCATTACGGGTACGCGAGAAGCTTTTAGGGATAAAACTATATTATAAAAATCCAAAGATTCACAAATCTTAATAAATTCTAGTGCCGACTCTACCATTCCTTCAGGAGTATCACCATAGGTAAAGAGCATTCTTTCGGATAGAGAGCCATGATTGACCCCGATCCGCATCGCCTTATTTTGGTCGCGTAAGGAAATTACCAAAGGTTCGAGAGTTTCGCGAATTTTAGCCCCAATTTCGGCAAATTCGCTTGGTGTATATTCAGTGCGATCGCTCTTGGGTTTTTCAAAGACATACAACCCAGGATTAATTCTTACTTTATCGACGTGCTTTGCCACCTCTAGGGCGATTTTCATCCCATTGTGATGCACGTCAGCAACCAGAGGTACGGTTTGATAAGTCTCGGCTAACTTTTGCTTGATTTCGGCTAATGCTTTAGCATGAGCCATACTAGGCACTGTTACCCGCACAATTTCGCAACCAATCTCATGCAGACGGCGAATTGCTGCTACCGAGCCATCTACATCCAAGGTATCTTCATTAATCATCGACTGCACTACGACAGGATTACCACCGCCGATAGTTATGTCGCCAACTTTGACTGGGCGAGTTTTTCTTCTGTGGATAGTAGTATCAAAAGCTGTAGTGTTAGTTAGATTGGGATTATCCAGAGTTTGCATAACGATTAGCTATTGCGAAAAAGCAAGAATTGTAAATCTATAATTTACGTTCTATTTTACGGGTTTGTCGTAGCTAAAACTTACCATCTTAAAGTTCCCGCATCCTCACCCTGTTCCCGTTTGACTTTGCTATCATTTTCAAACCATTCAATGATTTGCTTGTGAGACAGTTCTTCTACAGAAATTTGATAATCTTGGGCGATCTTTTGTAGCAGTCTTTGGGAAGAGATAGTCAAACGAGTCAGAAACTTTTCCGAGGATGTGAGCAAGGCTGCTTCGACATCGGCTGATTCTTCTGGGGATAGATATTGGTCTGGTGTTTGAGACATGATCGATTTATACAGTGTCTTTATTGAATATCCTATACATAAACTAATGTCGATTCCAAAGCCCTTGGTTAAATTACACCCATGGGGATATAGAATCACCAGTCATCAAAACAGCAGAAACACAGGAATTAAAACTAGTTCGATAAGTGCGATCGCATTATTATTAAAAAGTTTATTACTCCTAAATCGGTTATTTTGTTTTTAAAAAGCGATCGCGTTGGGTTTTGCTTCGCGCTACCCAACCTACTAGCTGATTCTATTTTTTATATAGATGACCAATATATTATTTTGGAATATCAATAAAAAGCCCTTACTGGAAGAAATAAGCTTAGACGCATTTACATTGCACTTTGAAATCCTCAAACGCCTTATGGAGAAGGAATAGAATAGGTAACTTTAGTGCGTCTAAGCTTAGTACTACTTTGTCATATCCACGACATAGACATCTTAGTCTTAGCCGAATGTGAATTATCAGATGTCAAAATTTTACAAGCGATTAATCCCGATCTAGAAAGAAAATATCTCGCACCATTCAATCCTTCTGCCTATTTATCCTTTTTTTATCGATATCCGCCAGAATATATCACTTTAGTAAAAGATGACGGTCGAACATCTATGAGACGGATTTCTCCTCCTATTGGCAATGATTTTATCCTAGTCGCCCTACACTTACCTAGCAAACTACGTATGCAAGATAAGGAACAAATATTTGAATGTGTTAATGTGGTTCAATCAATTGAAGAAGCAGAGGTAAGAGTAGGACACGATCGCACTTTAGTTATTGGTGACTTTAACATGAATCCTTTTGAAACAGGTATGGTAAGCGCAGGAGGATTTCACGCTGTGATGGATCGTAATCTTGCTAGCAAGTGAAATTAGAGCAGATGTAGATAAATAAAGTTAATTAAATTTAATTTGTAACATAACTAATCAATTTATAATCAAAAAGGCTCATAGCTAATAGCTAATAGCTTCTAAAAGTCGATCTCAAGGAAGCTAACTTAAATTAAGTGTATGAAAAACTACTTTGCTACAGTATCTCGCGGTTTAGAAGAAGTTACTGCAAGAGAATTAAAACAAATAGGGGCAAAGGATGTCCGTACCGACTTTACAGGAGTTCATTTCCAGGGAGACAAGGCATTACTATATAAGGCTAATCTCTGGACGAGGACGACTTTTCGGATTTTGATGCCGATCGCACGGGTCAAGAGTTTTAATGGAGATGAACTTTATCGCAACGTGCAAAAGCTTGACTGGGATGAATATATAACTCCCAATATGACCTTAGCTGTTAGCTGTACGGGGAAAAATAAACACCTCAACCACACTCACTTTACCGCCCTACAAATTAAAAACGCGATTACCGACTGGCAGAAGCGCAGGGGAGGCAAACGTTCTAGCGTAGATACAGAAAACCCCGATTTATTGATTAATGCTCATATCGACCAAAAGCACTGCATTTTAAGTTTAGATAGTTCGGGTTCTAGTTTACATCGTCGGGGATATCGTCCTGCGATCGGTGCAGCACCGATGAAAGAGACTCTAGCATCCGCTTTACTAGATCTGGCAGAATGGACACCAGATTTAGCTTTTTTCGATCCGATGTGTGGTAGCGGGACATTACCCATCGAAGCAGCTTTAAAAGGTTTAAATACCGCCCCTGGCTTATACCGTAACTTTGGATTTCAAACCTGGTTGGATTACGACCATCAACTGTGGCAAAGTTTAATTAAAGAAGCTAGCAGTCAACAAAAAAATCATCTCGATGTGCCAATTATCGGTAGCGATCGCGATCTTCAGGTAATTCGACAGGCTTTTGTTAATGCGGAGAATTCTGGACTAGAAGACCATGTAAAATTTGCTCGTCAGGATATCTCTAGTATCGAACCACCAAGCGATCGCGGAGTGTTGATTTGCAATCCTCCCTATGGCGTGAGATTGGGCAAAGAAGCCGAATTAGGAGAATTGTATAAACTCTTGGGTGATATCTTCAAACAGAGATTTAAAGGTTGGACGGCATATATCCTGACGGGGAGTATGAAACTATCTAAACAAGTAGGATTGAGGACTTCTAAGCGCGTCAAACTCTACAATGGTGCAATTCCCTGTACCTTGTTGAAATATGAAATGTATTAGCTCCTGGTTTAAAATAGTCCCAAAGACGATGCCTATATGCGTAGCGGTATCCTTTAGGACGGCTAGCTTCGCAATCGCCCGAATCTGCCCTAATTAACGCCACCACGACATCGGGCAAAGCAGCCAGACTGGGGTAAATAAGATATCGAGATTCCCAGCGAGGATTGAATTTATCTTTAAAGCCGTGTATCCCTTGAAAGTTGTAAAAGCGATTGAGATGTTTGTAGAGATAATCAATTCCTGTTTCTAAGCGAGAACTTGGGTTTTTCTTGAGTCCCGCCAGGGCAGATAAACCCAGATTGAAACTATCATAATTAAGTTCTTGGTAATGCTTGAATAAAGACACAAACAGAAATTCCATCACACCATGTTCTGTATTATCCAACTTCCGCATCAGATCGATGGTAACTTCATTCAGCTGATATTCGGGAACGATATTAGTAAAGGCGATTATCTCTCCCGACTGGCTTTCTACGGTAGCTAGTTCGCAATTACCCAGGTAGTTATAGTCAAACCAACCTAAAGAAAAGCGTTTTTCCGATCCCTGCATTTCACTAAGCCAGCGATCGCTAATTATTTTTAATCGGTCTAATAGTTCATTGCTAATGGGTGGCTTAGTAAACTTAACCTGATAGCCTAACTTATGAAACCGATTGAGAGAATTTCTGAGATTGCGTCCTGGTTTTCCTTGAGTAGTAAAGGTTTGCAGATTGACAATTGCTTCTTCGCCAATTTTGACCGCCTTAAAACCCAAAGACTTATATAAATCTAGATTGTCGGGCAAAGTTTGATAAAAAGCGGGATCCCAATCATTGCGATCGCAAAATTCTTTGTAACCAATAATTGCCTCTTTAAGATCTTCTGCTGCGCCAATAGGATCTCCTAAAGCGATCGCGCCTATACCTTTGGGTACGTAGGCAATTACAGTTTTTCCCGTGGGAGAAAAATAGTAACTTTTATCGGGAAGCAAACAAAAATGAGCGAGAGAAGAACGCCCGTGCTGTTTAATAATGTTTAAAGCTCGTTCTCTTTCTAATTCTGTACCTCCCACCTGTAGCAATACGGGGCGCAATATCATCCAGACTGCATAGATAATTGTACTTGCGCCGACAATATGCCGACAATATAAAGAGAAGTAATAAAAAAACTACCAAAGCGGGTAGTGGCTTTTAATCCGCCGTTATCGGTAGTAAAGAAGATAGTTAGAGTCTGAAAGGCAGCTTGAGCTAAATTAAACTCTGTGGTGTATTGCCTTTCCATAAGTAAAAAACCTGCCGTACCATAAGCCAGGGTAAACAGCACCGCACCAATTAAAACCCTTACCCCTTGGGCAATTGAAGGACGATCCGATCGCGCTGTAAAATCTTTTCTGAGTATTATTAATAAAACTAACAGCACGACAGGCAAAATAGTCTCTTCAATATCTAATCCCTTGAGCAAATGAGAAGCGATCGAAATAATTAATAAAATTATGGTCAGTATCCAGGCGACTCGTTTGCGTCGTAACAACCGCGAAGCCAGAGTCAAGAGAATAAAACCACTAACCGCAGCAAAAATATGACTCCCCGCCCTGACTTCAAACGGATAGATTTTTTGTAGGATGGCAATTCGTTCTGGAAAACCAGGAGTAACAGCGGAAATTAAATTTAAAATACCGACTATGGCAGTTAACGTAGCAACCAGCCATAATCCTATTTGAGTTCGGGATTTTTTCATAACGATGAAATTGCTTATGAATCAGCTTAACAATATGGAAAATGACGATTTATTGCAGGGAGAGTCGGTGCATTTACGTCGTCGCGTCAAGTTACAGGTTAGCTATCATGCAGGTAAAACTCCAGGGTTCGTATTTTTACATGGTGGTTTGGGCAATCGTTTTAACTGGCGAGCGCAATATGAATTTTTTCAGCATCGCCAAAGAGAAGTCTTAGCTTACGATTTGGCTGGACATGGAGAATCTACTCCCTATAATCGTTATTCTTTGGGCAGACATCGACGAGATCTAACTCGCCTGCTGCGACGCTATCGAGTTAAACAACCAATTCTCTGCTGTCATAGTTACGGTGCTCCCCTGGGTTTGGAGTGGGCAAGACGCAATCGTGCCAGTGGTTTAATTTTAATCGCTGGAGGCACACACGATCTCGATCCGTGGTGGGAAATTCCCTTAATGAAATTTCTAGCTTGGGGTGGTAGGCATTTTTATCATTTACCAGGAATACAGTCTCTTACCAATCGTCTCTCAAGCGATCGCACTCATCAAAAAATGCAGCAGTTTTTTGGTGAAAGTCCCGTTCCGACTAAATCTCATCCTTATCAAGCCCTAGAAATTTTTTGGGGCTACAATTTTTGGCAACGCCATCATTATTTTCCCCGAAAAATCCCCGTACTGGTCATTACTGGGGGAAAAGACCCTAGTTTTACCCGAGAAATGGGAGAAGAATTAGCCAATAGTTTTCCTCTCGGACAACACCTACATCTACCAGAAGCAGGACATCTCTTAATTGCCGAATATCCCGATCTAGTCAATCAGGCGATCGCTAATTTTATTTGCCAATAGTAATCTCCAAATCTAGCTTATCGAGCCACTGACGTAGATAACAAAGTAATCCGTAGATAAAAATAATCAGTCCGATCATTTCCATTACTTCTTCGAGGGTAGCAGTTAAAGCGTAGAGCAAGTTTTGTTGTCCTTCAGCTTCGGCGATGTGGCTACCGACCATTTCCATAATCAAAGCACCGCCGACATAGAAAAAAGCTGCCGAGAAAAAATGCTGGCGAGATTTATAGGGTAGATGAAAACTAAATTGGCTAAAGCGTCTGGCAAACCAAACCACAAAGATCGTACCAGGAATCACCCACATCGAATGCAAAAACCAGGGTAAATTGAGAGCTTTGCTGACTTCGGGAATAATCAAAATTTCGTGAATACTCAGCACTTCATCGATCGCCAGCAATAAAAAGATCGAAGATAATAATTGCCAATCTTGGCTAAAGCGATCGCCCTGTCGTTTTTTGCCAATAGCGATGGTCTTGAGCAAAATAGAGCAAGTCCCCAGCATAAAGCTAGAATACCATGTCGGTAAGTTTAATTCTCGATCTAAGTTAAACATCGTCGTCCAGTCTGCTCGATAGTCAAAAACATACTTGCCGATCTGAATTCCCGTACTCACCAAGGTCAAAAAAATCACCACAATTATTAAGTATTTAACAATGACACGAGGCGAAAGAGAAATTTTAAGCTGCATGAAACCAAGGATTAAAGAGCGAAAATTTATGCTAATCGATATTAAACCATTTCTATCAAGTAATCCCATCGATCTTCTCGAATTATTGAAGTCTTTGGCTTTGAGGAACGTGAATTCGATAAGTTCCTCAAATTTATTGGTTGGGACAGGTAAAAGGGAAAGAGTATATCTTTCGTTGGAATGACTACTAGATCGCTTCAAAATTTCCTGGAAAAATCTTTCATCAAACTGAGGTTGAGGAAGTCTGTAGACCGCAAAAACCTGTAGAGACGCAATATATTACGTCTCTACGATCTATCTATTTTTTTGAATATTGTGCATCAGGTATGGATCGATGCAAATTGACAGGAATCAGTCCCAACTTTGGCAGCTTTATTTGCCAACCAGTTATTGGATTCGACTTGAACTGAGGAAATAACATTGATTTCATCTGCCCATATTTCTTGTCGAGTAGAGAGGAATACGTCGCCGTATCCTCACCCTCTAAGAACCGTGCTTGACTGTTTCCAATCACACGGCTCAAGCTATCGTGACATTGCTCGTTTACCATGTATTTGTCTGTGACATTTCTGGTGTACATGAATGAGGTTAAATTCTTCATCAGTTCCGCCATAAGCCACTTCCTTTTTTCTGTGTGGCTGCCGAATGTGGGGTAAATGTTCGCTTACAGGGTGTTGAACCCCTAAGCTCATATGCGAAGCGGTATCCGTGATAGACAGGCTTTTCATCCCGACTCTCACCGCTCGTGTAGAGAGCGGGACTTCTCAGCCTAAAAGGTTAAAAATAGTACTCAAATCTAAAACCAATCTAGGTAATACATCGCCCCCACTAATACTTTGAGGATTATTCAATACTTCTGGTGATTTTTCCGAACGATAAATCTCTACTTTTCTGCTCTTGGGTTCAATTAGCCAACCAAGTTTGACTCCATTATCAATATACTCTTGCATTTTACTTTGTAAGTCTTGATAACGCTTTGTCTAAGGGTTAGCACTTGACTTTTATTTTAAGTCAAGCAATACAAGGGTTCGGACAATTTTTAAATTTTTACAAGTGAGAAAAAAAGCGATCGATTTTATTAAGCAAGACTATAGTTATTTTTAAGGCTTGACATTTAAGCAAACACTTAATTATTATCATAAATAGTTAAGCAAATACTTAACTATTATTTGTATATGAGCAGAACTGCTAGTAGTGCCGATGTATTCACAGCGATCGCCGATCCAACTCGACGGGCAATCTTGGACTTATTGAGTCAGGGAGAACAACCCGTCAAGCAAATTGCCCAACCATTTTCAATGTCCCTTCCTGGCGTTTCTCAACATCTAAGCGTGTTGTGTGAGGTGGGACTGGTAACTCAACGCAAAGAGGGAAGGCAGCGATATTATCGTTTAAATCCAGAACCTTTAAAGCAGGTATCTGATTGGGTAAATCATTACGAACAATTCTGGCAAGAAAAATTAGATGTCCTTGGTAACTATTTGGAGGATAATCCGTGAACGAGCAAGTAAAGCTAAATGTTTTTTATCCTTATCCAGCAGAAAAAGTCTGGCAAGCCATAACTGACTGTCGGATCTTAGATGTCTGGATGATGAAGAACGACTTTAAGCCACGCATAGGGCATAAATTCAAGTTTGAGAGGGAATCTTTACCAGGAATAAAAACTATCATTCACTGTGAAGTGCTGGAATTAGAAAAGCCCAAACGCCTGATCTATACTTGGCAAGATGAAATTACGAGCGAACCGTCACTAGTAATTTGGACGTTAACTTCGGTTGAAGGCGGAACGCAACTACAACTAAAACATCAGCAAACTGGATATGCGACAACGGTTATTGGCGATCGCAGTAGAAATATTCAAGATCGCCCTGGCTTATTTTTATACCAGGAAACAAGACTGAATTGCGATCGGCAAATATCAGAAATAGGTTTACGTCAACGAGTGATAAGAGATGAACTAAATATCCCACTTGACTACAGAAATTTTAAAGAGGAATGGAATTATCGGCTTAACAGCCAGTTAGCAAGGGTGTTACAGAGTTACTGCTAGACATTACTATCTAAGAATTAGCCATGAATGATGCCAGCCGATATCTTTTAGCATTAGCCAAACAGAACATACAAGACTATATTGCCCATCCCGAAGCCAAAGCAGCAATGGTTACAGGTTCTACTGCTACAGGACAAGCAGATTGTTATTCTGATATCGAGATGTTTATTTATTTTATCTAGTTTTTGCTTGGGTAGTAGCTATTTTATTACAAAGTATTTTAGAGCCATTTCATGATGCTAGTTTTAGAAATACCAACGAAAAACTTTCCAATCATATAAATCTATTAATCCTAGATAAAGCCAACAGTTTCGCAGATTTAATTTATTTTGAAGACACTAATTTTTATAACGAACTTCAATTAATTGAGGAGGAAGTTAGTCGGCAACCACTCAACCTAATAATGTTTTTTGGTAATGGTTGCCAATATTTAATAAATCTGATTACGATGCTGATTTTGTTATTTCCTTTGGGTTGGTGGATTCCTTTATTACTTCTAGCTACATCATTTCCTAAAGTTTACTTCTCTTTTAAAATCCAATGGGATATTTGGCAAACAATGTCTAGAAAAAGCCCCCAGACTCGAAGAATGAAATATTATTCTTCTGTACTATTAACCGATACTTATGCTAAAGAAGTACGTTTATTTGGCTTGGGTTCATTATTTAAACAACGCTATCAAGAAGCTTTTGTGGATAAATATCGAGCCATGTGTAAAATACGCGGTAAGCAAGCTTGGAACTTAAGTATCTGGGAAATTTTGAGTGCTGGTGGCAATGCGATCGCTTTTTATCGGGTAGTAATAAAAGCAGTAAATAACCAAATTACCGCAGGAAATATCTTGCTATTTATTCAAGCTTTAAACAATATCCAAACCAGCTTACAAGTCTTATTTAGCGAATTTTTTGGTTTGCAAGAAGCTCTAATTTTTATGGAACGTCTGTTTAAATTTTTAGACAGTAAACCAACTATGGAGCTTACTTTTAGTGACAAAAATATCCCTACTCCTATTAGATCGGGAATTGTTTTTGACAATGTATCTTTTACCTATCCCGATGGTAGACTGGCATTAGATCGAGTTTCTTTTACCCTCAAACCAGGTAAAACTGTCGCCTTGGTAGGAGAAAATGGTGCGGGAAAAACAACTATTATCAAACTGTTAGCTCGACTTTACGATCCTAGTGCTGGCAAAATTTTAATCGATGGCATCGATCTGAAAAAGTTAGATTTAAACCAGTGGCGACAACAAATAGGGGTAGTGTTTCAGGATTTTTGTCGTTATAGTTTGACAGTTGGGGAAAACATTGCTTTAGGAGATTTAACTGCTTTAGAGAAATTAGAACAACTCAAACTAGCAGCTTCCAAAGCGGGAATTGCCGAGAAGATCGATCGCCTGGAAAATCGATACCAAACCTTATTAGGCAAACAATTTGATGGCACAGAACTTTCTGGGGGAGAATGGCAAAAAATCGCGATCGCCAGAGCTTTTATTCGAGAAAAGCGATCGCAACTATTAGTTTTGGACGAACCCACAGCAGCCTTAGATCCCCGCAGCGAATACGAAATCTACAACCGTTTCTCAGAATTAGTTACGGGTAAAACCGCAATTTTAGTTACTCATCGCCTAGCTTCCGTATCGATGTGCGATCTGATTATGGTTTTAAAAGCTGGCAAATTAATCGAACTGGGTACTCACCAAGAATTACTGCAAAAACAGGGGGAATATGCTCATCTGTGGCAAATTCAAGCTCAAGCATATCAAATCTAGAATTAAATCAACAATTTTAAATCTGTTATCAACAATAAACAATTCGTAGAAAAATCATTCACTATTCGAGCGACAGCCTATTCAGAAACCAGTAGCCAAAAAAATAATTAATAACAATGTCCAAACAAACATTTATCGATACTAATACTCAATCTTGGCATAACTTAGAGCAATTTCCAGGTACGCAAATTCTCCCCTTGGCTGAACCAGTACCTCAAGGTTCAATTCATCGGTTGCGAATGAAAAAAGACACTGTCATACCAGTTCACTACCATCCTTGCGATGAATACGTTTACGTTCTAGAAGGAATTATTGAGACAGGCGGAAAAGAATGCAAAGCAAAAACTTTTTGGTTTACTCCTGCTAATACTAAAAATGGTTCTCATAAAGCCATTACCGATGTGGAACTTCTAACTATTCGTCTTGGTGCAATGGGAGTGTTTGAAGAGGAATGAAAATCTTAGTCATTGGCGGTACTAATATGAAATAGAAAAAATAATGCTACATATAAAAAAGGAGAAAAATGAATGTAGAAATAGATGAGCGGAATTCTCAAGATAGAAATATCAGAAACAGTAGTAGTGTATGGTGATAATTATGAGTTCAAATCAACAATTTCTGCAAAATTTATACGATGCCTTTAATAAACGTGAAATTGAAACAGCTATCTCGTTTATGCGCCCAGATGTGAAATGGGCGAACGGAGTGGAAGGCGGTTTTGTTTACGGACGCGACGCAGTGCGCGAATACTGGACCAATCAATTTAAGAATATTCAACCAGAGCTTGAGACGCTAAAATTCGAGACGGATGAAAATAATCGAAACGTCGTTACCGTTCATCAAGTCATCAAAGATTTACAAGGCAATTTACTTGCGGATGCAACAGTTCAGCAAATCTTTACCATTGAGAATGGTTTGATTAGTCTTTACGAAATTGGCGAAACTGAAACAATCCAAGAAATGATTCAAAAGGCGAGAACCTCTGATAAACAACAGTAATGCTTCGATTATCAGTTTGTGAACCAAGCTGACAACTAACCGATTTCACTCTCAAAAACTGACTTCTAGAACCAAGTTAGAATAAAACTTTTAGCCTTATACAGAGAGCAAATATCAACAAATTATGGCTACTAAAGTAACAATTATCGGTGCTGGTCCTTGTGGAATTCTTCTCGCACATTACCTGTTACGCCGTGGCAATTATCAAATTGATATTTACGATCGCCGCAGCGATCCTAGACTCGTTTCTTTTTCTACCTATAGAACCTATCCTCTAGCTTTGTGCGAAAGAGGTTTGTCTGCTTTAAGAAATATTCCAGGACTAGAAGAAGCAATTAAAGCCGAGGCAATCGCAGTTACAGGACGTGTTGCTCACTTAAATAATGGCAAAAGTCGTTACCTGCCAAGAAGCAAACCTGTATACACCATCGATCGAACTACCTTAGCGATCGCTTTGTTAAACAAGTTGACAGAACAATACGATGATAGCCAGGTCAAGATTAATTTTGACTGTCAATGTACTCGCCTCGATCTTCAAACTAAGACGGCATACTTTGAAAACAAGAGCCAAACAGCATCTAATTTGGAATTTACTGTTGGTTACAATCTGTTAGTTGGTGCGGACGGAGTGCGATCGGTAGTCAGAAATTCTCTACTTAATACTAAGCTATTTGAATTAGAGCAAAAATATCTAACTAATGGCCATAAAACCCTTTATCTTCAACCTGATGCCGATAAAGGATACAATTTTCAAGCAGGTAAGCTTTATGCCTGGTCGTTAAAAGATGGCACAAGGTTGCTAGCAGTACCGCAACTCAATCAAACCGTTAGTTGTATCCTGCAGTTTCCCAAACCTGAAAATTTTCTTACTTCTTTCTCCAGCGTGCAAGAAGTGCTAGCTTTTTTCCAAGAAAACTTTCCCGATATTAGGCAAAATCTATCCGAAGAAGAAGCAAAAGCTTTTTTAAAAAAACCAGTTTCTCAGATAATGACAATTCGCTGTAAACCCTACCATTATGATGATAGCGTTTTAATCTTGGGAGATGCTGCTCATGCTGTCTCTCCAAGTCTCGGTCAAGGTTGTAATTCTGCTATGGAAGATGTGGTAATTTTAGGGCGACTTTTGGATAAATATGAAGATAATTGGACAGAAGTTCTGGCTCAGTTTAGTTTATGTCGAATACCAGATGCTCATGCTTTGAGCGAACTTTCTGATTATGCTTTTCCGTTGTCCAAAAGTCTAGTTATAGAATGGCTGTTGCGACGAAACATTAGTAGAGTAATGCATAAACTATTTCCCAAGTATTTTCCTCTTTACTTTTCCGAACGTGCTGCGGATACAATGGATTCCTATTTAGAAATACTTAATTCAGCACAAGGTTGGATTTCCAAAGTTAGAAGAGAAAACAAAAAGTTTTATGAAAGATTGTAGCATTTAAGTAAGACAATTTTTTATAAACACAGAACTTATCAAAAACTATAAATTTGATATGAAAGCTCAACTCACTAACTAATCTTTGCTTTGATTACTATTGATATTTGAGGAGAAAATCGCCATGAACTTTCCCGAACCAGGCAAAATACCCTTTACATTCCCATCATCAGATAATACAGAGCCAGCTTTCAATATTTATAACCACTTATTGGCAAAGAGAATTATTTTTTTGCGAAGCGAATTAACAGAGGAAAAAGCTAACGAGATTATTGCTCAATTGCTGTTTCTAGATGCCGAAGACTCAGAACAGGACATCTTTTTGTATATCAACAGTTCTGGTGGTTCGGTAACAGCAGCACTTGCCATATACGACACAATCCAACAAATTCGCTCTGATGTCTGTACTGTATGTATGGGTGCTGCTGCATCGATGGGGGCAATTTTGCTTTCATCGGGAACTAAAGGCAAAAGATACGCGCTACCTAATGCTCGAATTAAAATACAGCAACCATCTGGGAATGTTGAGGGAAAAGCCACCGACGTTGAAACGCTAGCTAAAGAAATCTCTTACCAAAAAGAAACAATTAACCGAATACTCGCTGTTAATTGCGATCGCTCTTTAGAGTTAATCGAACATGACACCCAAAGAGATTTTTTCCTCAGTGCAAAAGAAGCAAAAGTCTATGGCTTAATTGACGAAATTGTCACCAAACCACCTGTATCTAGCTAATTTTTGGCTAAATATTTGATTTAGTGATGCGATCGTGTACTGTAAATAACTATAAACTTAGTGGACGCAATGCTTTAATAACTGGCGTTAGTCGTCGTCAGGGTATTGGCACAGCTATTTGCCGTGCTTTAGCTGACGCTGGCGCAGATATTTTTTTTACTTACTGGCAGAAGTACGATCGCGCTATGCCTTGGGGAGCAGATGAGACATACCCAGACCAATTACTACAAGAGTTACAGGATTTGGGAGTCCGAGCCGAAAAATTAGAAATCGATCTCTCCGAGTCAGAAGCACCAGCAGAACTAATTGAAATAGCCGAAACAAGACTTGGTAATCTGTCGATCCTGGTTAACAATGCAACTTATTCAGTTGAAGACGGTTTTGAAACGTTGAATGCTCGAATTTTAGATGCAACCTACTCAGTTAATCTTCGAGCGACTGCACTTCTTAGCGTTGAGTTTGCTCGTCGCTATTCAGGTAAAGCGGGAGGAAGAATTATCAATCTGACTTCAGGACAGTTTCAAGGAGCAATGCCTGGAGAAATTGCCTATGCAGCTACTAAAGGAGCAGTGGACGCACTTACTATTACTTTGGCTGCTGAAGTGGCTGATAAAGGAATTACAGTAAACGCCGTCAACCCAGGAGCAACAGACACGGGTTGGATGAGCGAAGGACTTAAGCAAGAATTATTATCTCGATTTCCTTTTGGAAGAATTGGGCAACCAGAAGATGCAGCCAGACTGATTGTATTTTTAGCTAGCGATGATGCTGATTGGATTACGGGACAAATTATTCATTCTGACGGTGGATTTCGTCGTATTTGATTACCTAAATATTTCTTAAACTAAAGGAGTTGTCATGAAAGTTTTAGTCATCGGTGGGACTAATTTTATTGGACCTCATGTCGTCCGCCAACTGGTAGAGATGGGACATGAAGTGACAGTATTTCATCGCGGACAAACAACAGCAGAACTTCCAGAAGAGGTTAAATGGATAAAAGGCGATCGCCATAACTTATCGGACTGTAGATCGCAATTCCAAAAGCTTGTACCCGAAGTAGTGTTAGATATGATTCCTTACACTGCTAAAGATGCTCGTGGTGTATTAGATACTTTTCAAGACTCGCTCGAAGAGTAGTGGCTATTAGTTCTGCGGATGTTTATCGCGCCCGCGATCTTATTTGGCAAAGAGAGACAGGTATCATCGAGCCAACGCCTTTGACTGAAAACTCTCCTTTGCGATCGCAGCTTTATCCCTATCGCGATCTAATGGACGATCCTTTTGCTCGTGATTACGACAAAATTCCCGTCGAGCAAATTTATTTGAGTTCTACCGAATTGCCAGCAACAATTATTAGATTACCTATGGTTTATGGTGCTGGAGATTATCAACATCGTTTGTATCCCTATCTCAAACCTATGGACGATCGCCGTCCTGCCATTGTTCTAGAGGAAAAGCTGGCTTCTTGGCAAGGTTGTTATGGTTATGTTGAAAATGTGGCTCATGCGATCGCACTAGCCGTCAATGATCGAAGAGCAAAGGGACGTATTTATAATGTGGCAGAACCACCAGGTTCAACTGTGGCAGATATAGTTAAGGCGATCGCTAAAGTTGTTGGCTGGCAGGGTGAAGTAGTTATCGTTCTCAAAAGCCAGATGCCAGATACTTGGAAATATGAGGCTAATCTCGACCAGCACTGGATTACAGACTCAACTCTCATTCGCACCGAATTGGGCTACAGGGAAATTTGCGATCGCACTCAAGCACTAAGACGAACTATCATCTGGGAAAGAGAACATCCACCTGAAGATATTTCGGAACGAGATAATTCTCAATTTTTAGATTACGAAGATGAAGATTTAAAATCATGAATACTAACTGTAGCGATAAACAACAAGAACCTAGATGTGAATCACGACAATAGTAAGGATGAAGATAGTTTCTTCTCCTCAAACCCAATACATCCCACAACCATGCACTTTTCTCTTCCGCTTCTTGTTTCGAGTCATGAAGCTGGATGGAATAATATTTATCTTGAATTTCATCGCCAACCTGGGGGAGAAGTTCCTAAAATCTCTTGCCAAAAGCACTCTTGCCAAAAGCACTCTTTGTGGATCAAAATCAACGATAGTCAGGGTAAATCAGAAAGATAGCTGGATGATAAATTTCAAAGTAGGTACATAACACAGGGGGATATTTTAATTGTTCCTAAAAATATTTCTTACAAAGGACAATGGGATGATTTAAGATCTCGCCGATCGAGACTGTTCTCTACGTGAAAGTCAGGCGATCGCTCAAGCTTGGCAAGATTCTCAGCTAATTGTGACTGAAGGACTCGGACATAACAGAATTCTTCGGGACGAACGAGTTATTCAACAAACTGTAAACTTTATCACAGACCAAAATATCTAAGCGGATTTAGTAAAAGCGATCGCTTCTGTTATCGGTTGGCAAGGTGAAGTATAGTTATTCGCATCTTGAGTTTACAATTTTTGTTTGTCCAAGGCGATCGCAAGCCAGTAATAAATTGCGACTAATTATTGCTATATCAGCAATCTGCTTAAAAACCAACCAAACAATATTGTTTGATTAGCAAGGCTGTTTAGCTCGAACAGCTTAGACACCAAAGTGCGATCGCCTTTAGATCTCAAATTACCCACAGTAAGGGATCGCACTTACACTGTATAGTCTTATGACTTCTGACTTGTCTTAAAACCAAGGTTTTTGATTGGTGCCAAAGCTTCAATAGTCGCCTTTACTTGTGTTTTGACCTGTAACTTTGGGTAAAGCCATAGTCTCATTTCCTGGTGGTAAATTAGAGGCAGAAGCAGATAAAGACCTATTTCCTATCTGCTGCATCAAACTAGCCATTTCTAAAGCATTTAAAGCGTAGTTCCAACCCAAATTACTTTTGATTCCCGCCCTTTCTAAAGCCTGTTGCATAGTATCTACAGTCAAGACACCAAAAATCACTGGAATACCAGTTTGGAAACTTGCTGCTGCTATGCCTTTAGCTGCTTCTGAGGCAACATAGTCAAAGTGTGGGGTTTGTCCGCGTATTACCGCACCGAGACAGATAATGGCATTATAACGAGCGGATAGAGCTAATTGTCGAGCCACCATAGCTATTTCATAGCTACCAGGAACCCAAACATAGTCCACCTGACCGTTCTCAGGCTCGATATCAATACCATGACGCTTGAGACAGTCTTGGCAACCAGAAATAAGCTTATCAGTTACTAAATCGTTAAACCGACCAATCACGATCGCCAGACGAAAATTAGATACGTCTCCTGCAAAAGTGCCTTCAAAAACAGCCATAAGTCAATATAAGCTAACAATTATCTATGTTTAATCTTAAAAATGCGATCGCCAAAAAAACAAGCGATCGCTTGCTTCTATTTAGTTTGCCAGTATTAGCTGTTTAAATCACAAAAAAGTTTAAAACTGCTACGATCAACACTAAAACAGTCCAAATTCCCGAACCGACGTAAATTAATGTCTTAGATTGCTCCCAGTCTTGTGGGGAAGCATAGGCAACTGGAACTCCAATTACCATTACAAAAGAAAACAGAACTAAAGTAGCTAGTGCTAATTGAAATAAAATAGTCATCGTTTGATTCTCCTAATTTAAGATAGCCAAGAGTAAATGGCAAATCTTTAAATAATGTTTTAATTTGGTTATTTTTTTCCGCTCCAATCTTATAAGCTACCAAAAATCGACTACATCTGAGAAATAATCTTTTACGCAATGCTAGATAACTTTATCTAAACTTTTGTAAAATAGGCTGATTCCCAAACCATCAAAAAGCTATGGTTGCTCTGGGATATCTGGACAAAAATTACTAAAATTTATTAATAATAGATGTTAGATTTTAGAGCTAGCGGTATTTTGCTTCATCCTACTTCTCTCCCTAGCCGTTTTGGCATTGGAGACTTGGGTGAAAACGCCTATCAGTTTGTCGATTTTTTAGCCAATAGTGACCAACAAGTATGGCAAATATTACCAATTGGGCCAACGGGTTTTGGTAACTCTCCTTACCTATCTTATTCTGCTTTGGCAGGAAATCCTCTATTAATTAGTCCAACAATTCTTCAACAACAGGAATTGCTGACAGAGGAAGAGTTAAATCGACTGCCAGAATTTCCTTTAGATCGAGTAGATTTCGATCGAGTAATTGAGACTAAAATGCCTTTATTACGACGGGCAAGCGATCGCTTTAAAAGCAGATTGTCAGGTACAGAAAAAGCTGAATTCGAGCATTTTTGTAATCGTCATAGTGATTGGTTGAGTGATTATGCTCTGTTTATCTCTCTCAAACAGACTTACAACAATAGTAGTTGGAATCAATGGGATGCTGACATTGCTTCCCGTCAGCCCCAAGCAATGGCAAAGTGGGCAACAGAATTGGCTGACGAGATCTTTTTCCAGAAGTTTGTTCAGTATCAGTTCTACTGTCAGTGGCAAAACCTCAAACAATACGCCAACCAAAAAGGAATTCAAATCTTTGGCGATATTCCGATCTACGTAGCCCACGATAGCGTTGATGTTTGGGCGCACCGCGATATCTTTCGTTTAGATGAAGAGACGGGAGAAGCGGAGTTGATGGCCGGCGTACCACCAGATTATTTTAGTGCTACGGGGCAGCTTTGGGGCAATCCTGTTTATGATTGGGAAGAACTCAAAAGAACTGACTTTAAATGGTGGATTAGAAGGATAGAAGGAATCTTAGAATATGTAGATATTATTCGGATCGATCACTTTCGAGGTTTTCAAGCATATTGGGCAGTACCCGAAGGAGAGGATACGGCCATGAAAGGAACCTGGCTTGATGCCCCAGGAGATGAATTTTTTCAATTGCTAGAAAAACAATTGGGTAAGTTACCGATTGTCGCCGAAGACTTGGGAGTGATCACCCCTGAAGTAGAAGCACTGCGGGATAAATTTAATTTTCCTGGCATGAAAATTCTACAATTTGCCTTTGATTCGGATCGCGCCAACGGTTTTTTACCCTACAACTACAATCGCAACTGTATTGTCTATACAGGTACTCACGATAATAATACTACCGTCGGTTGGTTTAGCGAGCGATCGCCCGAAGCCCAAGCTAGAGTGGTAGATTATTTGGGTTGTCTGTGTAATGATGGTATTCACTGGGCATTAATTCGCTTAGCATTAGGCTCAATCGGTAATACTGTCGTTTTACCTTTCCAAGATATTTTAGGTTTGGGAACAAATGCGAAGATGAATACTCCTTCTCAGGCTTCAGGTAACTGGGAATGGCGTTGTCGTGCCGAAGCATTTAATGAGGAATTGAGTGGTCGTTTGAGATATCTAAATTATCTCTACGGAAGAACTCCCATTAAGAGAGAAGAATAAACAGTAGTTAGTGGTCAGTAGTTCGTAGTTCGTAGTTCGTAGTTCGTAGTTCGTAGTTGGAAAATTTAGACTCGCTACTTGCTACTTGCTACTTGCTACTTATCTCCTGTCTCCTGCCTCTAAATTTTCACGATCCGAGCGCATTTTTCCTAAAAATTTAACCGCTCGTAACAAGTAATTAATAATCAGTCCTAATTAGACAGTTATTTTTGTCTTAAAATATCTTTAAATCCCTTACCAAGTTGGATCGAACAATTGTGAGTTGGGTAATTTTTGATGTTTTTAACAGAGCAAAAAACTATTCTCGCCAACAGGAATTGAAACTAGCCGAAGCGATCGCCCTAGGCGATATTACTACTGCTAAACTACTTTTAGAGCAGGGCATAGATCCGAATGTCAAAATTGTTGGCACAGACTGCGAACCACTGATATTTTTAGTTTTTGAGAAGAGTTACTTTACTTTACCTCAAGGTTGGATTGGCGATCGTCCGCGAATTCTTTACCAGATTACAGCTAAAGAAGAGTGTTTGCGTCTGTTACTAGAATATGGAGTAGATCCTAATGTTAGAGATAGTTTGGGACGTACTGCACTGGAGATGGCAATTCTTTGGTGTTTGCCCGATGTGGTTGAGCTGCTTCTAAGTAACGGTGCAGATCCTAACCTCAGAGATCGAAACGGGATCGCGCCTTTAATGAAAACGGCTATTTTGGGAATTCAAGATGCTCGCCCCATGCAAGACAAACTTAAGATTATCATGCATCTAATTGACGGCGGGGCAGAAATTGATGCTCAAACATCAGACGGTAAAACCGCATTGATGTATGCTACTGGCAACTCCAGAATAGAAATCGTCGAGATCTTAGTTGTGAGTGGTGCATCCCTATCCATTACCGACTCTCAAGGCGATCGAGCTTGCGACATCATCGATCGCACAGTCACCGCACAGCAGCGCATTTATCTGCACAGAATTTTAACCCAACCGCAGTTCAATATCTTCAAATACAAATATCGACAGTTTATTGCCAAAGGCGATCGCTTGTTAGATTCGATGTTGTAAATTGTCTAATATTAACTTGGATGAAAGACAAAAATTAATGCTACGTATGAGTTTGGAATTCGGAGTTAATAATAAATAGTTAGTTATTGGTTGTTAGTTATCCCCTATCCTTTGTTCCTTGCTGCTTGTTCCTTGTTCCTTGTTCCTTGCTCCTTGCTCCCTCTACTTTTTATTTATCGCAAGCTTTTAAGTATTTTCTTTTATGGCGATCGAAACTTTACTGACTCTAATCATTAGAACTCTTGCAAAAATATTTTGTGGTATAATCATAGGTTTTTTTAATTTCAATTTTTGCCTATTAAAATAGTAAGAACTGAGCAATTTTTTCTATTAATTAAAATCTGGCGATCGCTAGAAATAAAGATTGATAGCAAAAATAGTTTCAGTAATTAATTAATCACTGAAATTGTTGAATTAATTTTAATTTTTAAATTTCGATTATTAGACTAATTCATAATTATAAATACCCGCAATTAAATTAGCTCTTAATCCGAATCTCTTACCGCGATTTCGGTAAGGATAAGAGAGAATTTTGAAAATTTTTAATCTTCTGTTAATGTGTTCTACTGTAATTCGTAATCGATTAAGTTTTCGATTGTATTTCTTTTCTTCTTTCGTTAACTTTTTTCCTTTCTTTTTCTTAATCGGTGTTTCACGCTTTTTGATGAATTTTAGCGATTCCTTGATATCCTTTATCGGCAATAACTTTCATGAAATTACCAAATTTTACCCCACTGTTTTTAAAAAGTTTAAAATCGTGAGTTTTACCTTTTCCATTGACTAAACATAAGATTTTTCGATTTTTTTGATTGATCACTAATTGTGTTTTTAAAGTATGTTCTCTTTGTTTTCCACTATAAAACTCTTTTTGTCTTCTTGAGGGTCTTTCAATTTGACTTTCCATTACATCTATTACTACCACTTCTTCTTCAGAAGAACTTTGCCATAATTTTTTCTTGACAGTCAGGCGAAATTGGCGAGATTTAATTAATATATTTTCAATTTTATGCACAATCCGACAAACGTTAGATTCGGACATTTTCCAGTCTTTTCCAATATGATAATAACTCCTATATTCGCGCTATATATTGAAGAGTCATTAAAATTCGATCTTCAACTATTAATTTTGGCTTGCGTCCTGATTTCTTTTTTTCCTTTTCTTGAGCTTTGACGGTGCTAACCATCACTCTGAAAGTTTTTTTTTATCCCTGTTAAACGCTTAAAGTCAGTTGATGATATTTTTTTGACTTGCAAATATTTCATTATTAAATCACGTTTCTTTTTCTAATAATTGTCTTTGATAATTATATATTTTTCTGGTTTTAAAACTTAATTTACCTTTTCATCATGGAGAGCATTTTTGAGTTGTCGCGATTGCCAAAGTAGTGACAGTTGATTGGGAGAAACTCAAAAATGAATAACTCCTAATTAGATCATAAAAAACTTTTGCAAGAATTCTAAGCTCGTGACCACTTGCGATCGCTTGTAGATATTGGCAATGGTGAACTACTTATCGTCCCAATTGAAAAGGACAGGTATCAAAGAACCGTAGCAGAGGTTTATGTCAAAGATTCTCAAAGTACCGCCATTAATTTAAACGTTCAAATGGTCAGAGATGGCTATGCCTGGCACTACGAGAAATATTCAGGTAATTGTCCGATTCGAGGTGAATTTGCGATCGCTCAAGAATTAGCTCAGAAGGAAGGTTTGGGAATTTGGAACGGTAGCCCCCAACCTCCCTGGTTGTTTAGGCGTCAGGCTAATAAGTAATGCGATCGCTCTAGATCTTTGTTTCTATAATTCCTAAGCTGAATAACGAAGTTTTACCCGTTACAAGTAATTCCTTACTTGCTTTTGATAGTTTTTTGAGGCGATATTCAGCACGAGAAGCAGCCGATTTATCTCCCACCTCAGCACTGAAAACCAATTTTAGGGGATGCTTGTTTCTGGTATATTTAGCAGCTTTAACACCGCCCGATTGGTGAACCTCAAAACGTTTGGGGACATCATTTGTTATTCCCGTGTAAAGAGAATTATCGCTACATCGAATCATGTATACAGACCACATAAGAGAATGTTTTAAAAATAATAATAATCATCATCGAACCAGTCAGAATTACCATAGATTAAATCATCTATATATTGTTCTGCATAACTTGGACTCGTTACTTCTTCAGGAGAATTTTCCTTTAAACATTTACGGGCTGCCCTATCGGCTAATTGATTTCTTCTTCTAGGAATCCAAGTTAGAGAATAATCATCAAAAAAAGATAATAAATTCAATACGCGATCGCGCATTACTAAAAATTTAGAATCATTATTTAGCTGATATTTTCCAGATACTTGATAAATAACCGTTTGGCTATCTCCTTTGATGTCTAGTTTAGATATTCCTAATTCTTTTGCCTTCTCCAGACCGATAATTAATCCCGTATATTCTGCTTCATTGGCAAAAGCTGAAGGTATGAATCGAGTAACTGTATGACGAGTAAAATCGGGCATTTCAATCACGGAGGCAGAAGCAGAACGTCCTGGTCTTTCCAAAGATGAGCCATCAAAGGTAAGAAGAGGTGGTTTGAGCGCACGGGCTTTTCGTAATTTTTCCTTTCTCGCCTTTCTTTTTGCAGAATTGTGTAATCGTTTTCTAGTTACATCTTGCAATGGTTTTTGAAGCCAGGGAATGTTTAATTGCTCTGAAAATTCTTTCATTTTCTCCTTGGCTTCATCTAAAGATAAGGGAGCGTCATCAATAAGTATTTTGTTAATATGCCATTGATTTTTACCTTGTCGCCTAAATAGACAAATTTGATAGCGATCGCCCTGCACTTTAGTTCGAGCTATTATCTTTTTGGGTCGAGCCATTTTCTCAAGTTACAGATATATAAAAGAGCGAAAAATTAGCTGCTATGAATTATCCTCCCGAAGTTGAAGAGTTTTTACAAGCATACGATCGCCTTCTCCTAGACGAACGAGGAATCATCAAACTTTTTCCCGCCGAGTTCTATCACAGCTTGGACTATGACGATTTGAGAGTGTGGTCTATCTGTCGGGCAATCTATCAGCTACCAACTGTGGAATTAATTGAATGGTTGCAAACCTTATTTAATCTAATC
>JASJEI010000260.1 GCA_030064795.1 Pleurocapsa sp. MO_226.B13 | reverse complement strand
ATAAGTAGACAGACATAAATAACCTGAAGTATGTAACAAAATGTAAATTCGCTTCAACTTAATATCAATCAAAGGATTAAATCTACTTGACAAAAGTAAACATAGTTGAGTTTAATTATCCCGACCTACTTAGTAATAACTTCACTATTTTTATCTAGTCCATTGGTGAGAGATTTATTGACAAAAACTCTAGCTGCTCCACCAGAAGGTTTATCTCGACTAGTTAGAGGCAAAACAGTTATTTTTTGTCTTTTTAAATTGAATGCAGTCTTGCTAATAATTAATCCTGGTCTAGTTTTACTAATCTCAGAACCGATTTGTGGCTCGAAGTCGATTAACCAAATTGTTCCAAGTCTATAATCTGGCATTTTTCTTCCTCTTCACTCCAACCTAGATTCTGATTATCTATTTCTACTGCATCAGCAATCATTTCTGCTTCCATCAATTTTTCAATCTCTTGTTCGATTAATATGCCAATTAAGGCACTACGGCTTCTTTCGATAGTAGTTTTAGCTTTGTTTGACAAATCTTTAGCAATACCTTTTTCCATTAAAATATTCAGCTTATCTTGCTGTTCTTGAGTTAGGTAGATCGATATATTAGTCATAGTATTAGATATTGTATTAGTTTTAATAATATACAAATTATTAGAAAAAACCTACAAAAACAAGGATGTCGCAATAATAGAACATCCTTTACTTTTAAAACCAAATATATTTTTCTTATTCTACTGGTTTGATTTGCATCACAATCGAGGTCATATCATCCCCAGAATTGCTGTTAGCACCGCTAAATTGCTTTACCTGATAAAAAATATGGTCTAGGATTTCATCTGGGGTATCCAAGTGCTGACAAGCCCATTTAAAACAGAGACAGAGATTTTCTTCATCAAAGCGATCGCCCGATTCATTGGCTGCATCGGTAAAGCCATCTGTATAGTAAATAATCGTATCTCCAGCAGCAAGCTGCACCGTTGCGTCTTCGTATTCCGACTCCATATCCAGACCGATTAGCATTCCCCAACTATCTAGTTTTTCTAAAGTGTCAGTTGCTTTGCGCCACAGTAAGGGAGGATTATGGGCAGCATTGGTAAAAGATAGGGTCTGCGTCATCGGATTATATTCCGAGTAAAACATACTCACGAAGCGATGAGAATTTTCTAGATCGGCATACATAACGCGATTGAGATGACGCATAATCTGAGCGGGAGAGTGGCGGTTTAAGACCTCGGCGCGTAACATCCCTCTGGTCATCGTCATAATTAGTCCTGCGGGGACACCTTTGCCCATCACATCCCCGATCACAATGCTCCAAGGTACATCGGATGCAGATTCTAACTCGCCATTTCCCAAGCGATCGTAATTAGTGGGAATAAAATCGTAGTAATCACCACCGACTCGACTTGCGGTTTCACATTTAGCTGCGATCGCCATTCCTTTAATTTGGGGACACTTGGTCGGCAAAAGACGCAACTGAATTTCTGAGGCGATTTCGAGTTCGCGGTCTTGCCTTTCTTTGGAGCGTAATTCTACTGTTAATTCATGATTGGCGATCGCTACTGCTGTCTGATCTGCTACTAACTGAGTCAGTTTTCTTCTAGTTGGTGTCCAGACATAATCTGACTCCTTGCTAAATACATAAAGACGACCTTGATCGATGTTTTTGACCAGGATCGGAGTTCCAAAAAGCTGGATCTCAGGACTCAACTCCTTATTGACTCTTTCGTCAATAATTTCCGCTAATCGAGAAGTTGTCTTAGTAGTTTTGTGATAATCGATTGCTAACTGATTAATTTGATAGTTAGCTTTTTCAAACGCTTGGCGCACTTCCAAACCTACTTTACTATCTTGACAGTGAATTTGTTCCAGATGTACCTTACCACCTTTATATAAAACTAAAGCTCCCCCAATCGAATCAGTGACTCTAGCGGCCATTAGCGGAGTTAATTCTAAAAACTGATTTAAATTACTAAAACTGCGAAGGGCAAAGCCGAGAGAACTTAATAAATCTTGAATTTTATTCTGTTCTCTTTGGAGGTTAGCCACTAATTCCTTGAGTGCCACAATGGGATTAGAGTCCTCATTAGAGGGCTGACTAACGGTATTATTTTCTGGAGAGGGATGGCTATGAGAAGGTACGAGAGTCATTGCCTCTACGAATTTAGACATTAGTTTTTCAATTCATCAGTCAAAAATAAATTCAAAGTACAGTGATAATAAAATATTTCTCTAGATAGTATCAAAATAATCTTCAGACTTGTCTAATTGACAGCTACTCTAGAATCTAATTAATCAAGACAGCAGTAATATTTTATTTACTTGAATATTGGTTGATTTATGATAACTCGAAATAGCTAATCCGCCAAGAATATAATATCAACTAAAAATAATGTTGATTTAAATCAAGGCAAGCAATTTAATTTTATGTATTTAATTTAACCGTTGAGTAAAGCTTCGACAAATTCATAACTTGAAAAAGGTCGTAAATCTTCAATTCCTTCTCCAGCACCAACAAAACGAATTGGTAAATTTAGCTGCTGAGTTACTGCCAAAGCGACACCACCTTTGGCACTACCATCTAATTTGGTTAATACTACACCACTCAAGTTGGCCGCTTCAGAAAATACCTGTGCTTGGCGTAAACCGTTTTGTCCTAAAGTTGCGTCTAAAACCAACAAAGATTCTACTTTGGCATTGGCAGCTTTTTTGTCGATAATACGACGAATTTTAGCTAATTCTGCCATTAAGTTTTGCTTATTCTGTAATCTTCCTGCGGTATCTACTAATAATAGTTCGGTATTTTTAGCTTGGGCTGCTGCGATCGCATCGTAGACAACCGCAGCGGGGTCGGTATTTTTGCCTGGGTTAGCGATAACGGGGGTATTGGCACGTTCACCCCAGACTTTTACCTGTTCTACCGCAGCAGCACGGAAGGTATCAGCAGCAGCAATCATACAGCTATAGCCTGATTTCTGACCGAGATTTGCCAGCTTACCAATAGTAGTAGTCTTACCCGCACCATTTACCCCTGTCAACAACCAGATATTAAACTCCCCTTGTTCGGGGACAAAAGCATCGTCTTGTTTGCCTGCTAGGGGTTTATCGAGGATATCTTGCAGAATAGTTTTTAAATAAGCGATCGCCTGTTCTGGTGGTAAAGCTTCTTGTTTTAGTTTGGTTTGTAGAGTTTCAATGATATAGTCTGTGGCTTCAATTCCCACATCTGCCTGGAGTAATAGACTTTCAATTTCCATTACTGCATCATCATTGAGAGGGCCTTTGCCTACAATCGATTTTAATTGATTGACTAAACCAATTCGGGTTTTACCTAAACCCTGACGCAACTTAGTTAGCCAGCTAATTTCTTCTTCAGAAACATCTTCTGCTGTTCTACCGCTACGAGCTAATACTTGAGACGACCAAACAAAATCTTCATCTAATTCTACTTCCTCTTCCTCTGCTACAGGAGTTTCGATCGCTGTTTCTTTAAGTTTTTCTAACCCTTGAGATTTTTGCATCCAAGCAGGAACATTGGCTGCTGTTGTTGCTTCTAGTTCTGGTTTTTCATCTTCGGTGTCAGTCTCAACGGTTTCGGTTGCTACTGCTGGCTCGTTATCTGAAACAATAGTTTCTGACTCCTCTGACTCTGGAGTCTCGGTTACAGTTGTTTCAGTTGCTTCTTGGACATCTATTTTCTCTGATTCAGTTTTTTCTTTGTCTGAATCTACTGCTGACTGAGTTGCTGCTGCTTTTCGTTGCTGAATATTTTTGTAGGCAGCTTTAGCATAAGCCAGGTAATCTGGTTCGGCTACTTCTGTTTCAGATTCTGCCGTTGATTCTGTAGATACTTCTGGTTGTGTTTCGGGGGGACTTGTTTCTGGTTGTGTTTGCGTTGCTTTTTCGTTACGGCGAAACCAATTAAACATTGTGTGAGAAGAAGATAAAGCTTATTTTTATTAATTTTATAGATGATACCAAGTTCGATCCAGGATCGACCTAGGAACTTGGTGGTAATTACACTACCATTGAGTATTCACTAATAAAAACCAACTTGTTGGTCATGAATACCTCGATCCACTAAAAGCGATCTCTAGCTTTGTTACTAGAGATCGCTATATATTGCTCGCCAGTTCAATGATTTAGCCACCGATCCGAAATTCAATTACATCACCTTCTCGAACGACATAATCTTTGCCTTCTAAGCGCAATAAACCTTTTTCTCTGGCTGCGGTTTTAGAACCTGTGGCGACCAAATCTTGATAGCTAATAGTTTCCGCTTTGATGAATTTCTTTTCAAAATCTGTATGAATTACTGCTGCTGCTTGGGGTGCTTTTGTCCCAGCAACAATTGTCCAGGCTCTGGTTTCGGTTTCTCCTGTAGTCAGGTAGGTACGCAGTCCCAAAAGTTCGTAGGTAGCTTTAATTAAAGATTTCAAACCTCCTTCTTCTACCCCCAAAGCTTCCAGAAAATCTTGAGTTTCCGCTTCTGATAGTTCGATTAATTCTGATTCTACCTGAGCTGAAACGACTACTACTTTGGCATCTTCGTCACTAGCAAACTTACGGACTTCTTCTACCCATTCGTTACCAGTTGCTAAATCATCTTCAGAAACATTGGTAGCATAAATTATGGGCTTATTAGTTAATAGTCCTAGGGGTTTAATTATTAGCAGTTCATCTTCAGATAAATTCATGCTACGGACAGATTTCCCATCATTGAGAACTGTACTAATCTTCTCTAAAATTTCGACTTCTGTGCGGGCATTTTTATCATTTTTTGCCTGTTTACTAACTCTGGCAATGCGTCTTTCTACCTGAGCTAAATCTGCCAAAATCAACTCCAAGTTAATGACCTCGATATCTCTAACTGGATCGACAGATCCTGCTACATGAATGATATCGTCATTATCAAAACAACGAACCATGTGAACGATAGCATCAACTTCGCGGATATTAGCGAGAAATTGATTACCTAATCCTTCTCCCTTGCTAGCACCCTTAACCAACCCCGCAATATCGACAAATTCAATCCTAGTAGGGACAATTTTTTGCGAGTCAGACAGCTTGGAGAGTACCTCCAGGCGAGCGTCTGGTACAGATACTACTCCGACATTGGGTTCGATGGTACAAAAAGGGAAATTAGCTGCATCGGCCTTGGCATTGGCTACCAAGGCGTTAAACATAGTAGATTTACCCACATTAGGTAATCCGACAATTCCTGCTCTTAACATGATCGCTCGTATAGATTCGGTTTTTAGTTCAGTCTGCCAATTTTACTGTATCGGAACTAGATAACTCAAACATATAGCCTCTACCCCAAACAGTTTTGATAAAATCACCACCAACATCGCCAATTTTCTTGCGGATACGACCAATATGAATATCTACTTTGCGATCGTCTCCGTCGTAGTCTTCTTTATTCCAAATTGCGGAGATTAGTTCTGCTCTATCCCAGACACGGTTGGGATTATTTGCCAGAAAATATAGTAGATCGAATTCCAAAGCTGTCAGAGGAATACTGCGATTGTTGAGAATAACTTCACGACGATAAAAATTTATTTTGAGATTATCTAAAATAATAGAATTATTGGGACTTGAAGGAGTAGTAGAAAGGCTACCTCTTCTGAATAAAGCTTTAACTCTTGCTTTGAGAATTTGGAGATCGAATGGTTTAGTAATATAGTCATCAGCACCTCTGGCAAATGCATCCAGGACGTAACTGCTGTCGGTCATAGAACTGAGGATCATAATCATCACATTGGTTTGACGCAGTTCTTGACAAAGACTCAAACCCGTATCGTCAGGGAGATTTATATCTAGAATAACTAAGTCTGGCTGAAAACTTTTAAACTTTTGTCTGGCAGTCGCACAGTTAGGCGCGATTTCGGTAATGTAATTGTTATAAGTAAGAAATCTGTCGATTAAATGTTGTAATGCTAAATCGTCATCTACTATAAGTATTTTTTTTTTCTCGTTCTCCATAAGATTGTAGTAATTATTTAATAGATACACTCGTATATACCTGCTTGTTCTTAATTTGATTTCCCAAACAATATCAGAATAATTACTTACAAAGCGATAGCTGCTTGGAGGATTTACTTAATCTTCAAGAAAAAAGTAGCTTGTATAAAGTTATTGTTTAACACTTCAGTAAATTTACTTAGGTATATAATTTTACAGCTAAAAGTTCAAACTTGGAAGCCACCGTTAAAATTTCTTTTAGCTGCAAAGCGTTATAGATATTTATCTTGATAACAACTACTGTTTGCCAATAATATCTCTAATCCGATAAATAGGTCTTCTTTGTGATTCGTGGTAAGTACGCATCAGCAGTTCGGTTACTAAACCAAAACAAAATAGTTGCACTCCAGTCAAAATTAGTAAGACTGCCAAAATTAGCAAAGGGCGATCGCCGATATTCTGCGCGAAAAATAGTTTGATTATTGTTAGATACAATCCCATTGCTACCCCCGCAGCCAGGGAAATTACTCCCCCCAAACCAAAGACGTGCATGGGACGAGTCAGAAATTTTTTCATGAAGAAAACTGTCATTAAGTCCATGACGACTCGAATGGTTCTACCCAAACCATATTTACTTTGACCAAATTTTCTGGCGTGGTGACGTACTGGTACTTCGGCAATTCTGGCCCCCTCGATATATGCTAAAGCGGGTAAGAAACGATGTAGTTCGCCGTAAAGGTTCATATCGGCAATCAATTCCGAACGATAAGCTTTAAGGGAACAACCGTAGTCGTGGAGTTTAACTCCCGTAACTCTAGCAATAATAATATTGGCGATCTTAGAAGGAAGTAACCGAGTTAATGCTGCATCCTGTCTATGTTCGCGCCAGCCACTTACTAAGTCGTAACCTTCATCTAGCTTTGCCAGCAACATTGGAATATCAGCAGGATCGTTTTGTAAATCCCCATCCAAAGTAATAATGACTTTTCCCGCAGCCAGTTCAAATCCCGCAGCCATTGCAGCCGTTTGTCCGTAATTACGACGTAAAATGACTGCTTTAAGGTCGATCCGTCTTCTGGCTAAATCGGTTAGTACTTGAGTCGAACCATCTTGCGAACCATCATCGACACAGATAATTTCGTAGTTTAATTGAGTTGGCGTCACTGCATCGGCGATCGCACCAATTAAGGTTTCGACGCTTTCTGCTTCATTGTAGATTGGCACAACTACTGATAGGTCTAGCTGCGGAGACTCGACCTTTGAAGGATGATGGTTTTCTATAGAAGGATATGGCATGAAAAAAATTAATAATTAAGGGAAATTTAGAGAACTGTTGTAGGTTTCATAGATTATCTAGGATTAAATATCTCATGTCACTAGATCGGTTTTGGACACGGAAGCGTAAGGAGTTGAGCGTTGTTTGATTTTATTTTTAGCCCTGTCTCAGCTTGGATTAATAATTAACCAACAGAATTTAATTAGTTAAATTAAATGTCAGGAATTTTTTACAATTATGTCTTTAGTTTTTAAGCGATCGCTTTTTTTCTTATTTGCAGTGGCTGTTTTGGCTGGCTGTTCTCAACCAAAGTCTTTACTCAGCCAGATTGAACCAGACGATCGCGCGGTAGAGGTTGCTGCGCCTGGTGAGGCAATAAGCTATGATAGCTATGCCCAGGTTTTGGCTCAATACGTCAACGATCGAGGATTAGTTGCCTATCAACAATTGCAGTCTAACCGACAAGCTCTAGATAAATTTAATAATAGTCTTGGCTCTCTCGATCCCGAAACTTTTTTTGGTTGGAGTGAAGACGAACAAATTGCTTTTTTGATGAATGCTTATAATTCCTATACTTTGGCAGCAATTATTAACCAAGACCCTTTAAAAGAAAGTATTCGCGATATTCCTCGAGTTTGGAAGCAAGAGCAATATCAAGTAATCGGTCAGAATAAATCCCTTGATGGTATCGAACACGGTACACTCAGAAAAGATTACGATGAACCACGGCTTCATGCAGCTGTAGTTTGTGCAGCCCTCAGTTGTCCCCCTTTACGCACTGAACCTTATCGTGGAGATAATTTGGACGCACAGCTTGATGACCAAGTAACTACCTGGTTAGCAGATCCTCAACGGGGTTTAAATATAGACCGTCAAAATCAGATTGTGGCTATTTCTAAAATTTTTGATTGGTACGGTCAAGACTGGATTCCTAGCTACGGTACAGATGAAGGTTTTACGGGAAATAAAAAACAAAAAGCCGTACTTAATTTTATTAGTAATTATGTCAGTCCTGAAGATGCAGAATATCTAAAAGCAGGAGATTATCGGGTGAAATACCTCAATTATGATTGGTCGCTAAATATTCAACCAGGTGAGTAGTTTTGCTGTTTAAAACAGTAACTGAAATCAATTGGCGATCGCGACTATAGTCATTCTAAATAGTAACCAGTCGGTTTTGTAAAAAAGTAGCCTCCTTCGGGGACTTGTCCCGCATAGCTCGGGATAAACAAGTAGCCCCCTTCGGGGATAAACAAGTAATATTCAAGCTATTTATTAATACAAAGCTACCATGAGGAAATTAATTGGAATGACTATAGTATAGCAATACGTATTGCTATATATTTCATTATCCCATCACCATAAGCTAGTGGACTTTCTCAGATTTAATCCGTAAAGACATATATTCCAGATCGAAATATTGATGATTCAATTTATATGCCATTTTCTCTATTCCATATATCTGAAACCCAAGCGATAAGTAGAGTTTTTTAGCTGGGAGATTATTAGTAACCAGATCGAGTAATAATATTTCTATCTCCTTAGTAGCCTTGGCTCTTTCAATTAATTCATTTAGCAATAATTTACCTACACCCTTTTTTCGCCATTCTGGTTTAACATACATGGAACGAATATATGCTTTATGTCTGACTTTTATTCTTGATTCTTGATGAAATGCAACGATTCCAATTAGATTTTTATCTTTGTAACATCCTAAAATAAAGTTATTATTATCTACTGGTATTCTCTCCCTAAACTTATCTATCGTCACAATGGCTTCTTCATCATACATTGTGCCAAAAGAATCTGGATTATTATATAAAGCTTCTAATCTAATATTTCTATAATGTTCTGCATCATGCTTGATTAATTTTCTAATTATCATCATCGTGAACGAATAATGAGTAAATTATGACTTGATTCTGTTGGCAATATAATATTGAATTTTTATTTTAGAGCGACGATCGAGATAAGCATTACTAAATTATTTGACAATCTGAGAGATTTCAAATTGGTTCTATAGGGACTTTAATTTACTGGGGTGTATTTTCCAAGATGAGACTAATGAGGCGTTGGTTCAATTTCTTAGGCGGGTTTGGTTTGCTGTTCTGTATGCAGACATTCTATCGAGGGAGTTTGGCAGCAGAAGAGTCTGAGCTTTGTCCCAGTGACTTACCTACAGCTATTGAAGAAATTATCAATCGTCCTGAGTTATCGCGATCGCTTTGGGGTATTGAGGTGCAAACTCTTGACGGGGAATCTTTATATAGCCTTAATGGAGATAAGTTTTTTGTCCCTGCTTCTAGTGCCAAACTGCTAACTACTGCTGCGGTACTGTCGCAATTGGGTGCAGATTATCGGATCGAAACTCCACTTTTTGCTGTAGGAAATCCTCCTAACTTAACTTCTTTACGCTTAAAAGGACAAGGAGATCCCAGTATATCTAGTAAAAGCTTAAAAACTATAGTACATCAGTTGCAAGCTCTAGGAGTTAAACGGATCGAAAAGTTAATAATTGATGATAGTTATTTTGAACCACCGATAATCAATCCTACTTGGGAATGGTTAGATGTCCATAGTTACTATGCCACAGCAATAAACAGTACCATTCTCAATCAAAATACGGTAACGCTAACTTTACTACCGCAACAAATCGGCAAGCCAGTTCGGTTTTATTGGAGCGATACGACTGGAGGCAGACAATGGCAAGTAATCAATCAAGCGATAACTGGAGCAGCAGACATTGCTTACAACATCGAAATTGATGGAGATTTGGGCAAGCCAGTTTTACAGATCCGAGGTGAGTTGGCCGTAAACGAACCTCCAGATGTTTGGGATTTAGCTGTAGTCGATCCTGCTAATTATTTTCTGGAATCTTTTCGGTTACATTTAGCTCAGGCGGAAATTACTGTCACTAGGGGAATCGTCGTTCGAGAAACTCAACAAGATGAATTAGAAACGAGATTACTGGCTATTTCTTCTCCCTCAATTGCAGAAATCATTCAAGAAATCAATCAAGAAAGTAATAATTTATATGCGGAAGCAATTGCTAAAGTTTTAGCTAAAAAACTCAATACCGATACTACCATTGAAGCAATCGATCGAAGTTTAGATCGGCTAGGTATTAACCCAGAAGAATATGTTTTAGTTGATGCTTCTGGTTTATCGCGACAAAATTTAGTCAGTCCTCAGACATTAGTAAAAACACTTAAATTAATGTCCGAGTTGCCATACCCCTACAGTAAATTGTATCGACAATCTTTAGCGATTTCTGGAATTAATGGAACATTACAGAACCGTTTTAATAATCCCGATATTCAAGGACGTTTTTGGGGGAAGACAGGAACTCTAACGGGAGTAAGTTCCCTGTCTGGATATCTATCTACACTTAATGGTTCGACTTTGATTGTCGCCATTCTAGTTAATAATTCTGACCTTAAATCACCGAAAATAAGACAGAAAATAGATGAGCTAGTTGAGATTTTAAATCACATCAAGCAGTGCCGATCGTCACAGGCAATTCGAGATTATGCCCTGACTATAAATAGTATGAAGAATCAGTAAACAAATTTTAGTTTTCTTGGTTATTTCTTCATCAACAGAATATTAATTATGAGTAATTCATATAAAGAGATTTTTTTGATAAAAGTAGGGCAATTTTGATAACAATTTAATTACATTGATGAATATCACAACAATTAACCAAAATCTCAAAATAGTTATCTTTGGTCTAGCGATCGCAGTCGGCACTACATCTTTTAAACCAGTTTGGGCAGAAAATGACTATGAATTTGTACCCGAAATTGGCTGGAATAGTCGTCTGAGTAGTATGGGATTAGATGAAGATGAAAATATCGGCAAAAAATATACGTTTGATTGTCAACCTGCATCAGAAAATTTAATTCATGCTCCTATCTGGGGAACTAGTGTTTATACTGTAAATTCAGGTATTTGTAGCACGGCGGTTCATTCAGGGATGATTTCCCCAGAAGAAGGTGGAGAAGTTACGGTAAAATTACTTAAAGGTAAGAGTTTTTACACGGGAAGTAACAAAAACGATGTCACTAGTAGAGATCATCGTAGTACCGATCTTAGTTTTACTTTTGTTGGTGAAAAAACAGTAACAAATCCAACAGTAGCTGAGTCTTCTAAAAAGAAACGCGAATCTTCCGCTATAGAAAGAATGTTAATGGACGGTTTTCAAAGAGGAGTAGAAAGATCGATTGAGAGAACGATTACAGATATATTGAATTGACCCCTCTTGTTTAATAAATTTTGCTTTCGATCGAGCTTAACTCAGATTCTAAGCTACTAATAAGATTATTTAATAGCTGTAATTGATAGTCAGTCGCTGTAGTTTTAGTTTGGATAGCTGGTGGAGTAAAGGTAATATACTCGCCAGCTATTTTTTCATATTGATTTAAGACTCGATCGGTGCGATCGCTAAAGTTTTTGAGATATGTTGCTGCTGCATCAGCATATACTTGAGAAGAAATTTTAGTACTTTTCAGTTCTGAATAATTATCTGTTAATTTAGATTTTGCTGTCATTTTATTTAAGACATAACTTGCTCCACCCAAAACCACCGCACCAGCTTTATTTTTGAGCATAAAATTTAGCTCTTGGGGAATAAAAGATTTAAATTTAGTATTATTAGATCGAGATTCGGCAGGATATTGGGGAATTTCAATGATTGGTGGTTGAGAAAAACCAATCTCCAGTAACTGTGGGTTATCGTGCTGAAAAAATTCGCAGCCTTGGTTTACCCATTTATTAATCGCTTGTTTATAGCTAAATAGATTAGGTTGAAACTCCAACTCAAACCATCGATCGAATCTAGTTTGTTGCAGGGCGATCGCCAGAGAAGCTTGATAGTCAGTTAATAGTTTTGGTAAGTAAAGCCAACCCCTAAAATCGGAAATACTGCGATCAAAACCTTGTTGAATTAATTGTTCGGCTTTTTGTTTAACTATAATTTGTTGCTCTGATTTTTGTTGCTGTTCTGCTATTTCTTGTTGGAGTTGCTGTTGCTTGGATATTGCTTTACTAATTAACTGCTGGGTAATTTGAAGTACGCGGGGTAGTCTGACTTGCTCTTGTCGATGTAAGCTAGCTATTGTCTGTAATGCTGTTTCTAAATCGGTTATTCCCGTAGTTTGAGCAGCTGCTAAATTACCTTTAATTCTAGCTCTAAGTGCAGGTAAAGCATCAACACAATAAAGATTACTAATTCCTTGAGGTAAATTCGAGCGAAAACTTTCGGCAACAAAATACAAACGTTTTTTTACTGCTTGTCGTTCTTCAGCAGTTAGTAAATTCAGAAAGTTCACCACAAAAATAACCGTAGAAATACCTCTATTTGATAACCAGTTTTTGAGATTTTCTCTCTCTTCTAAAGTCATTAACTTACGAGCATCCAAAACCTGAATAATCAAGTCGGCACTGAGTAATTTATGGCGGACTAAATCATTTTGTGCTTCGCGATCGTTAGTACCAGGAAGATCGAGAAATTCTATTCCTGTTTTTAACCAAGGATGATTGCAAGTAACTTTAACTTCTACAACCTCTTCTTTCATCCTGCGGTCATCATCTAAGATGGCATATTGCTTGAGAACCTCGATACCTTCTTGCTCAATTTTAGTACCATCTTTAAGACTAATTACTGTGTGCAACTCTTCTCCATAACCTACACATATTGCTGCGCCAGTTGTCGGAATTAAATCTATGGGTAAAGTTTTACTTCCTAATAAAGCATTCAATAAAGTTGACTTGCCATGATTAAACGGGGCAAATACAGCAATACGATATACATCACTAGTTAAATAGCCACAAATAGCAACAGTATCCTGATAAAGTTGAGATTCTCGATCTAATTCTAGGATACCTAATAAGCTGCGAAGCTGATTGACAAGATGATTATATTGAGGCATTGATTACACAACAAAGAAATATATATTAATCGAAAAATCATTTACAACATTTTGCCCGACTAAGAACGTACATCGAACAATTCAACAAGGTGATTAGAGATGTGCGTAGACCTCGCGCGGATCTCACCTTCAATTTGTAGAAAAGCAGATTCATTTATCTGCGTTTATCCGAGTTCATCTGTGGACGCTATTTTAGTTCAAGTATAATCTGCCTACACCGTAAAATACACTATACCAATTACCTCGATCGCTAATTTATTTTTTATTGAGATATCACACCTGCTCGATTATATGAAGTTTAGATAAAACCTTTTAATAACCAAATAATTTTATTGTAACTTTAAATATTTTATAAATATAATAGTTGCTAATAAATTGGTAAACCAATTCCAAAAATAACTAACTAAATCACATTTTAAATCAACTTTTAGATTAACAATATTTAATTTCTCTGAAAAAAACTGTATTTATTTCGACTTTTATCTGCGTTATCTTTGCCAGCGGATATACAAGCTTTCAAGTAACTGCGACCGAGCCAAAAAATATACAGTTAGCTGACAATAATTTTGTCTTACGAGATAGCAACAAAGCAATCTTAAATGACTCCAACAGTAAGTCAAAAGACAATTCAATCCGCATTATCGTGTTTATGGGATTGATTGCTACAGGTTCGCTATTCTGGTACTTGCTACGTTTCCCTAAATCTCTTGAAGCTAATTATAGAGCCAATCAAAATTCTGAAACTGCCTTACTCGATCGCGTCAGTCCCAAGTTACGTCGCCAACTACTAAGACTGATTAACGATCCTAAAACTGCTAATCGACTCCTAGTAGGTATTTACAAAAACAATAGCGATCGCTCTGCTGACTGGTTGGCAGAAAAGGCAATTTACGACCTCAAAAGAGGAAGATGATTTGAGAAGAGAGAAGGAATAAGGAACGAAGAATAAGGAAATAAGTGCTGTGTTCAGTTGAAATCAAATTTCCCCAAACTAATGCGATCGTTGATACTTTTTTTTGGAGATTGTTTGTATACCGTATTCAGATATAGGCAAGCAACGGTTTTTGCTTTTGGGTATGGATTATAGATTTGATTTTTCCGTAATTGGAGAAAATATCGATGTTTTGCTCGCTGGTGCTTGGTTGACTTTAAAAATTTCGGTACTGGCGCTACGCAAAGCGATGCCGAAGGCTCTCGCCTTTGGTTTAGTTATCGGTATTATTGGTTCTCTATGTCGGACTTCTGGTAATAAAATTCTCAATGCGATCGCCTTGGCTTATGTGGAGATTATCCGTAACACCCCTTATTTAATTCAACTATTTTTTATCTTTTTTGGCTTACCCAATATCGGGATTAAACTTTCGGCAGAACAAGCAGCAATTGTCTCTCTAGCGATCAATTTTGGCGCGTACTCTACAGAAATCGTGCGGGCGGGAGTCGAAAGTATTCCCAAAGGACAATGGGAAGCGGGGATGGCAATTGGCTTTAAAAAATTGGCGGTGTTTCGCTATATTATCATTCCGCCAGCTTTAGCTAATATCTATCGAGCTTTAATCGGTCAAGTAATTCTAGCGGTATTGTTTACCAGCGTCGTCTCGCAAATTGCCGCCGAAGATCTAACCTATGCAGGAGACTATTTAAACTCCCGCACCTTCCGCAGTTTTGAGATTTACTTTACCCTGGCGTTACTTTATCTAGCAATTGTCTGGCTAATTAAAGCAGTGGCATTTGCGATTGAAAATAAAGTGTTTGAATTTGCCAAATATAGACGTTAACTTTAGGAGTCCATTATGGACGGCTTCACATTGCCTCGTATTTTTCTTAACTTAGTCATTGCTACGAAATGGACGTTGATTCTTTCGGCGATCGCTTTTATCGGCGGTGGTATTGTCGGTTTTATCGTCATGCTGATGCGAATCTCTTCGATTAAATGGCTTAGGGGTATTAGCTGGCTCTATGTCGAATTTTTTCAAGGAACACCCTTGCTCTTGCAATTATTTTTAGCTTTTTTCGGAATTTCGGTAGTATTTGGCGTAAACCTATCGCCGTTAGCAGCAGCAACTTTAGCCCTAACCGCCTTTACCAGTGCTTTTTTAGCCGATATCTGGCGCGGTGCGATTGAATCTTTGCCGAAAGGACAGTGGGAAGCAGGTTCGGCAATAGGCTTTAGCTACTTTAAACAACTACAGCTAATTATCTTACCCCAGGCAATAAAAAGAGCGATCGCCCCTACTGTTGGCTTTTTAGTCCAGGTAATCAAGGGAACTTCTTTGGCTTCGATTATTGGCTTTACCGAACTATCGCGGGCTGCTGCTTTAATTAACAACGTAACCCTACAATCATTGTTAATCTTTGGTTTGGCGGGCTTAATTTACTTTATCGTCTGCTATCCCCTATCTACCTGGAGTCAGCAACTAGAAAAGAAATTATCCTATGAGGCATAAATGCGATCGCCATGACCTTAGACTTTCTCAAAGCATTATTTCCCACCAGGTTTAAAAGAGCTTTAGCGTTATTTTGCGCCAGTTTCTTGCTGACGATAAGTATTGCTTCCTGTAGTGGAGGAGATTCCGATGCGGTTAAATCCCAAGCCAATATCTCTTCTGCAAATATTGCTCAATTAGCAACAGGAGGAGACACGCTAGAAGATATACAGACAGCAGGAAAAATAAGTATTGCCGTACCTGCCGATTTTCCTCCCTTTGGTGCAGTAGGGCCGAATATGCAACCGAGGGGTTACGACATCGATGTAGCCGATCGAATTGCCGAGGGACTGGGAGTTGAGGCGAAATTAGTCTCGGTAGTCGGAAATTATCGCATTCCTTTTCTACAAACAGATCGGGTAGATCTGGTAATTTCTAGTTTGGGTAAAAACGAAGAAAGAGCAGCCATTATCGACTTTTCCCAACCCTACGCGCCTTTCTTTTCGGGGATTTATGGTAGACCAAATATCGAAGTTGCTTCCTTCGACGATCTCGACGGACAAGCCGTAGGTGTGGCGCAAGGTTCTCTCGAAGACTTAGAAATCTCTAAGCTACCCCCAGGTAAGGTAGATATCAAACGCTATGCTAATAACAGTCTGACTGCATCGGCGTTAGTTTCGGGACAGGTAGATTTGATTGCGACGGGGAATGTAGTAGCAGCTAAATTAATCCAAGACAACCCCGACGAAAAAATAGAGAGTAAATTCATCATGAAAGATTCTCCCTGTTATGTCGGCATTCGTAAACGAGATACAGAACTTTTAGAACGGGTAAACGAAATTATCACCAATCTCAAACAATCTGGGAAATTAAACCAGCTATCTCTCAAATGGTTTGGTGAACCTCTACCTGAAGATTTAGCCTCTGCGACTACTTGATATCAATCTAGCGAGGGCTAACGACCGTTCGCCCCTACCAGTTCACAAAACCAAAATAAAAAACCATGACTAACTTTCAACCGCGATCGCAAACATCAAATACTGCTACCCTAGACACCGAACCGATAATCGTCGCCCGCAACGTAGAGAAATGGTATGACAATGGTTTTCACGTACTCAAAGGAGTAAGCTCGACTGTTAATCGTGGTGAAGTTGTGGTGCTGATGGGTCCTTCTGGTTCGGGTAAATCGACTTTTATTCGCACCTTTAACGGTTTAGAACCCTATCAAAAAGGCAGCATCGAAATCGATGGTACTCTCATCGCTCATAATCAGAAGGGAATCGAACTGTTACGCCGAGAAGTAGGTATGGTATTTCAACAGTTTAATCTGTTTCCCCATCTGACGGTACTCAAAAATATTACCCTTGGCCCAATTCACCTGCGAGGCTTATCGAAATCCGAAGCCAAAGCCAAGGCGATGGAACTACTAGAAAAAGTCGGTATAGCGTTTCTCAAATTGATGAGATACAGTAGCACGAATGAGCAAACCAATTGCGAATATCTTTCAAGGAGACTTGGCTATAGGCCTCAGCGAGCGCTAAATCAAGAGCTTGATAGGTTCTTGCTCCAATAGAACGAAGAGTGTTTTTCACTTTTGACCAAAAGTTTTCAATCGGATTGAAATCAGGTGAATAAGGAGGTAGATAAATTAATCTAGCTCCAGCCTCGGCGATCGCTTTTTCAATTTCTTCTCCTTTATGAATACTGCTGTTATCCCAAACTACAGTTGCACCCTTCCAAAGATTCGGCACGAGTTTTCGGATGACAAAAGCCTCAAATGTTAATCTGTCAGTCGAACCTAAAAGATTTATCGATGCGACAATTCCTTTTAAAGCGATCGCTCCAATCAGGGATACATTTTTGCCTCGTTTCTGAGGACGAGTTCCCCTGGCTCTTTGACCACGTGGCGCACGAGCATATAATCTAACTAAAGCTAAGTTGACTCCTGCCTCATCCAGAAAAATTAGGTCTTTTACGGGAATATCGCGGATTTTGTCCCAGAAATCGACCCTGAGTTTTTGCACTCGTTCAGTTTCTGCTTGCTCCGTCTTTACGCTGAGGAGACCTCAGCGCAGGCGGTGCGCTTTTTCATCAGGATGTAGAGTTTTTTTTTACGGTTAATTTTAATCTTTGAGTCATTCTTCCCATGGTGGCACGAGAAATTCTGATTCCTGTCTTTTGTTCAAGCATTTGGCATAGTTCATCTAAGGTGGCATCATTGTTGTTTTCAATTAAATCTGCCAAAATTATCAGCTTTTCTGGGGTTAGTTTGAGTTTAACTCCTCCATTAAATGGTTTTGGTGCTATTTGTCCAGTCTCACGATATTGCTTAATTAACTTGACAATAAAACTTAAAGCGACACAAAATCTTTGGGCTAGTTGACGTTGAGAAATTTCCTCCTGAGCGTAAACATCAATGATCTTCTGCCGTAAATCAATCGAATATGCTTTCATCCAAAATTAGCTGACTAAATTTGGATTAGTGTATCTCACTAATTCGAGAAACGCTATAGTAATTTTAAAATTGTCCCAACTAAAAATATTGCACTTGAGAACGCGAGGGAGAAAAACAATCTATATCTTCAAGCAGATTTGTGCTGGTGCTGCTGCTGATACAATTCTGTAAATTAAATTAGATTGCGATCTCTTTTTCAAGAATATTTAACAATGGCATCTCAATATATTGTGGTGATAGGATGTGGGCGTTTGGGGTCGATTCTGGCTTCTCGTCTCAGCAGTCAGGGAAACAGCGTCGTGGTTATCGATCCTAACGAACGTTCCTTTCAAAATTTAAGCAGCGATTTTAGTGGCTTTCAGATTACTGGGGATGCTTCCGAAATTGAAATCTTGCGTAGTGCAAAAGCAGATGGAGCAGATTGTTTGCTGGCAGTTACCGATAAAGACAATATTAATTTGATGGTGGCGCAGATCGCCAAACAAATATTTCAAATAGGTATTGTAATAGCGCGAGTATTCGATCCAGCTAGGGAAAAAATTTATCGCGATTTTGGCATTGCTACGATTAGCCCGACACAGCTTTCCGCTGATGCTTTTATCGCTAATCTTCCCAGCTAAAACCAAAAATAAATATATTCAATATCTATTATGAAAATTATTTTAATCGGTGGCAGCAAACTGGCTTATTTCCTTGCTAAACAGTTTGCCAGCAAGAATTACTACACCACGATAATTAACGATAACTACGATGAAGCCAAAACTCTATCGCGATCGCTCAAAGCAACGGTGATTTACGGGCAAGGTAGTAATCCCGCACTTCTGGCTCAGGCTGGAGCATTTCAGGCGGATGTGGTTTTGTCTTTGACTACCCATGATGAGGATAATTTAATTGCCTGTCAGATTGCTCAAAAAGAGTATGGCGTACCTCGAACTATCGCCTTAGTTAACGATCCTCAAAATCAGCCGATCTTTGAGAAATTAGGCGTTACCGTCGCTTTTTCCGCTACACAGATTATTGCCAGTTTGATCGAGCAACAAACCACTTCGGGCGATATTCAAAATCTGCTTCCCATCGCCGAAGGTAAAGTTAACGTTACCGAAATAGCCCTGGAAAACGATAATCCAGTGGTAGGTAAAACCATCGATGAGATACAGCTACCCAACGGTACTTTAATCGCCACTATTTTACGTCAGGGTGAGGTAATTGTGCCGAATGGCGAAAATAGTTTGCAAGCATTGGATCGATTGATAGTTATCGGTCAACCAGAAAGTTATGGACAGTTGATGCGGTTACTGTGCAACGAGTAGAAACAAGACAGATCGCGTCTCTACAAAAGCATTGTCAGGTGGGCAAGACTACAACTTTGAGAAAGACCAATAACCAGAGATTCATGCCCACCAATCAAAGAATTAGCCCGTAGGGTGGGCAAGACTACAACTTCGAGAAAGACCAATAACCAGAGATTCATGCCCACCAATTAAAGAATTAGTAAGCAGTAAATTAAATAGATTTAATAATATGTAATGGAGTAAAAATGCTATTAGAAAAAGTAAAAGAAAACCGTTACAGCGGATATTTACGTCAGCGTTATCGGGCAATTTTAGGATATACGGGATTAATTTGGACGATCGCGGGAATTGTGATTCTTTCTCCATTATTGGCTTTAATTTTCTATCCCGAAGAGGCTAATTTAGCCTGGGGGTTTGTCCTCCCAGGGCTGGTTTTGGCAATTGTAGGTGGTTTACTATGGCGGTTTCTCGCACCAAAAAGGACAATTAGTTTATCTCTACCTGAAGGTTCGGTAATTGTAGTTTTGGCTTGGCTAGTGGCGATCGCCGTGGGCATGATTCCTTTTATGCTGATTCAGGGACTCAACTTGACCCAGGCTGCTTTTGAATCTACTAGCGGTTGGACGACTACGGGGCTATCGGTGGTAGACGTTACTCAGGCTTCTCGTCTAATTTTGCTTTACCGCAGCAATATCGAACTGGCTGGTGGTGGTGGGTTTGCCATCATCGCCCTGAGTGCGATTTCTGGAATATCGGGGGCGGGTTTAACTTCGGCAGAAGGAAGAAGCGAACAACTTGCCCCCAACGTCAGGCGATCGGCTAAGTTGGTATTGAGTATCTATTCGGGTTATGGGGTAGTCGGTATTTTAGCATTGTGGCTGTCGGGAATGGGTTGGTTTGATGCGGTCAATCATTCTTTTGCTGCCCTCTCGACTGGAGGGTTTTCCACTCGTACCAATTCAATCGGTTACTGGGATTCTCCTGCGGTAGAAGCGGTGACGATCGTCTTGATGATTTTGGGGACGCTGAATTTTTTGACTAGCTATTTCCTGTTGCGGGGTAAATTAAAGCCCGTATTTCGTAACGGCGAAGTCAGATTGATGGCTTTGTTTATTCCTCTATGCGCCCTAATTATTTTCTTTGGTGTGGCCGTGAGTCTTTATGAAACTTTGGGCAAAGGAATCAAAGTGGCGATCTTTGAAACCATTACCGCTCTTTCCACTACGGGTTTTTCTACTGTAGGCTATGGCGATTGGAACAGCTTGGGTTGGACGATTTTGATTATTCTCATGCTGATTGGTGGCGGTACGGGGGCTACGGCGGGCGGTATTAAGCAGTTTCGGATTTATGCCCTGTATCGAGCCTTGTTGTGGGAAGTAAAACGGATGATGCAGCCCAAAAATGCGATTTCCGAACCAGATTACTGGCAGGGCGATCGCCGTAGTTTTTTTGATGACGGTCAAATTCGTACTATTGCTTTGTTTGTCTTTTTATATTTCATCTTCTTTTTTGTCGGTGTAATCGTTACCGCAGCCTATGGTAATTCCCTCCCCGATAGTCTGTTTGAATATGCCAGTAGTCTTGGTCTGACTTTTCACGGCATCTCTGAAACCCCCTCCAGAACTGGATTTCCTCCCAAGGCTTATTTTCAATAATTTTGGCTTAATGACAATCAATAACGGGAAAATAAGCCTTGGGGAATCGGTGGTTTAGCGCTCGCTTTATTGAAAAAAAGATCCCGTGAAAAGTCAGAGTCTTGGTACTGTGGGCTTGTCAATTGGGGTCACATCTGCCGATGCTCCTGTGGGTTTGCTATGGACGCAGATTGTGGGAATGTTTTTAGGACGTTTGGAATTTTTTACGGTTTTTATTGGCACGATCTGCCTGTTTAAAGATTTACCTGCTGTTTTTTCTAATAGATAAACCATGAAGCTGAAAAATAAAATTCTATTAGGTTACAGTATTCCCCTCGCCCTAGTGGTTTTAGTCGGTACTTGGGGGATTAGCAGTCTGCGTCGTTTGGGAAGAGCTAGCAATGCAATCCTGAGAGAAAACTACAATAGCATCTTGGCAGCAGAAAGTATCATCGATGCGATCGAGCGACAGGATAGTGCAGTTTTATTATTTTTACTCGAAAATCAAGAACGCGGTAGTCAACAATTTCGCTCAAATCAAATTGAATTTCTCAAATGGTTGGGACGTGCCGAAGGCAATATTACGATTCCAGGAGAGGCAGAAATTATTCAGGAAATTGAAACAGCCTATCAAGATTATCTCCAGGCTTTTTTTCAGCTACAGCAGCAAAATAACCCCACTACCCAAGTTTACTATGCCACTGTATTGCCAATCTTTGAACGAATACGCGATCGCTGCGTCCAACTACGAGTGATCAATCAATCGACAATGGAAGCGGCCTCGGATAATGCCCAACAGATATCAGAACAGGCAATTTTGTCGATGAGTGTGGCGGGAATTTCGGCAGCAGCGGTCGGTTTGGGGTTTAGTTTGTTGTTAACCCGTCGCATCGTACAACCCTTAGCGGAAATGACCAGCGCGACGGAAAAGATCGCCAGTGGCGATTACGATATTGCCTTACAAGTTAGATCCCAAGATGAATTGGGCATATTGGCGCGGGAGATTAATACTATGAGTCAAAAACTCAAAGCATTCCGCGATCTTAATGTGGGGAAAGTTATCGTCGAAAAACAACGCAGCGAAGCAATTGTTCAGAGTATTGCCGATGGCATTATCGTTGTAGATCGCCAATTGCAAATTATTGCCATCAATTCCATTGCAGCTGATATTGCCAACGTCAAATCGATGCTGGCAACTAATAATCATTTTCTCGATGTCTTTAGCGACCGCACTCTCTATCGACACCTCAAACAAACGGCGGAAACGGGCAAGTCGCCTCGGATAGATGACAATATTATCACCGTAACCAGAGAACAGCAGGTTCAATATTATAAATTTGCCATCACTCCCGTAGTTACCGATGTCGAAGAGGTAATTGGCGCGATTTTGCTGTTGCAAGATGTTACCAAACTCAAAGAATTAGACAATCTCAAAAGCGAATTTGTGGCTACCGCCTCCCACGAATTACGCACTCCCCTAACGGGGATGGCAATGAGTCTCAATTTATTGGCAGAAACTACTGAAAATAAGCTTTCTGAGTCGGAATCAGAATTGCTGGATACGGCAGTCGAAGATGTAGAAAGACTCAAGAGTTTAGTTAACGATCTACTGGATTTATCAAAAATTGAGTCGGGTAAGTTGGAACTAGATTTTGTCGAGGTGGGAGTCAATTTTCTGTTAGAAAAAGCGATCTCTACTTTATTTTGAGTCGATTTTTGCCACTCGTCTAAGAGACTGCAAGGGAGTAAGTATCGTAAAATTGTTAACCAATAATGAAAGATATCATTGGCCGTTGTTCGACCCACTTCAAACATCATTCCTAACACCTCAAAAATTGGCATCTGTCTTAAATAGAAAAGAGTCAAACAAATTTCTTCGTCGGCTGATAAGTTCTTCCCTCGACCAGCTCCTTTTTTATTTACTCGAATTTTGTGGACTTCCGCTTCTTTTTTCCTCTGCTCATCTATGGCGATCGCTTTTTTAATTAGCTGTTCGCGCCTGAGGTAAAGTCAGACCGATAAGTTGCTTGGCTAGTTGGGGATGTTTCCGAATGTGTTCTAAGGGGTTGGTCATCAATAATTGTTATGTCTTTGACATTTTTCTCTCTTTTTTCCCACAAATTTAATTTTCGGACAAGTCTAATTTTTGGCAGGATGAAGATCGAGAGTCTTTTGAAAAAACAATGTATGTTTATTTGGAATTAGACAACTTGGAGTATGCTATCGAGAAGTATAGACTTGGTTATATGAGTGCAGCAGTAGCTTATCGTAGCCTGGAAACCTTTAAATCACGAGCTGAATCCCAAGAATTTCGAGAACTTGCACTTGAATATGTTGTTAGAAGTAGTGGTTATCAAGATATAACAGAGAAAGTTGTTGCTAATATTTGTTCGATAGTTTAGCTCCAAAATTCATATCTAGGTTTGATTGTAGAACTAGTTAAAATACCAAGAGTAATTTCCAGAATTACTCTTAACTTACAGTTTAATCTTACTCATAGATTTGAAACTAGAGTCATATTAAATGTCTTACTATCAGTCTTGCTACACTAAGACAAGACAAGGTAAAAATACTAGCGATCGCTGAAGTGCTTAATCAAAAACAAATATTCACCCTAGATCGCGATTTTTACATTTATCAATTGTGTGGAAATCAATTGTTTGAGATTTTACCCTAAAAGAGAAACAATACATCAATTGCGATCGCCGATCTCGTAATGCGATCGCTTCTTGAATAGCTTCCTAGAACTTACACTGACTCTTCAAATAAATATCATCTTACTGTCCTCCTGCTTCACCCAAAGTCTGACGCATCAAATCTGTTGCCACTGCTTCCGAATTGGCGATCGCCTCTAACCCCAAACCTTTGAGATAAGCTAAATTAACTAGCAAAAAGACTAAAGCGATATGCAGAAAGTTTATCGGTGCTTGTAGAAAAATTTACCAGTGCGATCGATCTCCTGAGAAATAGACTAAAAATCTCAGTCTAATCTACATTTTGTCAAGGATTAAATTATAGTCAAGTTTCAATTTTTTTGCTGGTATTTATCAAAATAAACTTATGTAACATTTAAGTTTGCACACAAGTTCCTCATAATCTTTGACTAAGTTCAAAGAAACAGTTAAATTAAGAGAACAAGTATGGCGGTATGACCAATATATTGCTAATGCGGAGGGATATTAGTCAGTACAAGCCTTTTGGAGAAAGGTTAAGGAACAAGAGAAGGAAAATATAGTGCAGTTAAATAAACTACTCTCAGAACATATTCGTCTTGGTGATTTCTAAGGGTGTTTTAGAAAGGTTTCAGTCAAGCTTTGTCAAAAGGTAAAAGGCAAAGATGAACTTATTGGAAAAGGGGATCGTGCATTTGAATATATAGTTGACGAACCATGTCCTATAGAACCTTCAAGTTAAAAGTAATTATCCCCTAAAAGAAGACAAGACAGTCATAGTTTTGAAGCCTGGGTGTTTCTAATTAACTTCAGTTCAACAGATCGTATCTGAGGTTAAGTATTTCACTCATGAGAACGTAATAATAACTAATTCCCAGTCCCCAAACTATCTAATGAGCACATATATCGAGTGCGATTTGAAGCTTAGAAATATGTTTATAACGCCTTGACCAAAATTGTCTTCGAATAAGGTTGTCTAGCTTAGCTCTGATTTATTAGATGAGGATTTTTAAAGATGGAAAACAATTTAGGAATACAACAAATGCCAAATGATGGTAAGGAATCAGGTGGTACTCACATTGAAATGCCGACTGGAAGTATGGAATCAGGAGCTAATGGAAGCAGTATGCCGACTGGAAGCATGGAATCAGGAGCTGGCGGAAGCGAAATGCCGACTGGAAGCATGGAATCAGGAGCTAATGGAAGCAGTATGCAAGAAGCTGGAATGCTAGCTAACGAAGTAGAGGGTGAACCACAGGGTGTATTGATCGAAGTACGGATCCCAACGACTCAATCAGCCTCGTATGCCTTGCAAATGGCTACAGGATTAAATGTGAATGTGCCCAGTTTTCAGCTAGATTCCACTTATGAGCCCGTACCGATTAGTCCAGCTCCGGAACAAACAGCACAATTGGCAGCTGCGGGGGAACAAACAGTGATCGTACGCGGCAAGATAGAGACGAGTAAGATCCCAGAACTCGAAGCGCAAGCCAACGTCGTCAAAGTATGGAGAGACACTCGGATCGCGCCCTTTGAAGCCATGCTAAAGGAAAAGCCCACTGGCTTTGTGAGTCCAATGGAGGGTTTTGCAACTTGTCCCATTGGCACCTGCGATTGCCAGCCTGGGGTCGCTAAAGGGACTATCAATGATGTAGCCAACTACCTTGGCGTCAATAAAATTTGGACAGCGGGGCATAAAGGAGATGGAATCGTCGTTGGTGTAGTTGACGGTGGTATTACCGCCCAAGGACGCCCAATTAGCCCTGGTGATACTTCCGATCGACGATGGCCTGGAAAACTTATACCGCGAGTGATTGGGGGGTGGCCAACCGCCAACTGGGGAACGACAGGAGTAAGCTGGGGCTGGCATGGCAATATGTGTGCCACAGACGTATTAGGTATGGCACCGAATGCACAAATTTACGATATCCGGATTGCTGGAAATGCTATCTCTAACGCACTCACAGGTTTCCAATGGGCTATCAACCAACACCGCTCTAACGGAACACCCCATATCTTAACCAATAGTTGGGGCATATTTCAGGAAAGCTGGGATACAGATTATGCGAGAAATCCTAACCATCCCTTTACGCGAAAGGTAGTGGATGCGCTTAACGAAGGAATCCTGGTGTTGTTTGCTGCTGGCAACTGTGGAGCAACCTGTCCTGACTCAAGATGTGGTTCTGATAACGGACCTGGTAAGAGTATCTGGGGGGCCAATAGCCATCCACAAGTCATAACAGTGGGGGCCGTCAACAAAAATGAACAGTTCGTCGGGTACAGTAGTCAAGGACCTGGAGCACTGGATCCCAAGAAGCCTGACTTTTGTTCAGTCACCCATTTCAAAGGATTTTTCGATAGCGATAGCGGTACTTCTGCTGCAACACCGATTGCTGCTGGAGTCGTTGCCTTATTCAAGCAGGCCAATCCTGCATTGACCCAAGCTCAAGCGAAGCACGCACTGAAGGATACTGCCAAGGATATTGGTCCTGCTGGTTGGGATCGGCATTCTGGTACTGGCATCATTAAGGCAAAAGCAGCTTACGATCGCATCTCATCTAGGTGGAGTAGCTGGGAGAATCTGGGCGGATTCTGCACCGATGGAGTGGCAGTTTCATCCTGGGCGGCTAACCGATTGGATTGCTTTGTAGTGGGTAACAATCGCGCCCTCTGGCACAAGTGGTGGGATGGCTCCGCT
>JASJEI010000259.1 GCA_030064795.1 Pleurocapsa sp. MO_226.B13 | reverse complement strand
TCTATTTCACTTACTCATCCGCAAATAATATTTTCTTAAAAGCTAAAAGCTGATAGCTAACAGCTAATAGCTACGAACAGTATTATTGTGTACGTCATTACTTAAATCAGCAACGCCTTATACTGAACACAATAATTATTTCTTTAGACTATGGTTGTGAGGGAGGGTTCATAAGGGTTGTTGTTGCTTTCTTTGTTGCCTTTACCTCAAGGCGATCGCCAACCTTGTTTTGCTAGTCGTCGGGCTGAGGCTGACTATTATGAACGGTTATTATTTTCTCGTGTCCGCTCTTTGCACTGTGTCACTTAGCTTTTGGCTTGTTTTGAGATGTGTCCATCAGTCAGGTTGGATCGATTAAAATTTAACGAGCATTATTAATTTTGCAAGGAGCAAAAGGCGATCGCGCTTATTTTCATTTCGCTAGTTTGTTATGGGCAGATTTGAACGGTGCGAGTTCGATCGAAGTAGATTTTAGCTGTGCTAAAGCCAGTCAAGCTAATATTTCGGAAACGAATTGCGCTCGCGCTAAGTTTATGGGTGCAACTTTGGATGGAGCAAACTTAAGCCAAGGAAATTTTCAAACTGTTGATTTTTTCAATGCCAATTTAACAGGTGGCGAAAATAATTTAGTTTGTCTAGCAAAAAAAATAGTCTGCTGATGCAGACTAAGTATTAAATACTAACTATTCAAACTAACTCGCGCAATTCAATTATTTATTAATCAAATCTTCCACTGTGGAAACTTGAATGCTGTTTTGAGGAATTTCCTGGGTAATCACAGCCGATTTCAGTATAGGAGTACTATTAACAGAATTGCTGCTGAGGGTAAACAAAGGATTAGATAAAATTCCCGCCAAAGAGGTAATAATCGCCGATAAGACTAAACCAACTTGCAAAGGACGCATCCCAGGAAGTTTCCAGTTGATGTTGGGATAGTTTTTAACTGATTCAGACATTTCCTGGGGTTCTTTTACCACCATCATTTTGATGACACGAATGTAGTAGTAAATTGAGATTACACTGGTGATCAGACCTAATAACACCAGACCATATAGTCCAGATTGCCAACCAGCCCAGAAGAGATAAATCTTACCAAAGAAACCTGCCAGGGGAGGAATACCACCCAAGGAAAGTAAGCAAACACTCAGACCAAGAGTAAGTAAGGGATCTTTTTGATACAAGCCAGCATATTCACTAATTTGGTCTGTACCAGTACGGAGGGAGAAGAGAATAATACAGGTAAACGCTCCCAGGTTCATAAATAGGTAAACAAACAGGTAAAAGATCGTACTGGAATAGCCGTTATCTGTACCAGCGATTAAACCAATCATCACAAAACCAGCTTGGGCGATGGAAGAGTATGCCAACATCCGCTTGATGCTAGTTTGTGCCAGGGCGACTACGTTACCCAACACCATACTAAGAATTGCCAGGGCGGTAAAGATAAAGTGCCACTCTTCGGTAAGCGAACCAAAAGCAGTTACCAACAGACGAATTGCTAAGGCAAAACCCGCAGCTTTTGAACCGACAGATAAGAAAGCCACTACGGGAGTTGGAGAACCTTCGTAAACGTCGGGTGTCCACTGGTGGAAAGGTACGGCGGAAATTTTAAAGGCAATACCTGCAATGATGAATACTAGAGAAATCGCTAGTCCCAAGGACTGTACGCCGTTAATTTCTACGACCTTAGTAGCGATTGTGTTAAGATTTGTTTCGCCTCCAGATAAGCCATAGAGTAATGACATTCCATAAAGGAAGATCGCCGAGCTTGCTGCCCCAATCAGAAGATATTTTAATGCTGCTTCATTAGAGCGAGGATCGCGCTTCATATATCCCGTCATCAGGTAGGAGGAGATACTGAGCATTTCTAGGGAAATAAACACCATAGTTAATTCGTTTGCTCCACAAAGGAACATTCCCCCTAAAGTAGCCGTCAGCAAAATAGCGATGAATTCTGCTAAAGATGTCCCCGACTGCTCAATATAGCGGATGGACATGGATATAGTGACCGCTGTTGAGAGCGCGACGATGCCACGAAAGACGACGCTCAGGTTATCGCCATTAAACGAACCGAGAAAAGCGATCGCCTCGGCGTTGTTCCATTGAAAAAATAGGGCAATAAGAGTACTCAGTAACCCGAACATTGCTAAATAGGGCAACCAACGAGAAGAACTGCGCCCAAAGATTAAATCGCCAATTAAAACAGCCATAATCGTTATAATAACGAGCCCTTCGGGCAAAATCGTGGCTGCATGAAGCTGAGAGGCTACGCTGCTAGAAAAATCCATAGAGTTTTTGGGTATTGTCAGATATAGATACAATTGAACAATTACTAAAAAAGCTTTACAAAAGATTGTACTCCTCTGTCTATCCTATTCTTAAGTAATCAGTGTTTTTACTTTTTAACAATTAAGTTGTGAACTCTTCGCTAATCTTGGTTATGGTGAGAATAATAAATTGAAAAAGGATGTTTGCCGATTGAGGGATTATAACTATAGATTAGTCATTAAACCTTAATAAACAAAATCAACACCTGTTATTTTACTGCGTTAACTCCATTTATATGTCAACATTAGTTATTGTCGAATCTCCTACAAAAGCGCGTACTATTCGTAATTATTTGCCTTCTGACTATCAGGTTCAGGCATCTATGGGTCATGTCCGAGATTTACCACCCTCTGCCAAGGAGATTCCTCCTGCTTATAAAGATAAAAAGTGGGCAACTTTGGGGATCAATGTGGAAGATGAATTTCAACCAATCTATGTGGTTCCAGAGAAAAAGAAAAAGGTGGTCAAGGAATTAAAAACTGCTCTCAAGACAGCAGACGAATTGATTCTGGCGACAGACGAAGACCGTGAAGGAGAAAGCATTAGCTGGCATTTATTGGAAATTCTCAAGCCAAAAGTGCCTGTAAAACGCATGGTGTTTCATGAAATTACTAAAGAGGCGATCCAAAAGGCTTTACAAGATTGTCGCGAGGTGGATCAAGATTTAGTTCATGCCCAAGAGACGCGACGGATTTTAGACAGGTTGGTAGGTTATACCGTATCGCCTTTACTGTGGAAAAAAATAGCTTGGGGTTTGTCCGCAGGCAGAGTACAGTCGGTGGCGGTACGTTTGACTGTAGCTAGAGAAAGAGAGCGTCGCGCTTTCCAGTCTGGGGGTTATTGGGATTTGAGGGCTGACTTGGAACAAGATAAAAATCCTTTTGAAGCGAAGTTGATTACTCTCGATGGCAAGAAATTAGCGACTGGGAGCGACTTCGATCCCGATACGGGCAAAATCGCCGAAGGTAGAGATGTGGTTTTGCTCGACGAGACAGAGGCAAATAAACTTAAAGAGCGAATTATTGACAAGACTTGGACGGTAACAAATCGCGAAGAAAGAGCTTCGACGCGCAAGCCTTACGCTCCCTTTACCACTTCTACTTTACAAATCGACTCTAACCGCAAACTCGGTCTATCGGCCAGGGAAACGATGAGCGTCGCCCAAAAACTCTATGAAAAGGGTTTTATTACCTATATGCGGACAGATTCCGTACATTTGTCGCAACAGGCGATCGCTGCTGCCAGAGAATGTATCGAACAAAAGTATGGCAAGGAATATCTCAGTCCCAAACCCCGACAATACAGCACTAAAAGTAAAGGGGCGCAAGAAGCCCACGAAGCAATTCGTCCTGCGGGGGAGACCTTCCGCACGCCCAATGACACCAAACTTAAAGACCGTGAATTAAAGCTATACGATCTGATTTGGAAACGTACCGTTGCTTGTCAGATGGCAGATGCCAAACTTACCCAGATCGCGGTAGATGTAGGTGTGGAAAATGCTGTCTTTCGAGCTAACGGCAAACGCATTGACTTTCCTGGTTTCTTTCGGGCTTATGTTGAAGGTTCGGACGATCCCGACGCAGCCTTAGAAGATCGAGAGATTTCCTTACCTCCTCTCAAAGAAGGAGACAAACCCGACTGCAAAGATTTAGAAGCGATCGGGCACGAAACCCAACCCCCCGCCAGATATACTGAAGCATCTCTGGTTAAAACCTTAGAAAAAGAAGGTATCGGTCGTCCCAGTACCTATGCTACTGTCATTGGTACGATCGTCGATCGCGGTTATGTACAGATGCGCGGTAAGGCTTTAGTTCCTACTTTTACCGCCTTTGCTGTCACCACTTTACTAGAAAAACACTTTCCCGATCTGGTAGATACAGAATTCACTTCTAAAATGGAGGAAACTCTCGATGAAATTGCCCGTGGTGGCGTGGAGTGGATACCTTACCTCAAAAAATTCTATCAGGGCAAAACAGGGCTCAAAACCCAAATTGATGTCAAAAGCGAGGAAATCGAACCCGCGATCGCTAAAACTATTAGCTTGGAAAATTTAGATGCTACGGTTCGTATCGGTAAGTATGGGCCCTATATTGAAATTGAAACCGACGATGGCGAGGAAGAAGCTTTAAAAGTCTCGATTCCCGAAGATTTGACTCCTGCCGATCTCAATCCAGAGCAAATCGAAGCCTTAATTCGCCAAAAGAAACAAGGCCCCGATAAAGTCGGGATTCATCCCGAAACTGGCGAACCAATTTACTTTATTGTCGGTAAATATGGCCCTTACGTACAATTGGGAGAGAAAACTGAGGATGGACCCAAGCCTAAAATGAGTTCTATCCCCAAAAAGGATAGTAAAACCGATGTCAAGTTAGAGGATGTAACTCTAGAAATGGCGGTAGGCTTACTCTCACTCCCTCGTCTTTTAGGACACCATCCAGCCACAGGAGGCAAAATCAAAGCTGCTCTGGGACGGTTTGGCCCCTACGTCGTCCACGAGTTTAAAGGGCCAGAAGATACCAAACTACAACGGGATTATCGCTCGTTGAAAAAAGAAGATGATGTCTTGACGGTGACTTTAGAGCGAGCTTTGGAATTGTTAGCCCAACCCAAACGCGGTCGCGGTGGTAGCAAGAAAACTCCCCTGCGAGAATTGGGCGCACATCCCGAAGATAAAGAGCCAGTCAACATTTATAAAGGCCCCTATGGCAACTACATCAAACACGGCAAAATTAACGTCGGTTTGCCAGAGGAGGAGACGGTAGAAGGAATTACCCTCGAAAAAGCTCTAGAGTTGTTAGCCGAAAAAGCAGCTACCAAAAAAACTACTAAGAAAAAGTCTACTGCTAAGAAAAAGTCCACCACTAAGAAAACCACTGCCAAAAAGTAAGATGGAATATCAAAAGACAGGAGGCTTTTTATAAGCAAAGGGAGATAGGGGAGATGGGGGAGATGGGGAAGAAACAAAGACTAACTCCGAACTCCGAACTCCAAATTCCGAACTCATATTTAAATAAATTCTTCGATCAGATCGACGATCGCTTTTTCTTTAAAGCCCTCAGCTAAATTTATTAATTGAGCAGCTAGGGGAGTATATTTGGGGTCTAATTCTTGTAAATAGTTGGCTCGCTCGCGAATTTTTTTCATACTCCCCAACATCGCTAATTCATAGAGAATTTCTACTTCTTCTTGAGGTGGGGGAATTATGGCTGCGGGTTTAGTTGTAGTTGGCTGTTGCTCGATGCTGATACTCTCGACTTCCTCGTAAATCCACTCCAACTGTAAATGCTCTTGTAGTAAAGCTAGCAACTGCTGCTCTTTGACTGGCTTGGGTAAAAATGCTTCGCAACCGACTATACGGCTGTGGTGACGGTCTGATTCTAAAACGCTAGCGGAAATGGCAATAATAATTACATCTTTGAGGTCGGGAATTTGTCTGATTTCTTTGACTGCTTCAAATCCACTCTTGACTGGCATCACTAAATCGGTCAAAATACAGTCTGGTTTGATTTGCCGTGCCAGTTCTACTTCCTGTTGACCATCTTCGCCTAGAGTAATCTCAAAACCCAAAGGTTCTAGCAAATTGAGGATTACCAGACGATTTTCTTTTTTGTCATCTACTACTAAAATTTTGCGTCTCGTACCTTTGTAACCTATCACTTGACGCTGATGCTCTGGTTGAGTTGTGGCGATCGCCGTTTCATCTATGGGAAAAGTAGCATCAAACCAGAAAGTCGAACCTTCTTCTAGCTTACTAGTAACTCCGATCTGACCGCTCATTAAAGTCACTAGTTTCATGCTAATTGCCAGACCTAAACCCGTACCCGCCTCCCGTTTTTTAAGATCTCCTACCTGCTCGAAAGGCTGGAAAATTTTCTTTAATTGTTTGGGACTAATGCCTACTCCCGTATCAATGACTTCAAAGCGCAGAGTTATCTTTGAGGGGTCTTTACTGGCTCTCGATTTAATCGAACTAACTTTAAGAGTTACCTTACCGCGATCGGTAAATTTTACGGCATTACCCAAAAGATTGAGCAGCACCTGTCTGAGTCTTTTTTCGTCAGCTTCGATACCTATAGGTAGATCGGATGCAAGGATACACTCAAAGATGATGTCTTTTTCTAATGCTTGCAGTCGAATTATATCGCCAATGCTATCGAAGAAACTCTGACAATGAAGCTTGGTGGGATAGAGTTCTACCTTGCGGGCCTCGATTTTGGAAAGATCGAGAATATCGTTAATCAGCGTCAGCAGATGATTGCCACTTTCGTAAATGACTTTCAGACCGTTTTTTTGCTGACTGTTCAAGCTGCGATCGCGTTTGAGGATCTGGACATAGCCTAAAATACCATTGAGAGGAGTACGTAACTCGTGACTCATGCTGGAGAGAAACACACTTTTTGCCTGATTTGCTCTCTCGGCTGTTGCCTTGGCTTGCTTTAACTGATAGAGAGTTTTTCTTAATTTTAAAGCCTGATTGGAAGCGTAGGTTTCGCTTTGATGCAAGGCTTCGGCTCGAAGTTCCAGGTCTTGGACGGTTTTGCTTAATTGAGAAGTCATAAAATTGAAAGTGCGGGCCAACATGGCAAATTCATCATTACTTTTGACAGTAATCTCATGGTCTAAACCCCCAGAGGCAATGTATTGGGTAGCAGTAATTATTTGTTTGAGAGGTTCGGTAATTGAGCGACTCCAATAATAGGCAATGATGCTGGTGATGATGGTAGTGACTAAAGCCAAGATCAAACTTTGATTTCTTTCGGTGGCTAGTTTTTGTTGTAAAGGTACGGTAGATAATTCTACAGCGATCGCGCCTATTACTTTATTGCCCATGGTGACTGGTTTGCCTACAATCAGACGCTCTGGTTGCCATTCTAGAAATGTATCGGGATTTTGCAGACTTTTTATACCCCAGGCATCGCTTTCCATAACTTTATTTGGCTGGCGAATGTTGCTGTTGGCGATAATTTTGCCATCTTGTCGATAAGCACGAGTTGAAATTATCTCTTGCTGAATGCTTAATCGAGCGATAATATTTTTAACCAAGTCAAAATTACCAGCCTCAAAATCATCAGCAGTAGACACGGTGAGAGTAGTCAACAAAACCTTAGCTTTTTGTTCTAATTCCTGGCGAAAGATTTTCTGATTGCGATAAAGAGATACTGAAGTGGCGATCGTAACCGATAGGAAAACCAGACTGGTTATTGCTAGCGTTACTTTTGTCGATAAAGATATTTGTAATTCTCTGTTGATATTTTTATTCCAGGACATTGGTTTGGTCTGGTTGCTAAATTTGTTTATAAATACTGTTCGATCAGATTAACGATCGCTTTTTCTTGATATCCTTGGGCTAATTCTTGGAGTTTTTTGGCTAAAGGTAGATATTTTTGGTCTAATTGTGCTAAATACCTGGCTCGTTCGCAGATTTTTTTCATACTGCCCAACCTAGCTAGCTCGTATAATATTTCTATTTCTTCTGGAGGAGGCGCGATTAACTCCGAAGAACTTATTTTTGCTGTAGGGAACAGTTGAGTTGAAAAAGTCGTTTCTGACTTAGACTTAGCTTTACTTTGAGAGACAACTAAAAGTGATAGCTCAAACCAAAAAGTCGAACCCCGATTTAACTCACTGGTGACGTAAAGCCGACTATCCATCAACCGCAATAATTGTCTGCTGATCGCCAAACCCAAACCCGTCCCCTCTGCTTGACGATTGCGATCGCCTACTTGCTCGAAAGCCCGAAATATTTTCTGGAGTTGTTCTGGGTTAATTCCAATTCCCGTGTCAATTACATCAAAGCGCAGTCTAATTCTAGGCAGCTCAAGGTCTTCAACTCGATCTGAAGTAGCAATTTCGCTTACTTTTAAAGTTACCGTCCCTTTATCGGTAAACTTGATCGCGTTTCCCAATAAGTTGATTAACACCTGACGCAAACGTTTCTCGTCCCCACGCACGATTTCAGGAATAGTAGTTGGCAACTCGAAATTAAAGGCAATCTGCTTTTTTTCGGCACTAATACGACAAATTTCCAAAATACTACGGAGAAATGTCGCTAAATGGAAATCGTCGAGTAATAATTCTAGTTTTCCCGCCTCAATTTTGGAAAGATCGAGGATATCTTCGATCAAAGTCAAAAGGTGAGAGCCACACTGCTCGATAGTGCGAAAAATCTTTTTTTCTTTTGCCGTTGCTTGGGAGTTACTGAGAAGGATTTGAGCGTAGCCTAAAATTCCATTGAGAGGGGTGCGGAGTTCGTGACTCATATTAGCCAAGAAATCGCTTTTTGCTTGGTTGGCAGCGTCGGCTTTGGTAATTGCTTGCTGTAGTTCTAGATTGAGTTTTTTGAGGGAATCTTCTGCTTGTTTGTGTTTGGTAATGTCTTGAAAAGTCCCTAAAACACCAATAGTATCGCCGTTGAGGTTATATAAAGGAACTTTATGAGATTCGAGCCAGATTTCCCTTCCATCGGCCTGAATTTGAGGTTCTAAAGTCATCAGTTCGGGAAAATCTAAATCCATCACTAAATGATCGCTTTTAAGTAGCAGATAGGCATCCTGATTATTCCAAGGAAGGTCGTAGTCGGTTTGACCACAAATTTCTGCGGGGTCTTCTAACCCGACTAATTCGGCAAATTTAGTATTACAACCTAAATAAACCAAATTATCATCTTTCCAAAAGACATACTGCGGAATAGTATCGATGACAATTTGTAATAGCTGTTGAGATTCTTTGAGTTTATGAGTGCGTTCTTCGACTCTCTGTTCTAATTCTTCATTGATCCGCTGTAATAATGCTTGAGATTGACGCAATTTTGCTTCTATTTGATGGCGTTCTTGGATTTCTTGCTGTAGCTGCTGATTTTTTTGATTTAGTTCTTTAGTTTGGATTAATTCTCGCTCAATTTGGCTTTTGAGAATGGCTTCTGTCTTTCTCAGTTCGCTGATGTCTCTAACTTGAACAAAATTGTATTCTTCTCGTTCAAACTCTAGATAATTGGCAGTAACTTCCACAGGAAATATTTCTCCTGCTTTGGTGCGATGACGCGATTCAATTACTATAGTTTTACGCTGCTTGAGATCTTGCCAATGTTTGGCCCATTTGGCTTCTTGAGTGTCGGGAGAAAAGCTAGCATCAAGATCGAATACTGTTAGTGAAGTTAATTCGGAAAATGAATAACCAAATCTTTTGCAAGTAGCTTGGTTAGCGTAGATTACCCTACCGTTGGGTGTTAAACAAAAGATGATACTAGATAAATGTTCGATCGCAAATTGAGCAAATTTTAATAAGGGTTTTGCTTCGCGCTTGCTTTGGCGATCGCCACCCTCTGTTTTAGGCTCTTGAATAACTTGGTTAATCGTGAAAGAAATAAAATCTTCTGACTCAATTGTCAATTTCCAGGCTGATATTTCCAGAGCGATAAATTTGCCTTCAGCTATTTTATATTGGGTTTGGTATTGAATTTCTTGACTTTGTTCGAGCTTTTCCCAGTATTTTCTCCCCCCTTTTGAGTCATCTGAAATAAACTTTTGAATTTTTAATCCTAATAAATCTCTGACATCCCGTTGCCAAAGATCGGCGCAAGCTTGGTTGACCTCAACGATCGTGCCATCCAGGTGACAAATTGCTTGAGCTATGGGTGATTTAGCAAAGATATAATAATATCCAGACTCTTTTAAGTTTAATTTTGGTGAGTGTCGATCGGCTTGCGGCTCAATCATATAGACCTCATGAATTAATCATTTATTCATCGGTTAAAATCAATCATTTTTAGTTATTAGCCAGAGAAAGTTCCGTCAAAAAATCAATCAGAGAAAAATCGCTTTTGAGTAACTTTTCAAAATCTTTTACGGGTAGAGGACGAGCAAAAAGATAACCCTGTACTTCATCACATTGATGTTTGATTAAAAAATCTAATTCTGCTTGTGTTTCAATTCCTTCGGCAATTACCTTAAGACCTAGCTGGTGTGCCATTTCAATGATAGATTTAGTGATGACTGCATTTTTCTGATTGCGATCGATATTTTTAATAAAACAGCGATCGATTTTTAGTACGTCAAAGGGAAACTGATGTAGATAACTAAGAGAAGAATAACCAGTACCAAAATCATCTAAAGAAATTTGAATGCCTAAATTTTTAATTAAATCTAATTTTTGAATATTAGCCCTAACATTCTCGACCAAAATTTGTTCGGTAAGTTCTAACTCTAAAGATTGAGGTTCTATATTTAACTCAAATAGTAGTTGAGTTAGTTGGTGAAATAAATCTGCTTCTTTTAATTGATAATCGCATAAATTAACTGCAACCCGTAAAAAATCTAATCCATTTTGCTGCCAAATTTTGATTTGATTGCAGGCTTCTTTTAAGACCCAATTTCCGATATCTCCCATTAAACCACTAGCTTCAGCTACAGGAAGAATCTTATTGGGAGCAATTATTCCCAGTTGAGGATGATTCCAACGTATTAAGGCTTCTGCACCTAAAATTTTACCTTGTTTGAGATTTATTTTGGGTTGATAATAAAGTTCTAATTGATTTGATTCTAGTGCCTGATGCAAATCTGCCTCTAAGGATAAATCACTAGTAACATTAGAATTCATGATTCTAAATGCCGATGTATAGAGTTGATATTTATGTCCACCTCGATCTTGGGCATAAAGCATCGCTTGTTTAGCTTGTTCTAGTAATCTTTCAATAGCTAAACTATCAAAAGGATAAAAGGCGATGCCAATACTAGCAGTAACAAAGATTTTTTGTTGGTTAATTAAAAAAGGTTGACGCAGTTTATCTAAGATTTGTTGAGCAAAGTCAGATGCGATTTGCCTTTTTGATAAACCCGAAGCTAAAATACTAAACTCGTTATATCCCAGTCGAACTGTAACTCCTTCATAATCGAAACTGTTAGTAATTTCAGTTAGACGCTTGGCAACGGATTTAATTAATAAATCGCTTTGATTATTTCCTAGAGAACTTACTATTCTCTCAAATCTATCTAACTTGAGATAAATAAATGCCAACAGTTTTTTATTGACCTGTCCTTTGACTTCTGTGGGACTCGATCCATCTGGAGAAGATGAATTGCTATCTGTAGATAATAAATAAGTAAATAGCTCCCGCAACATCAATTGATTGGGTAGTTTTGTCAGTTCATCTTCATAAATATGACTTTTTTGTGCCGAATATTCTCCTAATAGTTCTGTAACTTCTGTTAAAGATTCTTGAATAACAATTTGTTCTTGATGTTTTTTTAGGGCTATTTTGATTACTGCGTGTAATTCCCGATCTTTAAAAGGTTTAAGGATATAACCGTAGCATCCTGTCAAAGAAGCTCTTTCTAGGGTTTTATCATCTGCATATGCTGTGAGAAAAATGATAGCTACATTCTGAGTTTCTTTAATCAGATTAGCAGTTTGAATTCCGTCAATATCTCCCTTAATGGCGATATCCATTAAGATGAGATCGGGATTGTGAAAACTAGCCTTTTTAATTGCTGCTTTTCCCGATGAGACAATATCAACAACTTGATGACCTAATTTTTTTAATTTAATTGCTAAGTTTTCAGCGATCAATAGTTCATCTTCAACAATTAAGATTTTGGTCTTTTTCATATACTAAATATAAAAATATTAATATGTGGTACTATTTTAAGATAGAGATTAAAATTGAGCTATTGTAAAAACTACTGATTCCCTCGACTGTTAAAGTCTAAGTCAAATAAGCAAAAATAGATTTTTAACGTTCTAAATAAATTTCCTAGACTAAATGAGGCTACCAGCAAAAATATCTAGTTATAAATACTGACTTATGGATCGGATTAGCGAGCCAAAAAATAATTTTTTAATTGATTTTTTTAAACTAAACAATTATTGTCATGAGCAAAATAACTATATTTTAACTATATTTTGACTTGTGGAAGATGGGTTAAAAGCAAATCCTCTAATTGTTGCCAAGATTTTGGCTCTGGTAAAGTCAAGGCTTCGATCCCAGTCAACTTTTCTACCAGTTTTACCCCCGCAGTCGTGCTGGTAGCTACTCCAGTAATTAAATCTGGTTTTAGTCCAAAACCTCGACTTACGCCCACTACGGCATAGGGATCGGAGGCACACAGAACAGTGTAGTTAATCTGCGATCGCAGTTCTTCGAGAACAATCGCTCCATTGTAGGGTTCAAAAGGAGATGCTCCCGCTTCAGCCACCACCACATCTGGTTTAGTAGCAGCAATTTTGGTTAAAAGCTGACGCAAGCGTAGGCGAAATTCTTCTGGTTCGCAAATCGAAGATGGCAAACCTACATCGACAAAATCAAATATCTGCTGGGCACCCGCATCCTGCATGGCTAAGATATCTCGATAACGCCCAGCCCCAGTCAATTTTGCTCCAATTACCTTCAGTCCCTTTTGCCGTAGCAGATGGATAATTACTCTGGCTGCGGTGGTTTTGCCTGCTGACATAGAAGTACCAATAATCGCGATCGTCGGACATTGATAGGGCTGTTCTGGCAAAGGATTGATATAGTCATTCATCGATAGCTTCTGCCCATCCCGCAATAAATGACCTTGATAGATTAAGGCTGGAGGAGATGGCAACAGATGAGAAACTGAAGTAGCTTTGCCCAATAACCCAGCAGGAGTCAAAGCGTGCAGAGAATTATCGGTCGGAATCTCTTGCCAATTACCGACAATTTCCAAAGTCGCCTGCCGTACCCCAAAAGCACCGATAATTGAATCTCCTGGCAGTAAATTTGCCATCCTTCCGTTCGGTAATTCAACTTTGGCTGAGGGATTGAGAGGTGGTATTACTTCAGCTAGTACATAATCCCCAGTTGCCCATTGCGATCGCGATAAAGGTTTAACCTCAAAAGGAAGGTCATCAAGATCGGCAATTCGGGTTAGGGAACTCAAGAAATATTGGTTTGACATGATTGTTATACCTATTTTTCTTAAACTTAAGTTTTTAAACTAGAACTTACAATCAAACCAGCAAGTAAGGCAGCGCGATCGACCATCTGCCTCAGATCGACATACTCACCGATTGCATGAGCCCCATCCCCCACTGCCCCTAAACCGTCTAAAGTAGGGGTATAAAGACTGGTAGTATTGCCATCGGAACCGCCTCCAGCCGTACTTTCTGTTAGTTCCATTCCCAATTCCGACCCAATCTGTTGTGCTAGCAACCAGAGTTGTTCGCTACCTGGGGTTTTCACCATTGGTGGTCTGCCAAATCTGCCTTCGACCAAAATTTGACTGCCAGCAGTCGTAGGCTGGAGGGAGCGAATTGCTGTCTCGACTTGTCGGGCATCATCGGGATTGAGTACCCGCACATCGACTACGGCTTTTGCTTCTGGAGCAATGACATTAGGACGTAATCCGCCGTCAATAGTACCGACGTTAACCGTAATCCCCCGTCGAGCATCGTTGAGGGCAAATAATTGCTGGACGATAAAAGTCAGTTCTAGGATGGCACTGATGCCCTTCTCTGGGTCTAAACCAGCATGGGCAGCTTGTCCAATTACCCGAATGACGAATCTACCCACACCTTTACGTTGGGTTTTGATTTTTCCCTGCAAGCCAAGGGAGGGTTCCATTACTAATGCCCGATCTGCCTTTTGGGCTAGTCTTTGAATATAGGGGGTAGATTCCCGACTGCCAATCTCTTCATCGGAGTTAATCAATAATACTGGACTTACTTCTGGCGATCGTTCCAGAGCAGCGATCGCTTCTAGGGCAAACAAGGTTAGCACTAATCCCGCCTTCATATCGTAGGCTCCTGGTCCAAATAGTTTACCCTGCTTGATTTTTAAGGGCATTTGTTCTAATGTACCCAAGGGCCAAACTGTATCACAATGTCCTAGTAGGAGTTGATAGGGTTGTTGCGAACGGCGATCGCGGTCAATGCCTAATAAGTGTCCTCCCGTTTTCTGTCCTGGTAGGTGACGTACCCGATAACCTCTTTGTCTTAATTCCTGTTGCAAAATGGTCAAGACTGGCTTTTGGGCAGTAGGTACCGAGGACGGGGATTCAGCGGTTACTAATTGGGTCAGTAAAGCAGTCATCTCTTCCTGACGACCATGAAGATATTCCCGTAATTTCCGCACGTTTGGGAGAGATTTGCTGGTGGTCATCTGATGTACCTGAGAAAATATTGGTAGAGTTGTAACTATCGGTGAAATCCTTGATGAAAGGGGAAGGAATAACTTTCGGCAATTTTGGCATAGCGTCCAGGGGAGAGATAAGCCAACAGGGGATTTTGTAGCAATAGATCGCGATCGTCTAAATCTTCTAGGCGTAAAGCTGATTCTGTAACGTGTACCGCGATTATTTTCCCCGCAATCAGGCTATTTTCGTCAAAACCATCGATAATTTGCTGTAATTCACACTCTAAGTTTAAATAAGCCCCCTGGAGAAATACCCCATCGATGATCGTGGCGGGTTGAGTCGGTAGGGCAGCTAAACTGGGTTTGGTATCAGTGTCATCGCGAGGGGCAGCAGCAAGACTCGCCATAATCACCTCATCGGTGGCGGGAAAACTGACTGTAAAGGCCCGTTCTCGGCTGATATTTTGATAGGTGCGATGGCGGGGAGTACAGACAAAACCAAAGTAATTTGACCAACCCAACGGCATTGCCATGTGTTTTGGTGCGAGGTTATATTCTCCATTAGCTTCTTTGGTCCCCACCACAATTAGGGGCGCAACATAAAAGCATCGTTCCCACCAGGGTCGATCTAAATCCAGAGTAATCAGCTTTTCTACCATCTTTCTCACCTTTATTCAAAATCAAACCGATACTGTGTTAGTCCCAATTCATCGCGCATGGCGAGGAGATCTTTTTGTAATGCTTCATTAATCGGAATCCCCGTCTCTTTTCGTTCTAACCAGGCTAGATATTCTTTTTGTCCGCAAGTATAGATGCGTTCTGCACCAGGAACTTTCTGAGAGTGACGCAGCGAGCGCAAAATATCCCCCGTAATTTTTTTGAAGGATTCGACTTCGGTAAATGCCGCAATATCGATCGCCATAAAGAAATGACCCAGTTTATAGGGAACGCGATCGCCTGACTCGTTAAATCCACTCAATTGTTTCATAAAAGCCCCTTGCTGGAGGGCAGCCGAAAGAATTTCGACCACCGTAGCGTAACCATAGCCTTTATGTCCCCCCGTCTCTTCCTTAATACCGCCAACTGGGACTAGGGCAGCTTTCCCCTCTACTAAAGCTTTGAGAATCTCTTGAGGATCGCTCATCGTACCACCCTGGCGAGCGATAATTAGCCCTGGAGGACATTCTTTTCCTTCTCTAGCATACTGTTCGATTTTCCCTCGCTGCATAATCGAGGTAGCGTAGTCATTAGTAAAGGCAAACTCTTCATCAGTAGGCATTCCAAAAACTAGGGGGTTCGTACCCAACATATTTTCCACACCAAAAGTCGGTGCTGTTGAGGGACGAGCATTAGTCCCCGTCAGACCGATCGCGTTTTCTCGACAAGCCATCAGGGTATAATAGCCAGCAATACCGTAATGGGTGGAGTTGCGGGCTACTACCATACCCAAACCGTATTTTTTAGCTTTCTCAATCGCCAAGTTCATACAGTAGGTCGAGATGACCATGCCCATGCCGTGATGACCATCGATTACCGCCGTTGCCAGGCGATCGCGAACTACTTCAATCTTGGTAACTGGCTGTTGAATTTTCTGTTTGACAATGCGATCGTAATAAATTGGCTTTAAACGTCCAATTCCGTGAGAATCAATTCCCCTCTTGTCTGCCGTTATCAGAACGTCGGCACAGATTTTAGCATCCTTTTCTGGGACACCGATTCCCTGAAAAACGTCCTGCATAAATTGTTCTAGATAGTCGCAGGATAGGTAATATTTCATCTTTGGCTCTTGCATCGATGCATAAACAATCGTATTTTTCCTTCTTTTTCGGACTCAATCTTCGAGCTCGACATCATAAGTTCGGTAGAGATTTTGCAAAGTTTGCTTCAGTTGTTCTAGTTTCTGCTTATCTTTTGAGGTAAGTACGGCATTTTGATGTTCTAGCTCGAGCGCCTGCTGTTTAGCTTTAGCAATTTTCAATCCTACTGTTGCCGATCTGGTCATCATTATCCTCACCACCTAAATTTTTCCCTTCTACAATTGTTGTATGCCGATACTATGAGAATCTTGTGAAGGAATGAGCAAATCATTGACTAACGGTGGTTCCCTCTAGAGACTTCCATGTCTCTAGCTGACTGGCATTCTGTGCCAGCAAATTTCGTACTTGTTCGTCAGTTGTGGGTAAAAAGTCTTCATACCACAGACTAATTGAATGAAGCCACTGAGGAGTGAGCAGGCAAACGACTTCATCTACTGCTGATTCTAACTCTTGACAAACATCTGGCGGTGCTAGAGGTACAGCCACAATAATCTGTTTTGGTTGCTGTTGTTTGATGGTCGAGCGAGCAGCTTTGAGAGTCGAACCTGTAGCAATCCCTTCATCCACAACGAGCGCACGGCGAGCGCCCAAATCGGGTACGGGACGAGAACCACGCTCGAGGCGATCGCGTCGCTCTAATTCTCGTTGTTCTCTCTCAGTAACGTGGGCGATCGCTGTTGGAGAGCTTCTCAATGAGCGTACTAAATCTTCATTCAAAACTCTAATCCCCCCAGTCGCAATTGCCCCCATTGCCAATTCTCGATGTCCTGGTACGCCTAGCTTCCTCACAATGCAGAGATCTAAAGGTGCATGGAGAACTTTAGCGATCCCGTAAGCCACTGGTACACCACCACGAGGTAAACCCAACACCATACATCAGAGCGACCAGCTTGAAGGCGAGCGCGAAATTGTCGTGTCATTTTTCTCACCTCTGGCGAGTTCGGAGTTCGGAGTTAATTCTTTAATTGAGATTAGGACACTTTCTCAAATTACTACTTACTACCTCCTACTTATTTATCCCCGAATGGGGACGAGCTAACAACTTATATGTCCTAACGTAACCTTGTACGGCTATGTCTGTGCGTAACATCAGTTACTAACCACTAACTCCTGGTTGACCGATTGTTTCAATCCAATAAATTAGAGCTAAAGCTTTTTCGAGCTGCGGTTTAATTAATTTACTGGCACTTGTTTTAAGCTTGAGTTCATCCTCCAATAAAATTTCATCGCTTGTCGATTGATGACCGACTAGTTTGGGAGCATTTGGGCTTCCTGCTGGGCTAATCGAGGGATTAGTTTCTAAGGGTAAATGCCAGGCTTCAGGAACAGCACTTGTTTTTTGCACTGGAAGCGGAGTTAGCCAAGGATCGGGAACAGTTGGCTCGTCCGAAACTGAATCCGACCGATACAGTAATCTTTTCGCTCGATTGAATAACATAGTTCTAACCTCCTCTAGCAATTTTCTTCCCGCAACCTGCCTCTAGAGAATTAGCTTAAATTTTCAGCGGTATACTCTTGTGACTCGGCTGATGAAATTCTGAGCTAGGATAGTGAATTTTTTCCGTCAGGTTATTCTTCTTCCTTCTCTACTTCGATCTTACCGATTTTACACTAAGTAGTACTAATATTCTTATTTAAAATTTACTGCTCTATCTCAACCAGATCGAGCTAACTGATTCGAGCATCGAGATAGCGGTTGAACCATTGAATAGTTAACTTGGCTACTTCATCTAATGCTCCTGGTTCTTCAAATAAATGTGTCGCTGCGGGAACGATCGCCATTTCTTTGTCTGCCGATAAATGATAAAAGGCTTGACGATTAAGCTCTTTAGTCGGAAAATCTTTCTCGCCCACAATCAAAAGAGTTGGGGCTTGTACGCGAGTTAAAGCAGAACCGACTAAATCTGGTCGCCCACCACGGGAAACAATAGCACTTACTCCCTCTGGGAAATCTGCTGCTGCCAGTAAAGCTGCTGCACTGCCCGTACTCGCGCCAAAATAGCCAATTTTAAGATTTTTAGTACTGGGGTTTTGCTGTAACCATTTGCTACTATCGACCAATCTTTCTGAGAGCAAACCAATATTAAACCGAAACTGTTGGGTATATCGGTCTATTTTTTCTTCTCCTGTAGTCAATAGGTCAATTAGTAGGGTGGCTAGCCCTGCTTGTTGTAACAATTGAGCGGTATGACGATTGCGCGGACTAAAGCGACTGCTACCGCTACCATGAGCAAACAGAACTATTCCTCGAGCTTGGCTTGGTAAGACAAGATCGCCTGTAAGCTCAATTGAGTTCGTTGCGATCGAGATTTCTTTCTCCCGATAATGCGATCGCATCATGTTGTTCATGATTCCCTCCTATTCATACTGGTGTATGTGATATCGATTCATTCTTTGATTTCCCTGTTCTAATACTTTTTGCCGATAAGCTTCTAGTTCTTCAACAGTGGAGTTAAGCTGTTTTTGCAAACGATAGAGTTTATTGATTCGGCTTCTCAAACCATTAAGATCTGTCTTGATAAAACCTGTCTGATGTTTGGCAATCTCTCCCTTGGGACCAAAAAGGCGATATTCCCGTTCCCATTTGGATAGTTGGTCTTCCCAGTAATTGATTAAGCTGGAGAGTTCTTTATTGTTGTTCATCACAATAACCTCCTCAAAATCGACGCAACCAGAGAGATTGAAGCGATCGCCCTTTCTCAGACAAGAGATAAAAATGGCGATTATTTGTGTAATTCAACCATTCTCCTCAGTGGTGTCGGCTGTAGTATCCCATTAATTCTCCTTGCTCGATAATATGACCTTGCATTGCTACTTCCAATTCCGCTTTGCTGACTCCAGGTTTGAGGTTCAACATCCGATCTAGGGCGTATAGTTTGAAGAAGTAACGGTGAGTTCCTCCTGGGGGACAAGGACCTCCATAAGCAAGCTGGTTAAAATCATTAATCCCTTGTAAACCGCCCCCTGCGATCGCACTTCCCTCTGGAACAGCTTCGGGCAAAGAACGAGTTGAGGGTGGTAAATTATAAACAACCCAGTGAACCCAGATTTTGCCTGGTGCATCAGGATCGTCACAAATTAAAGCCAAACTTTGAGTATTAGCTGGTGGAGGTGACCAGGTAAGAGGAGGTGAAACATCTTGCCCGTCACAGGTATACCGAGGTGGAATGACGTTGCGATCGTCAAAAACTGTGCTGATAAGTTTCATGGTTGCCCGTTGAAAATCAATAAACTATTTTTGTTGAAGCATAAAGTCAAATATTGCGATCGAACAAAGGTACTAAACCAGAGATTGTTTTTCTGGCAACATTTCTGGGTGAATTACTGAATTTTTTGCGGGTTCAACTTTAACATCAATTAGCTTAACTGCACCTTTACTATAGGTCACACCACGATATTTTAAATCGACACTAGGTTCGTCAACTTGAATATTTGAGGAATTTTTTGTTGCCAGGGAACACCCCGATATTTACCTCCTACCTTACTTTCGACTGTAGTAACTTCGGTAGGATTATAATCATAAGCAACTCCACGATATTTAAGTTTTATAATTCGCCTCCATTTTGAGACGAGTCACTGACTAAAACTATGAAGTTTCAGCATCAATGGTCTTCTTGACCTTTTACTGAATTGTAAGCCAAGAAGTTGAGAAAGTTGTGATGGCGTTGCATTGGAACGGGATAGCAATATATCTATACCCAACTACTCTATATTAGAGTGAAGTATTTTCAATACGCTCTGAATACCTTAATCGCGATCGCCGTTACTAACGTTACTAATTTGATGGCAAGCTTCTACCATTCCTTTTACCAGCCAGCCAAAGTTTCTAGTTTTAACAGTTTGTTTGGTAGTTTTTGATGATAAAGAATCGGTAATTGAGCTGGACTTCGGTTGCGCTGATTCTGTCCGATAAATTTTGGTACGAGAGGAATTTGCTGTTTTCATACCCCGCACCCCCTTTTTGCAACTATAGAGGATTGTACTTATATTTTATCCCGATTCTTTATTGTTAAACCGCTTCGCGGTTAAGTTAACGCTTATAGCGAATTAACGTTAAAGTCGTTTAGCTCACATAATCTCTCAAATATTCATAAGGTTGGTTCAAATCACCATTAAGGGCGATCGTTCCTTCATCAATCATTCGACTATCGGTTCGATTCAACTCTGCCCAGACTGTTGAGATTAATCGCTCGCCAAAATCTTCTGATGCATCCCTTGGCAGTTCATTGGGAAGATTATCTACTGCCATGACATCGATGCAGTGACTTTGGAATGGCTGAGTTTCTTGTTCTGATACAGGGTCATAACCGTAAATTGGCTCGGCGATCGAAGAAGCTCTGATGGTTGCAGGAATTGAGGAATTAGGAGCAATATCGCAGGTGACATCGGCAATGACTTGAATGGTAAAATCTTTGCGTTTCATGTCTTCTTTGGTAAAGAAAACTGGAATACGCTTATCCCAATAGATCCCATTGAGCATGATATTTGCAGTATGGGTATAGGGTTCAAAAATCGACTCATACTGTTCGGGATGTTGATAATAATGAGTCTCATCAAAAGAAGCTGACCCTGCTTTACGATACATATCTTTGACCGTTAGTTGTGTGTAAACAGGTTCTTTAAAGTTGTGTTCTAAAAATGCTTGAGGCGAAACTCGTTTGATTGTCATCAGATCCAGCACCTCAGTAGCTCCATTGGCAACTCTACCCTCTCCCGTGACTACCAGCTTGATGTTAGATAGAGGTAAATTCTGATAATAGGTTTGAGCTTCTGCCCAGTCATGACATTGATGCATGGGTTTGAGATTGAATTCTCGCGATCGCCTGCCCCAAGTCAGAATAGCATTATGACCGCCCACAATTCCCGCCCAGCGTCCAAAAGCAATTACTCTTCTACCATTTTCATCGCGCAGACATTCATAGTCAATTAGGCGAATTTTTTGTTGCAGAATCGAACGAAGTAGTTCTCGATTATAGGATTGTTTTTTGATTGTATGGGAGAAAAAGAGGTAAGTTTTATTCGGCAGTAGCATTGAAATAGGAACTTCTTTAATTCCCAACAGCAGATCGCACATCTCAAGATTTTCTGCTAGTGAAATACCTTGCTCTAAATATTCGGAATTGCTAAAGCAGCGATCTGGACTGGGCTGGACAAATATTTGTAAATCGCGATCTTTATCTAGCAAGTATCGGCACTGCTTTGGTGTTAACGGCACTCTAGAATCAGTCTTAATTTTGCCTTCTCTAACGATTCCTACTTTCATAATTGGTAGTGTTGTTTATTAGATATCGAGCGTTTCATCACAAGTTCCTCACGTTATGTTTTTATTGTTGAATGCGAACTCAAGTCAGTTAAAAGTAAAGAAATGAAACGACTAAAAATCTGGTTGAGTATATTTTGCCTTATTTTAGTTGGTTGCTGGGGATTGCCTAACCAGACGCAATCATCTTTAGCGGGCGGATTCGACATTCAACCCATCAGAATACTGGCAGCCAAAACGGAAACACCGATACCATTGTGTGCTGAATCCAACGTAAAAATCGATCTAAACAATGCTAATGCTAATGCATTTACCGACTGCCCAGGATTTTATCCCAATTTAGCTCGCCTAATTATCGAAAACAGCCCCTATCAGCAAGTAGAAGACGTTTTAAATATTCCCGATTTAAGCGATCGCCAAAAAGATTTGTTGCGAGCTAATCTAAATAGTTTTCAAGTAGCCGAATCGACCGTTCCCAATGAACAAAGAATGCCTCCTAGACCATCTATGCGGTGATGTTAGTAGTTGGTAGTTAGTGATTCTATCTCTTGAGGAATTACAGAGAGTTTTTTGGTTTGTTCTCCCCTGTGGAGATCGATTTTCATCACTCGACCAATTTGACTGCCATCTATTAGATCTTGTAATCGCTCGGCATCGGCGATCGCAGTACCATCTATGGCTGTAATGACATCGCCTCGAGGCAGTCCAGCTATCATAGCGGGACTATCGGGCATAACACTAACTATTAATACACCCTCTATTTCGGGAATAGATATGTCTGCATTAGATTCTCGATTAATCTGTCGAGCAATATCTGGGTTCAGGGTCAGCATTTGAATCCCAATATAGGGATGAGAAATTTTCTCGCCTCGAATTAATCGATCTTTAATCGCCTTCGCGTTATCGATGGGGATGACAAAGCCATTCCCGATGCACCAGCACGAATCGCGGTATTAATACCAATTACCTCTCCACGAGCGTTTAATAAAGGACCGCCCGAATTACCAGGATTAATGGCAGCATCGGTTTGAATAAAGTTGAGCCGTAAATCTGAAATACCTACCTGTGCCCTAGAGCGATCGAGAGTGCTAATAATACCCAGAGTTACCGTACTATCCAGTCCGAGAGGACGGATACCGCTGAGTCCTACGTCCTTCGGACGCGCTGAGTCAGTAAGACTTGCTCCGTTTATGCCCGTCATTTTGGGTGCAAACGCGAACGGACTTGCGTTGTGCTTCCGCATATCGGCGTAAGACGTTTATCCCCGAATAGGGGCAAGGGAATGCGTCGCGCCCGAAGGGCTTATAGCTACCCTAACCATTCAATGTTCTTAACCCGAACTGGCGTTAGCTAGATATTCATTTTTCGTTCCCCAACCTTTTCAGATTCAAGTTCTTCGACCACATTCCAGGCAATTTCAGATTCATGGTCTATTTGTTCTTCTAGATCGCAATAGATGCGACTGTGCAAAACAGCTTCACCAATTCTTTGGGACAAAATATCGGTGGGGGATAGTTGCGCCACCTTAGTTTTCATCAGAATATCGGTTACAGAAATGATACCTAGTAGTCGATCTTTAATTACAGGTGCTTTTTGAATCCTAGCTTCGGCAAATAATTGCCCTACTTCAGGAAGACTGAGATCGGGATCGACCGCGATGCAGGGTTGAGTCATTATCTGATGAATTTTGACCTGTTCGGGAGCTATTTTCTTGGCGATTACCAAATATACAATGTCGGCTTCGGTAACAATGCCATAATCATTTGAGTCGTCGCTGGGTTCGACAATCAAAGAGCGCATTTTTTTATTTTGCATCATGGCGATCGCTTCAGCTACTGTAGCCGAACCGTGAATTAATAAAACCTCTTTGGTCATAATGTCGGATGCTTTCATGGCTAATTTCCTCTGCGATTGAAGCTGATGAATATTCAGATTGATTGGTTATCAAGACAGATCTAACCACTTAATATATAAAAAACTATCTTGAAGAACTCGTGAAGGAAGTTTGACCAAAGAGGTAGTTCGCGACCTCAATCCAAGAGGTTTTTGGGGTGACAAGCGTCTGAAAAATCCTTTAGGAATAAGATTTCCATTCAAGCAGATGATTTTGAAAACAATTATTGAGATAAACTAGCCTAATCTTTTGGACAAATTAAATAAGTATAATTGAGGGGAAAATGATTGAGGGGAATCTCCCAACAAATTGATATATGCGTTAACATTAAACTGGCAAAACAAAGTAACTCAATTAATAAGAAATGAGCTTAAAATCAAAGTATAATTAATTGAATAAATGCTTAAATAAGGGCAGATAAAACTTTTAATCCTTGCTGATAATAGTTAAGCTTATGACGGTTAATTATCATAATCTTTTCAACTATGTCACAACAAAAATCCCAAGCAATTCCCCAATTATGTCCGTATAATCCTACGCGGAAATCACTATGTCTTCTATAGTTTCTTTGGGCTTCAGTCAGACGAGTAATATACTTTTGATGTCCTTGATTCTTAAAAGACTTGCCTTTTAAACAAGCTGAAGTGTAAGCGATCGCTATTAATAAAATTAAGTTAGTCAGCCTAACAATATTGGCTTTGCTACCTTCTAGGTTATAACCTCCACTCTTATAATCACGAAACATGGCTTCGATACCTGCTCTCTTTTTATAAAGCTTAATTACTTCATTGGGGTCAGATAAATTGGTTATAATAAACCCAGGGTAAACGCATCTTAATTTTTTTCTCAAAAATGTTATGATAAAAAATTATTATAAAATTCAATTATTTACTTTTATAGATTAATGGCAATACCTTTTGCTCCTAGTTCTTTAAACAAGAAAAAAGAGTCAGATAAAATTGATGATAATATTAGTTTTTTTCAAAATAGTTTCCTAATTCTCTTCACTTATTAGTAATGCTCAACTTTTGTCTCAAGGGATTCGTAGTCATTGGGGAATTGAAAATACTCTTCATTTGAGTCGAGCGGGTATTTCTTGGGTTGGTCCACAAAACTGGACGGCAAGGCAAGCGCGTTGTTATTGGTTCGCTTGCTACACCAACGCCTATTCCTGTGTTGGTAACTGAATAAAAGGAATGGCAGAACCTCCCATATAATTAGGCAATTGACCGTTCCAATTTTCCGCAGCTTTTAATTTGGTTTGAGCCTCTAGAAGCTCAATATATTTAGGATTGCGATTGAGTTGTTCGGTTTGTAAACGAATCGACTCTGCTTGCGCTTGTGCTTGTAGGCGAGTTGATTCGGCTCTGGCTTGCGCCTCAAAAACTTGGACTTGTTTATCTGCCTCAGCGCGAGCTAATTTTTGTTGTTCCTCAAACTTCACCCTTTGCAATTCTTGTTCGGCTTTATTTGCCTGAGAACGAGCTATGGCAGCTTCTTCTGCTACTTTCTCAAAAGCCGAGGAAAATTTAATCGAAATATTAACTGCTTCGACTTCTAATCCTAAGGTTTTTAATTCTTGAGTTAGACGAGTGCGTACAGAGTTATTTAACTCTTGCCGATTTTGGACAATTTGTAAAGCATTCCGAGTCCCAAATTCTTCGCGAAAAATATTAGCAACCCTTGGTTCTACTTGAGTGATTGTGTACTGTTGACCGTAGCGTTTAAATACTCTTTCTGCCTGCTCTTCTTGTAGAGAAAAGGTGACTTGAATCTTATTTTCAGGAGCAATTTGAGAATCTTTGGAATAGGCAGGCATCGGAATTGAAATTGTTTGAGAACGTAGATTTAACTTGTGCATATTCCCTTTGAAGGGAGTGTAGAAATGTAAGCCTGGGTTTTCAGTTTCGATTAGTTTACCAAAGCTGGTACGCATTCCCATTTCACCAGTTTCCACTGTTGTCATACATCCAGCCAAGTTAATTTCTCCGATCAGTATTGTGAGTATTAATAGGAATTTTCGCTTCATGATACTGTCTCTCCTCTAAGCTTCATGGTTCGGATCTAGCTTCATTGGGTTGAATCCAAATTAATTGCTGATTCCGCTTCTCGAACTTAGTTATACACAAACAACCTCAAGACTCTGTGAAGAAAATTGGTTCAAACCTTTGGGTCTAGTTCGCGTAGCATTGAACATACGGGCTTTGACAGCCCCGATCTCATCCCAATACTCATCAAAGAGATTATTTTCCAGCTTTCTAACTCGTTGACGAATTGATGCTTCTCTTAACTCATCATCAGCGATTGTCTTCCAAGTCAGTTGTTTAGAATCGGACTTTTCGCTCTCTGCCTGTGGAATAGGGTGTTGTTCTTCCCTGCGATGAACTGAACCTGTTCCAGGACACTCTTGACTATCTACTTCCCCTTCAGTTACTTGCCATTCTAGGTCAGGGTCTTCATAATCTTGACCGTGAAAATCTAGTTTCATCATTGAGCTTCCTCCCATCGACCAAACCAGAAAGATTTACATAAGCTTGTCGCTCTAGACTGAGAAACAGAACTTTCTCTTTGTTCTTTCTGTCTCTAAAATAAATAAATAAGTTGAATAACTTGTGAGGAAATCAGAGCGAAGATGGCTGGTTCTAACCTGAAAATAGAAGCTGAAACCAAGTAAATTCCTTAATCAACCTATTTTCATCCTTGGTTGTGAGCGTTCCGCTCATGGTCGTCTCAGGATTAATCGCATCGCTATCGCAGTGGCTCTTGGTGGGTCAAATAAGCTAGTCTGTTGTGGTGGTTCGGTATTTAATATGTATTGTTGATGTTTGAAGATTCTAGACTTCCATTTGAGTAGAGCATCAAAGCTCATGAGCTTGGGGGGCTGCTCTACTCGATAGGCTGGTAGAAATAGTGTCTTGGGAAAATAAAGGCGCAGGAGAAAACAAATCACGACCTTTATGTAAAACTCCTTTGAGCCATCGAATACCAATTTTAAGATAACTCAATCCACGCTCCCAATGAGGAGCAACCTGAGTTTTCAATCCTTTCAACTGGACTGCCATACCGTGAGCTGTGGCAAATAAAAAAGCTAAGGCGACTACTAAATACAAACGTTCTAGAGCTTGGCGATCGCTCTTGGAGACCACCAACTACTTTTGATTGCACCCCGAGAGAAAACCTGGTCAAAGTTGGTCAGCCTTCGCCGACCGCCCCTACGAATTTGGGGACTTTGACACGCTTACCCCTCACAATTGGGGCGGTCGGCGGGCAATAACCTCTGGCTAAAACTTATCCATTTGA
>JASJEI010000276.1 GCA_030064795.1 Pleurocapsa sp. MO_226.B13 | reverse complement strand
ACGAATTTGGGGACTTTGACACGCTTACCCCTCACAATTGGGGCGGTCGGCGGGCAATAACCTCTGGCTAAAACTTATCCATTTGAAGAAGGCTGACCAACTTTGACTAACTTTTTTGTAGCCCTTCTTGTTCAACTTTGTTCGCGAAGCAAGCTCGCGAATTATTTTAAATTTTGTCCAAAGTCCAATTCCATCAGTTCGTGTTGTAAAATTTTGCAAATGTTTTCCCGTTCATGATGCCAAATCGCGATCGGGATTTAAAGAAAGAAATACTTAAATAAAGCTATAGATTTGCTAGGGGGGGGGAAGGGCTAGGAGTCTCCAGAAGTAAAGTACGAGCAGTCTTATCAGAAAATTTTCATCTGTTTGGTTAGATTAAGTTTGAATCACAAACAACCTTCAGTTTGTTTTAGTAAGATAATTAAATTTTTGATTTCAAGAGGAAAAAATTATGAAAGTTAAATATTTAGGAACTTTGTTTGCTGCGTCTGTTCTGAGCTTGGGCTTAGTAACTTCTTGTGCTACTCCTGATGCTGGAGAAACCGATGCTGGTGGAGAAGCAACTGAAGTCGATCCTTGTGCTGGTGTAGTTGACCCTTGTGCGGGTACTGTCGATCCTTGTGCTGGTGAGTAATAATTAGTTTGATTTACCATCTATTTTTAAATATTCCCTATCCTATAGAGCTATAGAGGGATAGGGATTTTCCAGTCATAGGCACTTTTCTAAGCATTAAAAAATCACGAGCCAGACTCCACGCCGAAAATGGTTGATTTTTTTCTAGGATGGCAAAATAGACTGGAAAAGTTTTTTTTGTTGCTTGAAAAGGCTTAAACACGTAGATCTAATTTTCAAGCGATAACGGATTTACTACGTTTCAATTGTCAGTCCAGTGCATTTTGCCATCCTAGTTTTTTTTGGTGGGCAGTAGAAGTGAATTGCCAGTTGGTTTTTTGCCCACCCTGCAACTAGATACCTCTGGTTTTTTGCGACCAGACTCTAGTAGGCAGACCCCAAATATAAATAAAGCCTTCTGCTGCTTTGTGGTCGAATTCATCTTCTGCGCCGTAGGTAGCCAGATCGGGAGCATAAATCGAATTGTCCGACTGACGACCAACAATTACCGCGTTGCCTTTAAATAGCTTAATTCTCACTTCTCCTGTAACCCTTTCCTGAGTCTTGTAAATAAAAGCATCTAAAGCCTCTTTCAGGGGACTGTACCAGAGACCGCGATAGATCAATTCACTGTAGGTTTGTTCGATACCGCGCTTGTATTGAGTAATATCTGCGGTGAGGGTCAAGCTTTCCAAATCACGGTGAGCATTAATCAACACTAGTAATGCTGGTGCCTCGTAGATTTCCCGCGATTTAATCCCGACGACGCGGTTTTCGAGCATATCAATGCGTCCGATGCCGTGTTTACCCGCCAGTTCGTTTAACTGAGTAATTAGAGACACTGGAGCGAGTTTTTCTCCGTTAATAGTAATGGGTAAACCTTGCTCAAAACCGATGGTAATATATTCTGGCTCGTCGGGAGTATCGGCGATCGCTTTGGTCATTAAAAATATCTCTTCGGGAGGCTCAATCATCGGATCTTCAAGCGGGCCTGCTTCGATACTGCGACCGAGTAAATTGCGATCGATACTGTAGGGAGAAGATTTTTTAACGGGAAACTCTAAACCAAATTTTTCGCCATAGGAAATTGCTTCTTCCCGACTCATACCCCATTCTCTTGCGGGTGCTAATACCTTCAGTTTGGGATTTAACGCCATAATACTGACATCAAACCTTACCTGGTCGTTACCTTTACCAGTACAACCATGAGCTACCGCGTCTGCACCGTATTTTTCCGCAGCTTCTACCAGTAACTTGGCAATCAAAGGACGTGCTAAGGCTGTAGAGAGGGGATAGCGATTTTCGTAGAGTGTATTTGCCAAAATTGCTGGAAAAGCATAATCACGGACAAAGGTTTCGGTGGCATCTTCCACCAATGATTCTACTGCGCCACATTTTAAAGCCTTTTTTTGAATAGGCTCTAATTCGTCTCCCTGTCCCAAATCGGCAGCGAGGGTAATTACTTCTTTAACTCCCCATTCATTCTTTAAATAAGGAATACATACGGTGGTATCTACGCCACCTGAATAAGCTAAAACAACTTTATCTGCACGTCCCATAAATATATTTTGTCTTTGTCTAGTTAACTAAAGGGGTATTGTACCGAAAAGCTAACTCCTAAGAGTGTTTTTACCGCATATTTTTTTGATTTACTAGGTTATCTAATCCTGACTGCATACTTGCGAGCGCATTTTCATAACACTCATCGACATAATCGCGATCGCGTGATGCTCTTTTTCCGCTTCTAGGAAAGACAATCGGCTCTAGAATACGAATATGAATTTTGGCGGGTAAAGGAATATTTGGTAACGGGCCAAAACCAATCCCCCAAGGTAAACCTAAATAAATAGGGAAAACTTCAGGATCGGCATCAAACATCCAAGGCATCCCCCAATTGTGGAGTTGTTTCATCAGATTGTAAATATCTCCCAAGACGAATAGAGTATCATGTGCGCCGTGAGAAATAATCGGAATAATCGGGACTTCCTCCCTTAAAGCCAATTTAATAAAACCTTTGCGTCCAGCCAAATTTATTTGGTTACGCTGACAGTGGGGACGAAATACATCTTGCGCCCCACCAGGATAGACTAATACACTAGCATTACTTTGAAAAGCGGCGATCGCCATTTGAGGATGAGCGACAATTGCCCCTGTTTGTTCGGCAATTTTTCCCAAAGATGGATTAATCTTCCAGACGTTGGGGTGCATCAAGCCATATACAGGGCGTTGCGTTCCAAAATGTCTAAACCAATCATACATAGTCATTGCCATATCGGGAACTGCCATACCTCCATTATGGGAACCGACAAGCAGTACTTTTTCTGAGGGAATATGTTCCCAACCATCACTGGTTACCCTGAAGTAGTATTTATAAAACCACTCCCAAAATGGCATCCAAGATTTTATTACTTGAGGATCTCGATTATCTAAAGACCAACCATTAGTTCGATTTTTGTTCATCTTCAATCTTTGTAATGAGGTCTATTAAATATACAATGCCAAATTATCAAGCAGGGACGGGAATAGTTTTTAAGATTTCTTCTACCACTCCCGTAGCAGTTTGACCAGAAAAGCGAGCTTGGGGTTGCATTACCAGCCGATGAGCAATGACCGCTACTGCCAATTCTTGAATATGTTCGGGGGTAACAAATTCATAACCATCAAACAAAGCCAAAGCCTGAGAAACTTTCATCAGTGCGAGAGAGGCTCTAGGACTTCCTCCTAACTGTACTCCTTCGGCGGAGCGAGTTGCATTCACCAAATCGACTAAATAACGTTTCATGGTATCGCTGACTCTAATTTGCTCTACTTGCTTTTTGAGTAAAATTGCTTCTTGCAGAGAAATACAGGGTTTAATCTGATTCAAAGGATTATTCTGTAATCGATCGCTGAGGATTTCAACTTCGTCTTCAGGAGCAACATAACCCAAACTAGACTGGAGTGCAAAACGATCCATCTGGGCTTCGGGTAAAGGATATGTACCGTGAGAGCCTACAGGGTTTTGGGTGGCAATTACAAAAAATAGATCTTTGAGCTTTCTGATTTGACCATCTACGCTTACCTGGGACTCTGCCATCGCTTCTAATAGTGCCGACTGGGTGCGGGGAGAGGCGCGATTGATTTCGTCTACCAAAACAATGTTGGCAAAAATTGGGCCTTCGTGAAAATGAAAAGCGCGATCGCTTTGGTCGAAAATGGAAATACCTGTAATATCTGAAGGTAAAAGATCTGGGGTAAATTGAATCCGTTTGAATTTGGCATCAATTGAAGCAGCCAGAGCTTTAGCTAAAGTAGTTTTTCCCGTACCTGGATAGTCTTCTAACAAGATATGACCGCCACTAGCAAAGGTAGCCAGGAGATTTCGGATCGCGGTTGACTGCCCCTTCATTATTTGTTGGATGTTTTGATATATTTTTTGATAGATCTCTTTTCCCGCTACATTACTAACTACTGGATTAGTCTGATTTACCATAGCTCAATTCTTTCCCATCGCGCTTGCTTCTGGATCTAGATTGCCCAGTCAGCAAATCAAAAATATAGCGACAGAAATATTTTTGGGTGTTAACGCCTAAAAAAATTTAGCCAATAGTCGAGGACTGCTCCAGTAGTAAGTCTAGGAATGAATTGAGCCATCGGGTAAGATTGCACCAGTTAATTTTACTGCGGTGAGTTTAACCATAATTTTGTTATTAAAACCAACCTTGGCACCAGTCAAATCTGCACCACTTAGATCGGAACCGCTGAGATCTGCACCGATTAGATTAGCTCCCTGAAGATTAGCTTTTCTGAGATTGGCTTGAAGTAAATTAGCCCCTTTGAGATTAGCTCCTTGAAGATTGGCTTCTTCTAAAATAATCTTGTGTAGAAAAGTATCGCTCAGGTCAGAATAGGATAAATCCGCTTGAGATAAATCTCTGCCAGAAAAGTCTTTTTCTTTGAAGTTAGATCTGCTGAGGTCTGCTCCTCTAAGGTCTTTATAGTATGGTCTTTTGTAGTTACTTTCTGCTTGACGGTTTGAGCCATAACTTCTGCTAGATTCGCGAAAATCTTGGTAGCCATCTCTACCACTGGAGCTTTGGTTACTAGTATTATTCGGGGAATAGTAATAGGCTCGATAATCCCAAGGTTGTCTTGGTTGTCGATAGTGAGTTTGAGTATAAGTTTGCCGGCGATCGCTTTGTCGATTTTGCTGGTATTGTTGACCTGTCGAGTAGCTTTGGCGACGCTCCCCTTGGCTTTGTTTGGCGCGATTTTGGTTTTGATAGCGATTATGGCGATCGCTACTTGGAGAATAATTATTTGACTTTGGTTGGTTATTTGCCGATTGTTTGGGATACTTACGGTGATAGGAACGCAAATAATCCCGTGCTTCGTTAATTTTTTGGAGTTTTTCGACCGATTTTTGGATCAGTCTTTCGTTTTCTTGGGGTAGGCGATCGGGATGCCAGATAAATACTAAATCCTTATAAGCTTGGTTAACTTCTTCCAAAGACGCGCCTGGTTCTAGTCCCAAGACCTTATAGTGTTGTTCTAGGTTTTGAATCACTATGGCAATCCTTCCTTTACTGCTACCTATGTTTTACTCAAACTACTGCGACGTTAAACGTGCCTAAATTTACCAATTAATTGCAATTAATTTTAATTTTAGAATGATTTTTTCTAGAATCGAAGGCTCTGTTAATTTCTTATTATTATAGGTATTAATTTCTTTTATGTAAGTTTTTAATTCGATTTGTAAACGATACTGCTATTACAATTAATTATAGCTAGCAATTATCTGGAGCTATTGCACTAGTTAGGTAGCTTGATGATTCACCCCTACTTCTTGGGAGAAAAGAGCAAGACAGGAAACCAACTAGTACGCATTAGATCGTTAGCAAAACTACGTACCGTCCACTGTAAAAGACTGTTACGATAATCTGTGGCGATCGCGATCGCACTAATATCAAAATCCAAAGCTGCGGTGGCAATTTCCTCTAGAGGATTACCAGTTTTGACGAGAGTATTTACTTCCAGACCTAATGCTTCTAATTCGCTTTTGACTGACTGCAATTTAGTCTCTGCTTCTTGAGCGCGTTCTTGAGCCAGGAGCGATTTTCTGCCACAATCATCGATTGCTGTCATCAACATACACTGCTTGAGGGAATCTTTTGGGCGATCGCTGGCATATTTTTTGATTTCCTCGATCAGATATCGGGCTGTCTCAGTATCGTTATAAGGGATCAAAAGATAACGCCAAAGATGCTGACAACGCAAAGCTAATTCTTCACGGGTATAGGTAGTAATCAGTTCGGGACGAATAATATTGAGGGGTCGATCGGTAATTTTGGCCAAGCCTGCACTAGTGCTACCAAAGAATTTTTCTTCTAGCAAGCTTTTAATCGGAGCCCCCGTCATTATTACATCTACGGGATGCTTTTTCAACACTCTGGGGATAGTATCGAGGGGTTTACCTGAAAGAACCTCTACTAGAACCTCTACACCAGGGGTTTTATGAGCCAAAGCTTTCTGCAAACGTTGCTCGGCTTGTTCTACTTTTTCTTCATCAATTCTGGGTACTTCGCCTTCTTCCCATAAAGGAACGCTGTGGAAAAAGACAATTTTCTTTAGGCCACACTGAGCTAAACTCGGAACGCAATCAACGAAGCGATATAAACCGTCTGTAAAATCCGTGCAGATTAGGCAACTTTGAAACATAAAAGCTAAGGGTAAGTCTCTTTTTTTAGACTAGCAAAAAAAGGATCTACCGTCGCCATAATCTTGATTTTTGTATCTTTAATCTCGATCGATCTTAACCCCAGCATCCCCAGCTTTTTTCTCTGGAAACTAGCAAGAGAAGGAGGTCGCACAAACCGTTCAAGGACGTTTTACAGTTGAGGAGGAGAATCTATTCCCCACTGATGACGGATAAAATCTTTGTACATATTATCCCTTAGCAACATCTGTTCGTACAGCTTGACTAAAAATTCCTGAGCTTGTTCGTGGCTCATTGATTTTACTTGGGTTTCAAAAGAGCGAATATTAAATTTTTGCTCTAAAGATAGTTCCATTGGATTAGACATGGATGCACCTCCTAATTTTTTAGGTAAATAGCCAAAATTGTTAATTGTAAGTCAATGTAACAATTATTTGACAATGTATGCTTTTAGTTATATGTCTGATGATAACGTATTGTCAATTATTTCGGTTATTCCCTTGATAAGATTAAATTATGTGATTAATTATGTGATTATGTGACTAGAAGCAAAAAGGCGATCGCTTCTTGGGTAATTTGCTGGTATTTCTAAAGCGGTAGACACTGCGTCAATGACTTGGTAACTAACCAGAAGTAATTGTTTGGCTAAAAAAATATAAATAAATAGAATAAGCTGGCTAATAGTGTAAAGATTCTGTAATAATTAGATATAGTGCAGAATTTAAAATAAGATTCAATTTTTCAAATCTACTTAATTGGCATTTTTCGTTAACAGACGTTTTCAAACTACTGTGACCATAAACAAAAATGACATCATATTGAATAACTGGCACATTTCAGGATGCAATTTTATCTGTCTTTTAAGCTAATTAGAGAGAGATATGTTTCTTGTCGTGTCCATAGTTGTGTAAAGTAAAGTAGTTAACCAAAAGATTTATCTGTAAAAAAGCTTTTGGAAATTTATAATATTTTGGCTCAGTTGCCATTACAAAAGCGTTCGCTCTGCACACTATTTAAAAATCAACTTAGCTTGGGAGATATATTTTCATGTCTATTCGCTTATATGTAGGTAACTTACCTAAAGAAGAAATCGATCGCGAAGCTTTGGCAGCCATGTTTGCTGAAGAAGGACAACAGATTTCTACTAAAGTAATCAAAGACCGCAAATCAGGCAAGTGCCGTGGTTTTGCCTTTGTGACCGTCGAAAACGATGAAATAGCCGACCAGTTTATTGAAAAATATAACGGTCAGACTTTTATGGACAGCCCTCTAAAGATAGAAAAGGCTTTGCCTCGTTCTAAAGGGGAAGACAACGCCTCCGCAGAAGCTGGCGAGACACCAAAACGTAAAAGCGGTAACAAGCGCAACAAAAAACAAAGTGCTAGCAGTCAAAAACAGCAGGGTAGTATTCAACCCGATCCTCGTTGGGCAGATGAACTAGCAAAATTAAAAGAAATGCTGGCTTCTGCTAATAATTAGGCAGATTATTAGGATCGACACCAGAATAATACTATCGATCGCTATTAGCTTGAAAAACGGTGGCAATGACTCTAGAAACCAAGAGAAATTGAACACCGTAATTTTTTTGTGTTTTGGGGAAAAGATCTGGGAAAATAAACTCCAGATTGAAGATCTATAAAAATATACGGAGACCAAATCAATGAGCGATCCTGTCAAAACCATGAAGCAAGAAGTGGGTAGGGCAGCAGCAGCCCGCGTCAAATCAGACTCTATTGTCGGACTAGGATCGGGTTCAACTGCTGCCTATGCGATCGAGTATATAGGCGATCGCCTGAGTAAAGGCGAAATTAAAAATGTGGTCGGCGTACCTACCTCTTTCCAGTCAGAAGTATTGGCAAAAAAATTCAACATCCCTTTAGTTACCCTGGATGCCATCGATCGGATCGATCTGGCGATCGATGGTGCAGATGAAGTCGATCCCGATAAAAACCTGATTAAAGGTGGTGGTGCTGCTCATACCCGCGAGAAAGTGGTAGACAAGCTAGCCGATGAATTTATCGTCGTGGTAGATGAGGGCAAACTGGTCGATAAACTGGGTTCGACTTTCCTTTTACCTGTCGAGGTGATTCCCATGGCTGTCGCTCCTGTAATGCGTAGTTTAGAGAAGTTGGGGGGTAAACCCGAATTACGGATGGGAGTCAAAAAAGCTGGCCCTGTAGTCACCGATCAGGGTAATTTAGTCATTGATGTAAAATTCGACCACATCAAAAATCCGGCAGAAATGGAGAAAGAGATCAACAATCTGCCTGGAGTCTTAGAAAACGGTATTTTTGTTGGCGTAGCAGATATCGTTCTAGTGGGCAAAATTGTCGATGGCAAACCCGAAATTACTGAGTTTTAATCGATAGCAATAGGCTTTTTAACAAAGCCTATTCTTGTCAGAACCTCCAGTCGCCGTGAATATTGATTAATGGTTACCGAGATAGATACCGAGCGATCGCGCCGTCTGAACCAGTAGTCCCTCAGCATCAACGGGACTGGGACAAATACCTAACTGATGGCGTTCTCGAATATATGCTACAACTCGATCTAAGGGCTGCATCTGTACCTCGTTATTTTGCCAGACTACAAGCTGATTATATTTATCTTCGGCAATCAAATCTATGGCTTTTTTGGCAAAGGTAGCAGCCAAAAGACGATCGAATGACGAAGGTGTACCACTACGCTGAATATGACCCAAGACAGTTGCTCTAGTTTCTATGGTATTTAGGTCGCAAAATTCTGGTTTGTCGGTCAGACAAAGCTGATGGCTAGTCTTGTCTATTTTCTCGGCTAAATAATCGGCAATATATTTTTCTTTTTCTCCTTGAAGATTTTTGACCCCTTCGGCAATCACAATTAGAGCAAATTTACGACCAAAAGAACGTAACCGAGCAATACGGATGCAGATATCATTGACTAAATCGGTATCTATCTGGGGAGTCAATTCGGGAATCAAAATAATGTCCGCACCACCAGCAATACCCGCAGCAAGTGCCAAATGACCTGCATTGCGACCCATTACTTGAACGATCATGGTGCGATCGTGACTGGCAGCAGTAAAGGTAAGATCGTAAAGAGCAGATGTAACCTTATCTACCGCCGTATCAAAACCAACAGATCGTTCGGTAAAAGGTACGTCGTTATCGATGGTTTTAGGAATTGCCACCATCTTCCATTCTCCCTGTTGTGCCAGTTCGTAAATAATATCTAAACTGCCATCTCCTCCAACTGCTATGAGAGCATCCAGTTCTAGATCTCGATAGCCTTGAATTATCGTGCGGGCGATCGCCTTATCTTCAGGATGACCTTTACTAAGAGAACCTAAAATACTTCCGCTCAAAAATTGTAAAATATCAATTCCCTGCAAAAATCCAGGAAGATCGTAACCATGTTCTTTTAGCATCAAATCCCTGGAGTGACACTTGCCATTTTTCAGTTTCAAAAAGCCATCTGTCCCATAAGGAATTCCATATACTTCCCATCCTTTTTGACTCGCACACTTGACTACAGCGTGGATAATTGCATTCAAGCCAGGACAATCTCCACCACTAGTAAGAATCCCAATTTTTTTACTCATTTTTGCTTTACTAATAGTTAATGGTTAGTGGTTTATTAATTCCAAATTCTGAACTCATAAACTTACTAACGATTAACTAATCTCCAATATGATTGATACTTTTGTACTGCTTCGAGATACTGCACTCGTTCAAAAATACTCGGATCGGGACAATTTATTTGGCTCATGCTGCCCCGTAGTTGAGAAATTGAGTCATATTCTTTAACTTCTAGCCATTCAATTAGATCTTGTTCGATCTTTTGTAGCTGTTCGATGCCATGACTTAAGAGTGCGCTGACGATCATGGTGACGTTTGCCCCTACCATCATCATTTTGATGACATCGTGAGCAGTACGAATACCGCTGGTAGCTGCCAAATCGACTGGGATAGTACCATACAAGATGGCAATCCAGCGCATTGGTAGCCTGTTTTCTCTTGAGGTACTCAGAAGCAAATTTGGTTCTGCTTCTAAGGTGGTTAAATCGATGTCTGGTTGATAAAAGCGATTGAAAAGCACTAAGCCACTTGCTCCCGCATCGCTGAGGCGTTTTGCCATATTTGCCATGTTGCTGAAAAAGGGACTAAGCTTAACTGCCACAGGCAGATTAACGCTAGAGGTAACTGTACGAACAATATCGATATAGTTTTGTTCTACTTGTTCTCCCGTTAATGTCGGATCTGTAGGAACATAATAGATGTTTAGTTCTAATCCGTCTGCACCTGCTTGTTCTACACTCTGGGCATAATTGCCCCAGCTAGCTAGGTTAGAACTATTGAGACTGGCAATAATCGGAATATCGACGGTTTTTTTGGCATAAAGAATTTGATTGAGATAAGCTTCCGAACCTACGTGAAAGATTTCTCGATCGCGAAAGCAAGATTTGACTTCAAGATGGCTCGGTGGATGAGTAATGTTATGATAAAGGGCATAGCGTTCTTCTAACAACTGCTCCTCAAACAGAGAATGTAATACTATTGCCGATGCCCCAGCATCTTCGATGCGTTTGATATTGTCGATATCCTCAGTTAAAGGTGCTGCCGAACCGACTACCAAGGGCGATCGCAACTCTAATCCTAGATAAGTCGTGGATATATCTACCATTTGTTTATCTCCTTAACTTATTTTTAAATTAAGGTAATTATTTGAGGAAATTGTGAGGTATTTAGAGGTATTTAAAAGTTATGGGCGAACAGTTGTTCGTCCTTACAGTAGTTAGTACTAAGTAAGCTCTGGCAAGAAAAAATGTTGCATGAAAATTAGAAATCCTCTTCCAAAAGTTAGCGCTATTTTTAGACAGTCAAACTCAAGAAAACCAAAACTTTATGGCACTTTTGAGGGAGTGTTTAAACCTACCTTATTGACTATCTTGGGCGCGATTATGTACTTGCGCGTGGGATGGGTAGTAGGTAATGCTGGATTGCTAGGGGGAATGCTGGTAATTTTAGCTGCGGTAAGTATTACCTTTGCTACGGGTTTGTCTCTCTCTTCGATCGCTAGCAATACTCGTTTAGAAGCAGGAGGCCCTTATGCCATGATTGCTAAGGCTTTGGGTTTAGAGGTTGGTGGGGCGATCGGGATTCCGCTGTTTCTCTGTCAGACTTTCGCCGTGGCTATGTATGTTTTTGGCTTTCGAGAGGGATGGTTGAGTATTTTTCCCAATCATTCTGCGCTGGTGGTGGACTTGATGGTTTTTGGATTAGTTTTAGCGATCGCTTTAATTAGTGCGGGGTTAGCATTTCGCATTCAATATCTAGTCATGGTCTCGATCGCTATATCTTTGATTTCCATATTTGCTAGCAATCATTTTTGGGAGTCCCAACAAACTTTGACTTTATTGGGAGATTTTCCAAGCTCGCCAGAAACTGAATTTAAAAGGACATCTTTTTGGCGAGTTTTTGCCGTATTTTTTCCAGCGGTGACGGGGATCATGTCTGGGGTAAATATGTCTGGAGAATTGCAAAACAGCCGTAAAAATATTCCCAGAGGAACACTTTCAGCGATTGGCGTTAGCAGCGTCGTTTATTTGGCTTTGTGTTGGTGGGTTGCCAGAGTCGGCTCTACTGAGGAATTAGTGAGTAATTATACGATCGCCATTGATAAAGCTCTCTGGCAACCTGCGGTTTTGGCAGGACTCTTAGCAGCTACTTTTGCAGCAGCCCTCTCTTCTTTAGTTGGCGCACCGCGTATTCTTATAGCCTTGGCGCGAGATGAAGTAATTCCTGCGGGTAGATGGATTGAAAAACTATCGGTAAGTGGCGAACCCCGTCGGGCAACCTTATTGAGCAGTCTGTTTGTTTTAGGTGCGCTGATGGTCAGGGATTTAAATGCGATCGCTCCCTTAATCACGATGTTCTTTTTGATAACTTATGCTGCTTTGAATCTGGTGGTATTACTGGAGTCGCGGTTAGGGTTGATGAACTTTCGTCCCACTTTTAAAATACTGCAAATCATCCCCCTTTACGGTTTTAGCAGTTGTTTGTTTGCCATGTTGGTCATCGACCCCAGGTTTAGTTTTATTGCCACCATTATTGTCCTGTTTATTTACTTCCAGTTAAGCAAAAGACCTAATAATCCTAGAACGGGCGGAGATGTACGCAGTGGCATCTTTGAAGCGATCGCTCAATGGGCAGCCAAGAAAACTATTGAAATAGATATTAATAATTTAAGGGCTTGGCGACCGACTTTACTGGTTCCTGTAGAACACTGGTCACAATTATTAGGCGAATTTCGTTTACTGCTAGATATTTGTCAGCCAGAGGGTTCAATTCAGTTACTGGGACTAGCTAAGGAGGGAACGGTTACAGATTTCTCCCTACGCTTAAAAAACCTAGCTGCTGCTTTCCGCCGACAAGGTATTTTTACTACTTTTTCGATTCTCAAGATTTCCAGTTGGGTAGAGGGAATATCGGTAGTACTTCAATCTTCCCAAAGTACCTTTTTTCGCCCCAATATCTTGTTTCTCAAAGTTCCAGAACAACCTACAGATTGGTTACAAATGCAGCCATTATTGGCAGAAGCGCAGCGGTTAGAAATTGGAATTATGTTGTTTGGGTTGCATAACTTCGCTGGGATGGGCAGAGCGGAAGTAATTAATGTCTGGCTGACTCCTCAAATTAGCGACATTCCCTTTTCTGCCAAACTACAACAAGGTAATCTTAATTTAACTATGTTAATGGCATTGAGATTACACAGAAGTTGGCAGGGTTCTCTACATCTAATTACTGTTGTTGCTACTACAGAAGACGTAAAAGCAGCTCAACAATATATCGCAGAACTTCGGGATCTCTCCCGCGTACCCAATCATGCCAAAACTTTTGTACTAGTAGGAGAATTTGAAGACTGTATTGCTCAAGCACCCCAGTCAGATATGGACTTTATTGGACTATCTCAAGAACCCAATTTCGATTTTATCCGTCGGGCGATCGAGTTAACTGGTTCTTCCTGTTTATTTTTTCGCGACTCTGGCAATGAAAGTGCGATCGCGTAGCTAGCCGTCCTAAAGGATACCGCTTCGCATATAGGCATCGCTTGATTTGAGTTTGGAGTAAGGGCGAACGCCCTAAAGGATTAGCTTCGCGTCGCCGTTCGCCCTTACAGGAGAGACAAGGCATGCCTTGTCTGTACGGGATGTCTGTACGGGAGTTCTTCTTTCCTATCTCCCCTATCTTCCCCTGCCTCCTGCCTTCATTAAGCCTCCAAAAATTTTCTATAATAAAAAGTAGAACAGCCATTCCACACTAATGGAGGGCAAGATGAAAAGTAATAGTACACACTTTGTTTTTAACTGGTTTAATTCTTTGTTAGTGGCGATCGCAATTGTCATTTTTGCTGCTATCAAAACAGCCAATGCCCAGAGTAATGTTAATGTACCTACAAGTGTGCTGAATGGGTTATTTTCACCAACTCAATCTGAAAGATTTTTCCAAGCAGGAAGAGAAGACTTTGAACGAGAAATAGCAATTTTTAACAATCCAGAACGCTATTTAAATGATGATTTGCTGCGGATCGATCCAGAATTAATCGAACAAATGAATCAACTACAGCCACCTGACGATTTTGGCAGGGGTAATTTTCAATATGAATTGCATCTGGATTCAGATCTGCTGGATAATTGATAGAAATTACAAATCGGGTAAATATTTAGCATATTTCCGATAAATATCAATACCTGGTATTTCTTGCTCGAATTCTGAAGGAATTTGATATTTATTAGAGGTATATTCTTCTCTAACCATTTTGATAGTTTTATCAGGTTTTTCCCAGGTTTTCAGAAGTTGTACCAACTGTTCAAATTGAAGATATGCCTTGCCATGACGATTCTCTAAGCCAATTACCTGTAAAATTCTGGCATAGGTAGTAGGAGAACTTTCTGCTTCAGAAATACCTAAAATTGGAGTCAGTTTTTCAAAAGCTTCGTAGTTTTCTAGAACTAGAGATACTAAATTTTTAGGCGATAATAAATCTTGCCCTTGTAGGCTCTCGACCACATCTGAAACCTTTTTGAGAATCGAAAAATCTTTTAGATCGTATTGTTTAAATAATGTTAATAACTTCAAACCTAAATCGTATTGACTGATATTCTTAATTTCTTTAACATAAGATTCAATTGCGTCTCTACCTTCATCGGTAGTAATTAAAGGTAAAACTTCGATTTGTTTCTTTTTGACTTTTTTAGCAAAAGCTTCTTTATCGATATCTTCTTCCAGATTCTCGGCAACATACTGATAAAATTCCTGTTGCTTGCGACTGCGATAGCGTAACTCAGTTGATTCTAATTTGAGGAAACTTTTTTGAGCAATAATTGCAGCTTTTAACAGTTCAATTCTATAGCTAAGTTCTGGATAACCTTCTGTTTTTTTGGCGATGTCGATTTTTATTTGTATAAGTAGTATAAATTCTTCATTGCCAAATTTATCATCATTAATTCTTTCGGCTTTGTTCCCAATTAGAGTAATTTCTTTTAGAGCCTTATTATGTAGCGCGATCGAGCCGTCAGGTACTTTTGGCTTACCAAATTTTTCATCTATATTGTCTTTGAATACACCAGCAATTCCCTTAACAAATGGCATTCCCACAAGAAACACTAAGATAGTAGCTGGTATACCGATTGTCAACATTCTAAATGCCATTGTTGCCGATAGTCTCGATGAGTCCGATGACTCAGAAATTGCCGATTTATCAGCATTTAGTATTGTTTGAATTTTCTGAAGTTTTTCTATATTTTCAATATTAAAGCCTTGGTCTTGTAAAGTATCCAGTATCTCTGCATTATCTAGATTGCCATTATTAATAATTGCTTCTAACTCTTGTAATTCTTCTAGATTGGTAATGTTTAGTTCTGTCTGTTGTAGAGCTTCTAGCTTTTTATTATTTAAATTTGTATTATCTAGCTGTTCTTGTAGATTTTTTAGTTCTTTTAAATTCTCTATTTTCTCTTGCCTTTCTTGTAAGGCATCGATCATTTCATCTCCAGTTTCAACAGAATCGTTTTGAGCAATTCGATCGCGATCGGCTTTGGTTATTGTAGAGATATAATCTGTATTATTTGGTAATAATTCTGCTGTAGCGCGATCGCTTTGAGCCAAAGTCACAAGCTTGAGTTTGTTAGCTAAAGCTGAGGCATCAGCATTAGTAATATTGATCGTACTCAAACCTAATATGGAAATAGCCGTGGTCAAAGTAAAATTTTGTAGCTTGCTCATGACGATCTATGTAAAAACTATTATCTATCTATAGCTATAGTTCCCATTTATCGTTAAGCATTTATCATTTTGACCTAGGTAATTTAACGTAAAAAACCGCAGAGTAGGTAATACTTTGCAGTTTCTAGATTTTCTCAAACCAGATCTGGTTTCATTTCTTTTTTAGTTTAACTAGAGAGATTTAAGGCTGGCTGAGATGTTTACTAGTTAAGTATCTCCATCTAAATAAAGTTTGTAGAAAGTTTGTAGTAGACCCTTTAGGGTCATTGGTTTAGAAATATACTACTTGCAATGGCTCTTTGCAAAAATCACAAACATAATTTAGTTTACGTTTAATTAGCGTGGATCTACTTATTTCTTGAATCGTTTCTGGGGTGATAGAAGTAGAATTCATTATTTAGCCTTTGATACTTTCGAGGGCGAATTATAACACAAAGCTCAAAATTCGATTTCTGATATGAAACTACTTAGTTTGCTTCTACTGGGGTTACTAAACTAGTATTGTCAGATTGCTCCCGATCGTTGACTATATCTTCATTACTATCTACAGATTCAAATTCCGAGCTAAAGTTTTCTTTTTCTTGACGTAATAATTCAAGTTCAGCTTGGCGAGATTTCATATCTTCTTTTAATTGCTGAATCTGTTGTTCTCGCTCTTTAATTTGACGAGCTTGACTCCTAAACTGCAAACGAGTACGTATTTTCACCCAGGTAATATATAGTCCTGTTAAAGTAGCCCCAATTCCTAGAGAAACAATTAATGCCACTGCTAAATGGACTTGTATTTCCAATTGCGGAAGAATTTTGATGGCTATTTCTTGAGTATTTTCGAGACTAAAAAGAGCCAGGGCCAAACAAGTCAAAAAAAGTATTAAAAAATCAATAACAATCATAGTTTTGAGCGAATGAGGAACTGAGTTATCTATTTTTTCTTTGTATGTCATTAAATTCTATAAGTTAATGACATACAAACTGAAAGATTACTCTTAGCTTAGACTTAAAAAGTGACAAATTCGGATCGATTTATTGTTTTTCAAAATCCTCGCTCGTTGTTACTTTTCCCCAGTCCCCAAGTCAGTCATCTATAATCAATTGAAAGCTAATGGTTTAACTAGAGAAATATAAGGCTGGCTGAGATATTTATTAGCTACTTCTCGAACCATTTCTGGGGTAATGGGAGGAATAGCAGCTTGAAAATCGCGATCGAATTCTACTCCTAAACCTAAAGTTTCGTACCAACCGTAAGTTTGAGCAATTTCGCCATTAGTTTGTTTCCCCAGAGCATATTGCCCCAAAAGTTTGTTTTTTGCTCCCTGCAACTCTTCTGCGCTTAGAGTTTCTTTGGTTAAACGTCGTACTTCGGTACTCAAACCTTCAATGGCAATTTCTGTGTTAGCGGGTGCTGTACCCATATAGGTAACAAAAGGTGCAATATCCAGGCGAGTGGGAAAAAATGCCGAAACATCGTAAGCTAATCCGCGTTTTTCCCGCAATTCGACAAATAAACGACTAGAAAGTCCATTACCAAGGTAGGTACTAATGAGTTTCAAAACAGAATAGTCTTGGTGACTTACTTTGGTTCCCAAATAACCAAGCATGACAATTGATTGTTGGGTATCTTGAATAATTTCTGCTCTTGAAGGATTCTTGAGAGGAGAAACTAACGAAGAATTAGGACAAGGTTGACTGGGATTTTGCCAGTCACCAAAGACTTGGGAAATTAAATCGCTCCCTTGCTCTTTAGTGATGCGCCCAGACAGGCTAATGACTAATCGATCTGGACGAAAATAGGTTTGGTGATCTTGCTGGAGATCTTGACGAGTTAAATTAGCCACGCTGGTTTCCGTACCCAAAACCGAAATTCCGTAAGGATGTTGGGGATACATCTGCTGACGTAGCTGGTTAAAAGCGACATTAAAAGGCTGTTCTTTTTGCGATTTGATGGCTTGTAAAGTCAGCTTCCGCTCCAATTCTACTTCTGATTCGGGAAAAGTAGGCGATCGCACGATCTCCGCTAAAAGTTTTAACATCACAGGAAAATCGGCAGATACGGTTTTTAAACTCAAAGAAAAATAGTCAGTCGAAGCATCTGCACCCAACCCCGCACCAATAGACTCTACTATTTGGGCAATCTCTAATGCGGACAGTCTTTCTGTGCCTTTAGTAATTACCGCCGAAACTAAATGAGCTAATCCTGCTTGCTCTGATGTTTCGGCAATTGTCCCCGCCTGCTTAAAAAAGAAACGACCTGAAATGATATCTGCTGCTTGATTTTCGACGATAATTAAAGTGATGCCATTATCAAGAACCGAGCGATACAAGTTAGGAATAGTTATAGTGGAATTAGAAGACATTAGATATTTAATTTATGAGATTAGTTTAGTTAGACGTTTAAAGCGCATCTATATATCTAAGCAGTTTTTTCGCCTCTGGGTTAAGCAATTTAGAAAAAAAAATGCACAATTGAGAATAAATAATCGACAATTACAACTTTTTCCGAGTTTCGGTTAGTCGTTAGTCATTGGTTGTTAGTGCTTAGTGGAAGTTTCTCCCCCTGATCCCCCTGCCTCCTCTGCCTCACCCATCTTCCTCATTCGTGTCTCCTTGCTCCTGAAAAAAATGTCTTCTTTTCGTGATATTGTTGGTTATTTTAGTAAGTATAGAGCGATCGCTATCTTTAGCATTGCTGCTTCTAGTTTATTTGAAATTATCGATCTGATTGTTCCCTACTGTATTGGGCAAATTCTCAATGTACTGTCCAATCAACCTTTGGATGCTTTTATAGCGAGTTTAATCGTTACAGTCCAAAACCTTGGTAACTTTCCTCAAGGAAAATGGTTATCTTTGAGTGTCTTGCTGGGGATAGTCTTTATCGTTACGGTAGTACGCTCGCCGATCCAGCCTTGGATTGGAGTCTGGCATCACTGGGCGATTGCTCTTAAAGCCAGAAGAGATAACTTTAGTAAGGTAGTCGGCAAAATTCTCACTTTACCCTTGGGCTACTACGATGAGAATAATCCTGGGCGAATTGCTGGTAGAATCGCCAGAGGAATTGAAAATCACACTTGGTCTTATCCCGAAATTTCAGGACAACTAATACCCAAACTGGCTCGGATTTTGGGGATATTTGTGATGATTTTGTTTATCGAACCTGGAATTGCGATCGCTTTTTTGATTTCTTTTATTTTGATTTTGGGATTTAGCTTAAAACACCTGCGGATCTTAATCCAGAAAGAAGGATTGCTAGAAAAGCATCAGGAAAATACCGAAAGCCGTACCTCAGAAATCATTACCAACATTAAAACCGTTAAGTCTTTTGCCACCGAAGCCCAAGAATATCGCCGACAACAACAAAGATTTGAACGGGAGTTTAGATACGTTACCTATCGCATCCATAGAGGCTATGTTAATTTAATTACTTGGTCGCGCACCGTCATTCAAACCTGTGTCTTTTTAATTTTGCTATTTACCCTAATTTCTACCGTTAGGGGCAATATTACCCTAGGTCATTTTATTACTACCCTGACAGTCTCTAGTATGGCTTATGCAGAGCTAGAACCCATTAGTATGCTGGCAGAAACCTTTGCCCGTCGCTATGCTTCTATGACGAGGTTACACGACTTTATGCAGCTTGATTCTGGGGCAGATGCTGCTAGTTTGGTCTTAGAAGATGTCAAAGACAATCCTTATAAGTTTACAGGTAAATTAGAGTTTAGCCATCTTAGCTTTGGTTACGATCCGCAGCGTCCGATCCTGCGAGATATCAACCTTTTGGTAGAACCCTATCAAACCGTTGCTCTAGTAGGTCGTTCTGGTTCGGGTAAATCTACTTTGGTTAAATTACTCTTTCGTTATTTTGAACCCCAACAAGGGGCAATCAAGGTTGATGGCGAAAACATTAATAGTTTGGACATCGCTCGCTATCGTCGTCGGTTGGCGATCGTTCACCAGGATGTTGATATCTTTAACGGTACGGTTTGGGATAACCTTACCTACGGTAATCCTCATGTAGAACGAGAACAAGTCATCCAAGCCTGTCGTATAGCCAGAGTTGATGAATTTATTCACGAACTACCCAATGGCTATCTAACCATAGTTGGAGAGCGAGGAGTCAGACTTTCTGGCGGACAAAAACAGCGTTTGGGTATTGCTAGAGCCTTGGTTGTCGATCCCGATATCTTGATCTTTGATGAGGCAACTTCTAGCTTAGACTATGAATCAGAGCGATCGATTCAGTTGGCGATGAAGTCAATCTTGGGTACACGTACTACCCTGATTATCGCTCACCGCCTCAGTACGATTCGCGAAGCCGATCTGATTGTGGTTCTCGATGCAGGAAAAATTATCGAAACAGGTAATCACGAGGAGTTGTTAAATCAAGGCGGTATTTATCAACGTCTGCATTCTCTACAGGAAACAGGAGAGATTATTTAATCTTTGTCGGGCGAACATCTGTTCGCCCTGGGAAATAAAGTTAGTTAAGACGATCGCAGCTAGGCTCTATCGGCCAAACAAGATTACAATTTGAAATTAATTCCTAATTCCACTCCTAACGAGTTAAAGTTTTGATCGTCTCCCTCCAACTGGTCTGGTAAATCGTCTTCTGAATAAACATTAAAGGCGGTAAAATAACGGACTTGTGCAAAAAGATCGATAAGCCCCGATAATGGATAACCAAAACCACCCTTGATTTGCAGGGCAAAACCAGATGCTGACGTGTCTATATCATTATCGTCTAGTGTGTCTTCAATCTCGTCAGCAAAACTTACACCAGCTATACCCAATCCAGGACTTAGATAAGCATAAGGACTTCTGTTGATGTCGTCTTGATTGAAAGAGTAGGTAAATCTAGGGTTCAAAAAGACACCAAATGAAGTATAACCGCTATCAAAAGGTTCGGCATCCCCAGTAAAAAGCAAAACTTCTAGATCGGCACCAATAAAATTGTTAAATTTATAGCCACCGTAAATATTTCCACCGAATCCAGTCCCAAAGTCAATTGATTCGGCTTCACCATCTTCATCTATAATTTCAGGGAAGTCGTCAAAGGTACCAGGAAAAAATAATCCTAATGTTGCGCCTACATAGAATCTTTTTAAATCGTCTCTTCTACGAGTACGGACGCGACGAGGGCGGGTTCTTTGAGCTACCTCGCTTTCATCACTTTGCATTTCTACTGGAAAGTTACTGGTTTGAGAAACATTAAGTTGACTACATTCAGCGTCGCAAACTGACAAGTTTTGTTGTTTGGTTTCCATTTCAGCTTGGGCTGCAAAAGGAAAAACTAAGCCGAGCAAAGTTCCTAAAACAAACGTTTTAATTTTCATGATCCAAATCACACCACAACTGTATCACTCTCTAGTTTAACTCAGTAATAATAACTAAACGCACCTTGGGAAATTAAAATTATGAACTAATAAAAAATATAAAAAAGAATGATGCAATTAGTTATTAATTATTAGTTATTAATTATTAGTTATTAATTATTAGTTATTAGTTATTAGTCGTTGTTTTTCCCCAAGTTCCTTACACGAAGTCAGAATTATGAGTTAGGAATTGTGAACTAAACAAAGTTCTGTACTTCATCGTTCTGAGGGCTAAGAAAAGAATTTATGAGTCCTACCGCACGGTTGCACCCAAAATGACGGGCATAAACGGAGCAAGTCCGAAGGACTCACCTGCGTCGCGCCAAGTCACGGACGTTTCACGCTGTTGACGAGGGGCTGTGTTGTGAATTAAATTCAAAACCCTGTAAACGGAGTCGCCCGAAGTTTTTACTTTTTTTCTGTTTCTGCTGTTTTCTTATGTGTAGCAGAAATTAAAGTATTTCTTATTAGTCTAGTTAAGGCTAATGACAAAATTTTTTTACGATTAATTTAGGATTGCTATGGAGGGATTAAGTTTGACAGCCTGTCTTTGGACAAAAGTGGTTATAACTAGATACGATCAAAGGCTGTATTGATCGGCATAATTTTTTAAGACCAACATTTTTAGATTAAGATCGATGTTTTTATCTCTTAACCAAAAAACCATATTACTTGCTACAGCGGTAATTTTGAGTAATTCGGGTTATTCTCAAGCTCAATCTGATACCAAAAAAGTGGAAATTAATTTTGAAGGATGGGTAGGGGAGGATGAATTTGTCTGTGGCGAAAGTTATGACCAAGTAGGCGTTAATGAATCTACCATAACTCCTACTGACTTTCGCTTTTACGTGTCCGATGTGGCTTTAATAGATGAAGATGGTAATGCTGTTCCTCTAGAATTAGAACAAGATGGTCAGTGGCAATATCAAAACGTTGCTCTATTAGATTTTGAGGATGGAACGGAAGCTTGCGATAATGGTACGGCAGCAACTAACACTACTGTAGTCGGTACTGTACCAGAAGGCGATTATCAGAGTTTACAGTTTACTTTGGGTGTACCCAAACAATTAAATCACGAAGATGCTGCGATCGCTCCTTCGCCTCTAAACTTGACTTCAATGTGGTGGAATTGGCAAGGTGGTTATAAATTCTTGCGGGTTGATATCGAAACAGATGATGCGATCTCCAGTCTATCTCAAAAAACTAGTATTGCCCAAATGAGCAACCAACCCAGTATTTTAAAAGATGAAGGGGGTATGCATGGTCAAACTGGTGACACCCATGACAATCATCACGGCGATAGTAGCAGTAATAGTTATTTAATTCATATTGGTAGTACTGGTTGTGCGGACTCGGCCCAAAGTAATTTGTTTAGTTGTGCGAATCCTAACCGCAGCACTATTGTTCTCGAAGATTTCGATCCCGAAGACAATGTTGTCGTAGCAGATTTGGCAGAACTTCTATACGAAACCGATCTAACCAACAATCAACCCAATACTCCTACAGGTTGTATGTCTTCCCCAGAAGATTCTGATTGTAGCCAAATTATGCAGCATTTGGGCTTGTCATTTAATGGTGCAACCTCCGAAGAAGGACAAGAGTTCTTTTTTGTAGAGTAATCTAAGAGTTTGAAGAGACAAGGCCCTAAAGGATTAGCTTCGCGTCCATGCCTTGTCTGTACGGGAGTTAGTTTTTAGTTGTTGTTCCTCGTTCCTCATTCATCGTTCTTCCCTCCTCCAGCTTGCCTATATGTAGCAAGCTTTAAAGTATTCGATATATCTCTATGGTCGATCGCATTTTTTATTTAGTTATTGTTTTTGTGTTGTCTATTTGCCTTTCGATTGGCTTGAGTAAAGCTATGGCAATGGACGACAATTTAGCTGTGGCAACTGAATATAACTGGAATTTGCCAGAGTGGACACCTAAACCTGTAGTCCCAGAAGATAATCCGATGACTGCGGAAAAGGTGGAGTTGGGCAGATATTTGTTTTACGAACCTCGTTTGTCGATTACGGGGGAGTTCTCTTGCGCTTCCTGTCACAAACAGCCTCTAGCTTTTACCGATGGTAAACCTGTGGCGATCGGTTCGACTGACGAAAAGCATTCCCGCAATTCTATGAGTCTGGCAAACGTGGCATATGCTCCCGTGCTGACTTGGGCAAATCCTTTGATGACTAGCCTAGAAAATCAAGCCTTAATTCCGATTTTTGGCGAACACCCAATTGAAATGGGCATGGTGGGCAAAGAGCAAGAGATTATTCAATGGATGCAGCAAGATGCTCAATACAGTCAAATGTTCGCCAAGGCTTTTAAGCAGGAAGAACAGCCCGTAAATATCAAAAATATAACTAAAGCTCTGGCTAGCTTTCAAAGAAGCTTGGTATCTTTTAATTCTCCCTACGATCGCTATCGTTATCAAGGAGAAGAAAATGCTATTTCTGCTGCTGCTAAACGAGGAGAGAAATTATTTAACAGCGAACGGACAGAATGTTTTCATTGTCACGGAGGAATTAACTTTAGCGACTCGATTAAGCACGAAAATTTGGCATTTACCGAGATTGCTTTTCATAACACTGGTTTGTACAATATAGATGGTAATGGTGGGTATCCTGCGCCAAATACGGGTATTAACGAAATTACCCAAGAAGCAGATGACATGGGACGTTTCAAAGCACCTACCCTGCGCAATATTGCTCTGACTGCTCCTTATATGCACGATGGTAGTGTGGCGACTTTACGAGAGGCGATCGCGCATTATCAAGCAGGGGGAAGAACTATTACTAAAGGGAAATTAGCGGGTGTCGGCAGTCAAAACCCTTATAAAAGTGGCTTTATCACGGGATTTGAAATTACCGAGTCGGAAATTGACGATCTAATTGCCTTTTTAAATAGCTTGACCGATGAAGAGTTTATTACCAACCCTGACTACAGCGATCCGAGAAAGTAGAGAAGGTAAGAACGAGGAGGAGCAAGGAGGAGCAAGGAGCAAGGAACGAGGAGGAGCAAGGAGCAAGGAAGGAAGTGCGAGGAACGAGGAACAACTAACCACTAATGACTAACAACTGTACGGATGATGAGGCCGTTCGCCCCTACAAATGATTAACGACTAAATTTTATAATCAGTAGCAATTTTTTCCTTTTTTGCCTAAGATTATCCGAATTGCTATTCTGAGCTAGGCAAGATTTTATGAGTGAATTGTTAATACTCAGACTTTTAAGATCGGGTTTCTGGTCTATTTTATTGTTGTTTCCTTTATATTATTTGCTTGGCTACAGTACTCTTAGGGTTGTTACTAGTCTCTTACACGCTGTTACTAATCGCAGCTATAGTTTTAAGTTTGAAGATGTACTAGTTACTTCTCTTGCTACTCTATCTTTGCTCCTTAGAGGAACACCAAAAGACTTAGGTTCGACAGTTTTAATTGCCGTTTCGTATATTTGTATAGACGTAGAATGATACGTCTCTTTTGTCAGCCGATCGCAAAAGTTGGGAGAGAGAAAATATTTAATAATTAGTTAACTTATAACTTTTACAATAATTTGAATTAAATATTATAGTTTGGGGTTGTTGGGTTTGCTCTAACTTTGACTTTGTTCCTGGCTCCTTATTTCTTCTCCTTCTGCCTACTGCCTTTTTTCCAATATTCGTTACTAAAACAGGATTGTTGTAACTCTTATCTTTTCCGAGCGATCGCTATTTTCAAATTAATCTGACTTTAATTTAATACCGTTTCAGGATAATGCTATTTTGCATACTGATGAGCAGAATCTTAACTAGCTATGTTAATTAATAACTTTTCTCCTATTGAGCTATGACCAATATCACCCACCGTACCAAAATTGTCGCCACTATTGGCCCTGCTAGTAGTTCCCGTGAAATAATTAAGCAGATGGTAGATCGAGGGATGAATGTCGCTCGACTCAACTTCTCTCATGGTAGCTATGAAGATCACGCCAAGATGGTAAGTTTGTTACGTTCTGTCTCTGCCGAATTAGCTACACCAATCACTATCCTACAAGATTTACAAGGCCCTAAAATTCGAGTCGGTCAACTACCTCCAGAGGGGATTAAATTAACACAAGGAGAGCAATTAACTCTCGTTCCTCAATCAGAGGTAGATAACTTTTCCGATGCAGTTGCGATCGATTATCCTTATCTTGCTGAAGAAGCAGAAACGGAAGCGCAAATACTATTAGATGATGGGCTATTAGAATTAAAAATTGATTCTATTCAAGGTAAAGCAGTAATCTGTAAAGTAGTTGAAGGCGGAATCTTAACCAGTCGTAAGGGAGTAAACCTACCGAGTCTCAATCTACGGTTGCCTTCTATGACTCAAAAAGACCAAAAAGACTTAGAATTTGGTCTATCTCAAGGTATTGACTGGGTATCCTTGAGTTTTGTTCGCCAGGGAGAAGATATCAAAGATTTAAAACAGTTTTTAGCCGATCGCAATGCTGCCGATGTCCCAGTTATGGCAAAAATCGAAAAACCCCAAGCAGTCGCCAACCTCGATGAAATTATCGCAGAATGCGACGGTCTGATGGTAGCCAGAGGCGATTTGGGAGTCGAACTCAAGCCAGAAAAAGTACCCTTGTGGCAAAAAACGATTATTCGCAAATGCAATTTAAAAAATATTCCCGTAATTACCGCTACCCAAATGCTAGACAGCATGATTAATAATCCTCGTCCGACACGCGCCGAAGCAAGCGATGTCGCCAATGCCATTATCGATGGTACGGATGCGGTAATGTTGTCGGGAGAATCAGCAGTAGGAAAATATCCCCTCAAAGCAGTAGAAATGCTCTCCAAAATTGCTGCTAGTGTCGAACCAGAGTTAAAATTTGCCAATAATCCTCCAGCAAAAAATGATGAAACCCATGCTTTAAGTGAAGCCTTAAATGCGATCGACAAAACTCTCGATTTACGTTATATTGTCTGTTTTACCGCTACTGGCTATACCGCATTAATTGCTTCGGGAGAACGTCCCCGCGCTATGGTAGTGGCATTTACTACTAATATTGATGTTTATCATCGTCTCAATTTAGTCTGGGGCGTAAAACCAATTCATCTCGAACGAGAAGGAGATACTTTTGAGGAGATGGTTGCCACGGCGCAAAATCAGTTAATCGAGCGAAAATTAGCCAAATCGGGAGATAAAATCTTGATTATGGGAGGTATTCCCGTTCAAATACCCCAAGGAACGAATTTTTTAAAGATTCATACTATTGGCAATAAATAAATGAGTTTTCTATTTCTATCCAAACTATTACCACTATTTGTTTATCCCCTGGGGTTATCCTGTCTGTTGTTACTGATATCTCTTTGGTTTTGTTATCAACGCTCTCGCTGGAGTTTGCTTCCTGTCTTGCTGGCGTTGGTAATTTTAATGACTGCTAGTAACATCCGTTTTAGCAATAGTCTTGTCACCTCATTAGAAAGACAATATCTACCTCAAAAAAATATGCCAACCGCAGAAGCAATTGTGGTTTTGGGAGGAGCAACTAGAAATCAGGAGTTTCCCAGAATTCTACCCGATCTCAACGATCGCGGCGATCGCATTTTATACGCAGTAAAACTCTACAAAGACGGCGCAGCACCTCTAATTTTGCTGACTGGAGGACGCATCCAATGGTATGGCAGAGATTCATCTGAAGCAGAAAGCATGGCTGAGATTATCGAAGTGATGGGTGTTCCCCGCGATGCCATCCTCCTAGAATCAAGAGCTTTGAATACCTACGAAAATGCCGTTTATAGCAAAGAAATTTTAGACCGCAGAAACATCGACAAGATTATACTGGTTACTTCGGCTAGCCATATGCCCAGATCCTTGGCAATTTTTAAAAAACAAGGCATTAATGCTATTCCCGCACCGACAGATTTTTTAGTCAGCGATCGCAATTTAACTGAAAATAAATTTAGTACCGAATCACAAATTCTCAGTTTTTTCCCCAATACAGAAAGTCTCGATCGCACTACTCAAGCGTTCAAAGAG
>JASJEI010000275.1 GCA_030064795.1 Pleurocapsa sp. MO_226.B13 | reverse complement strand
AACCCTAGCGACTGCGGGGGAAGATGGCAAAGTCATTCTTTGGAATCTCGATAATATTTTGCCATTAAGTCTTGTGGAATACGGCTGTAACTGGATTCAAGACTATTTACATCATAGCCCAGAAATTTCTCAACGCGATCGTCATCTTTGTTTTAGTTCCAATTCAACTTTGACTGACGAAAACTAAATTAGCCAAAATGCAACTAAATTTAGTTGCATTTTCAAGAGAAATCTCTTTACCATTGGGATAGTAGGGGGGAGAAAATGATACGAAATCCGATTACGAAAACATTTGAAAAATAGATCGATCGTAGAGACGTAATATATTACGTCTCTACAAGGTTTGACGGTTCGAGCGATAAATATTCTATATCCTGACAACATTTTTTAATTTAAATTATTAGATAAATTATATCGCTGACGAAGGAGCAACATTCTATTATTTTTCTAAACATTTTTTCGACAAATATAGATCGGCAAACAATATGACAAATAAAGAAGAAATATCCTGCCAACTTTTTTATTCTGCGGATTTCAACATACCAGAGGATAAAAATTTGCCAACTCCGAGACAACCTCAAAGTTCTCCCGATCGAGATATTGCTTATTACTTAGAGATTTGCAATTATTATCTAAATCAGTATTTTGAAGAGCGTTACGGAAAGGATAGCGCTAAGGAAATGTACGAACAATTAACTAGGAAAAAAGAGGTATTTTTCTATTTGGGTCGTGAATCCGAACCATCTATACTTGTTGCTCGTGATTTAGTTTCAGAAGAAACTGCCTATATAATATTACAAGAATTTCTTAAAGGAAAAAATCAAAGAGAACTCGATCCAAATATTTATCTAGAAGAAATTAAAAAGAGAAATTATTGATTTAAATATGGAAGTAATGGAAAATACGAGCAGGATTTAGATCCGATTATTTACGAACGAGAAATTAAAAAAAGAAATTGAAATTATTTAGCGTACTTTTTTCAAAAATAGATCTCGATCGCAAAATCATAAAAACATTTTGGCTCGATCTGGCTTTAAAATGGAGATTCAGTTAAAGGAGGGGTGTTAATTCGTTCTTGCCGATCGTTACTAGGACTATCTAAAAAATCATCGTTATCTAATGATTCGATTAAGCTATTATCACTACTGCGATTAAAATTATTGCTAGAGGAAGGTTGACTATAGTCGGGAATAGTATTATCAAACGCTTCTTGTCTTTGGCGATTGCGTTCTACGCTAGAATCAAAACTATCAATTGGACGATTTTCCCTGTAATTTGAACTACCATGAGAATTAATCGTACTTGGTGGATTAGAGTATTTACCAATTGGAATTCCCCCATTACTACTAGAGTCGATCCCAGGGGAACTACCGACTTGCTCTGGTACGGGAACGATAATGATATTCTTCTCTTTCTTTAGCTGTTCAAAGGGGCTATCATCCTCGGCTAATTCTGGCGCATCTGTCTCTTCTGGAAGGCTGTCGCGAAAAACCGAATATACTACCCCTATCAGTCCCAAAAACGTTACTGAAAGTATACTAACGCCAATAATAATTGATATCGATCCCGAACTTTGTTTCATAAGACTCGTAACCAAAATTTGTTTGCTAAGTCCTTTAGCTTTTACCCTAATCAGCAATGGTAAAATAACCGATTAGTATCGGTGTCTTTAGGATCGGCGATCGCTTGTTATCTGGGATAGTTTAAAACTTGTTACATCTAGGTAGAGGAACAAGGAAGTGTCACTAACCACTAACCACTGTAGGGGCGGTTCGCCCTAAAGGACTCGCTTCGCATCGCGAACCGCCCCTACTAACTCCGAATTCCAAACTATTGTGTAGCATTTGTTTTTATGTTTCAGATTAACTGTTTCCCTCGTTGCTCGATCCGATCGAACTGCTCGACTAAAGGTAAGATTTTTTGTTCTTCAGCTTCGACGTAATTATAAATATTGATAAAATTGCGTTCTATCTCTTCATAAATAATATCTAATTTGGAGTTCAATTTATCAGTTATTTCACTGTCAAAACGGGCTTTTTCGCGATCGAGTTTAGATTCAAACTGATGAATAATTTTACGTTTTTTCAGCACTAATGTTCCGCCTGCAAATAAGATTCCCACCCCTGCAAAAGCAGTACCGATAATATCTAATAATACAATTTCGGTTAAAGCGGCGATCGCCGTACCCGCAACCGTGGCTGCACCACCACCCACCAGTCTGGGAGCAACACTAGCATTAACTGATTCAATCGAATAAAGAAAGGTTTTGTCATCTAAGAGAGTAGATACTTTTTGCTGCACATCCTCAACAATTTCTTGACGACTTTCGAGAGTATTTACACTAATCGCATTGGTATTAATCTGATTGACTTTAAGATCGTGTAAATCATCCACCAAACTTTGTAGTAGTTCTCTAATACCACCGACAAAATGTTTAATGCCATCCTGGGATATTTCTCCCAAGGAAGCTTTTAATTCGCTTTCACAATCCTGTTTTAATTCATCCATCTAGCTTGGTGTAGATTTGCTAGTGCGAAATAAAATAGCAAACGAACCTTTGACTAAAGTAAATAAAGTTAACTTGTCGCGAAACTCTTCTTTCACTGTCGATGTAATTTTATCGTATTTAGTTAATAATCGATTGACTAAAGATTCTAATTCAAAACCAGATTGTCTTTTATTTTGCTGGAGTTTGGTTTTAATTTTGTTTACAACTATTTGGTCTTGATCTAACTGTTGTTGCAGAGATACTAAATCTTTTCTCAGTAAATCGATAATTTGTTCGCTAGTATTTGCTACTCCCTCAAGCTTCAATCTCTTCGTTCCACCATCTTTAAGTGTTTGCTGAATATAATCTCTAACCTCCGTAAAGCCACTACGCTCTGGTTCGCCATTGACCTCGTATTCTACAGAAGTGGCAAAGATTTGTGGAGATTCAATTCCTTTTTGTAAGGCAATTTCTGCCAGCTTTTCTTTATTTTTAGCTAGCTCTTCTGGTTTGGTTAGGTCTGCCTGTTGTAAAATAAAAACTACTTTTTTGCGCCATTCGCTATTGACATAATCTAATAAATCCCAAGCACTACGAGTATAGGGATTTTTGGCAAAGAAAACAAAGAAGATCAGATCGCTGTTGGGAATAAATTCTTTGGTGATTTCCTGATGATTTTCGATGACAGTATTTGTCCCAGGAGTTCTACTACCGATAAAGTTTTCAGGATTTGATTGGGTAAACCAATCTTCCGCAGGTATGAACCGAGCGATTTTTCAAACCTTTCTTCACTATATACAATCTGTTGAATGACATCGGTACAGGGATCGGCTGCGGTTTTACAAATATCTGCCTGTAACAAAGCATTGACAAAACTACTTTTGCCCGCTTTAACTTCTCCTACCACCACAAATAAAAATGGTTCGTTAATATTAGTCCGTAAATTACGAATAGTTAACTGTAATTGTTGATTATTAATATTGGTCGCAAACTCTTCTAATTGAGAGAGCAAACTATCTAGATCGGACTGATATTGAACTAATGCCCGATCGACAATAAGATTATCCATAATCTAAACTCCAATACTGTTTCTGGAAATAGTGAAATATTACTAGTGTCAATAAATAATTAATAGCTAATAAAAACTAAGCATACAACCTTTTGCAAGACTATCTGGACATCTAGTAATTCAATAATGTAAAAAAGCTAATTCATCTATCTGTGTTTATCTGTGTTTATCTGTGGACTTTATTATAGTTGTCTGGATCAAAAAGAACATGAAAACCGCTGTATATTAGTTCTCAATAATTTGCGAATCTAACCAATAATGATTAAAACTAAGTTTTTTAACCCTAAAGGGTTGACTACAAACTTAACCTTACTGATGTCGATCTATTTGCTAGAAGCAAAAAGCTAAAATAACGAAGTCAGCGCAGCTCTCGGAGCTTGCATCCGACTCAACACCTTAAAACTAACAAAAATAATGAGTTCTACTAAAGCAGTATTGTGTGGTTACTACGGCATGGGTAATGCGGGAGACGAAGCATTACTAGTATCTTTGCTACAAATGCTGCCAGAATCGGTTACGCCTATTGTTTTATCGGGCGATCCTCAAACAACCAAAAAACAATATGGAGTTGCCAGTTGTTACCGCAAATCGACTTTTGCCATTCTCAACGCCTTAAATCAATCTAGTCTGTTTATCTGGGGTGGCGGTAGTTTGATGCAGGATGCCACTAGTATTGCTAGTCCTATTTATTATGCTGGTCTGATGGCTTTGGCTCAACAAAGGGGTTTAAAAACGATCGCCTGGGCCCAGGGAATTGGCCCGCTCAATCGACCATTTACTCGCTGGTTAACCAGACAAGTACTATCAGGGTGCGATGCGATTAGCGTTAGAGATACTGCCTCGGCGCAATTGTTAAACTCCTGGCAAATTGAATCTGTAATTGCTCCCGATCCCGTTTGGGCATTGCAAAGCGAACCCGTTACAGCAACAGAAAAATATCCCAGTCCCCAGGTAGCAGTTATTTTACGTTCCCATCCGCTTTTAACTAAGGCGCGTCTCAAAACTCTGATTCAAGCTCTTCAAGACTTTCAAAACCAAACCAAGAGCTATATTCTGATAATTCCTTTCCAACCCGCGCAAGATTTGGCGATCGCTAAATCAATTTCAGCAGAATTAGGGCAGCATAACACTATAGTATCAATTAACGACCCCAAAGAACTAAAAGGATTATTTCAAGGGGTCAAAATGGCGATCGCCATGCGTTTACATGGTTTGATCGTGGCATTGGCCGCAGGCTGCAACTGTTTTGCTCTCAGTTACGATCCCAAGGTAACAAGGCTAATGTCTGAGGTAAATATACCGGGATATGAGTTGGCAAAACTTCCCGCTGATTTTCGGGAAATTAGCCAGGTTTGGAGTGAGCAATATCATCGAGAAGGATTAAGTCAAATTCAAATTCAGTCTCTAATCGATCGCGCCTTAATCCATCAACAATTATTAAGAAAAGTAATTACTAATAATTAAGCTTGGCAATTTTCAGAGCAACGTATAAGCTATATCTAGTTAAATCTAAAGCTAAGTAAAAAAATAAAAAACCGCTCTTAATTTGTCTTTATACTAAAGTCAAAATCTGCAAAAAGTAACAATTACTCAGACTAAAAAGTCACATGGCTATTCAGGGTAATTACTGAAACACTTGCTTATTTTCTTGTCGAACTATTCTGGTCAATCTAGATATAAACAATCATGAGTGAAGCTAACAATAACGCTACTTCTTTTAGCTCCGAATCCAACCTTGAATTTGTTTCCAGCAACAATAGCGAACGAGAGGCTCAAAAACATCAAAAACCAGTAGTCAATAAATCTCTTGCAGAAAATCAACAGTCAGAAGTTTTCGAGGTACAAGATACCAGCCAAGCAGAGTCAGATCGATCTTTAGACCAAAAAATGGACTGGCAAAAGGTCGCTCACAAACTACGAGAATATAACCGCAAGCTGCTGAAAAAAGTATTTCGCCTCGAACAAGAGCTAGCGGAAATAGACAATCGGTTTAATAAATCTCTAGAAAAATCGCAAAATAGCGATTTGTTGTTGGCGCAGCAGGAAGAAGAACTACAAAATTATCAAAAACAAATTGCCTTACTCACCAAACATTTGACTACCTCCCAGAAAGAAATTAGCGATCGTCAAATCACAATTAAAAATTTATCTCAACAGTATGAATTATCTCAACAGCAAACCGCTCAGTTGGAAAGAGACTGTACTTTGCTGCAAGAAAGCTACAGTCAGAAAAACTCCGAACTAGCTGCCAAAGAGAAAGAAAACAAAGAACTGCAAGACAAATTGAGTCAACAACAACGTAATGTCATTCAATACAGAGCGGAACTAAAACGCTATCAAGAACAAGCAGCCGTTTCTAAACCAGAGTTAGTCAGTAGCAATAGTCAGAGCAGGCTTCGCCACGTCCAACATGAACGCCTGAAATCTCCCCAGGCGACGCGGACTTATGAAACCACAGAGCCAGCTCTGAGCGTTGGTCAAACTTACTCTAGTAAAAATAGTAAAAGATCTATTCAGCCCTGGTCATCTAATATCTCAGAGTCAAAAATTGTCTTACCCAAAACTAAGCCCCAGTCAGTTATGGCCCAACGCTTAAAGATCGACCCCTCAGAAACTGTTAAAACCGCAGCCGAAATTGCTACTTGGTCGGCATCTCAAGTAAAAGATAAGCCAGCTAACAAAAGCGAAACCAAGAAAAAAGCTAAATCTACTGGCAAGTCTAAACCACAATCTTTGGCCGCTATCGATTTACCGACATTTCCTCGCCCAATGTAGACCAAACAATGTAGACCAAAATTTCGTTCTAAGTTCTCTATACTAACGTTAAATCCAGATATTTCTGCTTTTCCCACCCAAATCACATACATTTAGTAACAAGATATTGTATTGCCTTATACCAAAATTGCTCGATAAATCGGCTATGTTCATCACATGACAAGGGAGTAACAAAATGTGGCTGCCTGCCTACGTTCAAAGAAGTTATGCGAATCGAGCAATTACAAGCTTTTATAGCCATTACAGAAACCGGCAATTTCGGGCAAGCAGCTAAAAAGTGTGGAGTAACTCAATCAACCATCAGTCGCCAAATACAATCTTTGGAACAAGACTTAGGTTTGCCATTGTTTCACCGCAGTACTCAGGCAAAATTGACCTTGGGAGGGGAAAAATTGCTACCCCGCGCTCAAAAAATTTGTCAGGAGTGGCAAAAAGCGAGTAACGAATGTGCGGACTTAATTGCGGGAAAACAGCCAGAACTTTGTATTGCAGCAATACATTCAGTATGCGCTCATTATCTACCCCCAATTCTGCAACAGTTTTGTTTGGACTATCCTGAAGTACAATTAAGAGTTACGGCATTAGGGAGCGATCGCGCTTTAAAAGTTTTGCGAGATGGTTTGATTGATGTGGCGATCGTGATGAACAATCGCTTTTTAACTGCATCGGCAGAAATAGAGTTAACCATACTCTACGAAGAACAGGTCGATGTCTTAATGGCTGCCAATCATCCTTTAAGCAAGCTGAAGAAGATCCCCCCCCTAGAGTTAGTTAAATATCCTCAGATAGTCTTCAAGGATGGCTACGGAATGCAGAGATTAGTACAAGATTGGTTTAGGGATCAAAATGTCCAAATTAAGACTGCGATGGAATTAAATACCCTGGATGCTTTTCGAGGTGTAATTAGACAGGGAGAAATGATTGCCCTGCTACCTCATAAGGCTCTGATCGACTCCTATAACGACCCAACCTTAGCAATACGACCCATTGCTCAACCTGAGTTTAAAACGGGTCTTTCGGGTCAAGAAGAATCAGACAATGTTCTGACTCGTCAGGTAGTCATGGTAACTACTAGCGATCGCCTGATGATTCCTCCCATTGCCCATTTTTATAAACTAGTCAAAAATTCAGCCAAATCTTTAGATTTACAACCCGCACGCTCGGCAGGCAAATGAATGATAAATATACTAAAAACTAGCTCTTCTATAGCCAGTCTCCTTTACCCAATAGCCACCTACTATAGCCAGTCTTATTTCCCAACCCCAACCAATCTGTTATGAGCGATGAGTTTCGAGAATTACTAAAAAGAGTCGGCAGTGGGACTCACACCAGCAAAAACTTAACCAGGATCGAAGCTGCAACTGCCACCAGAATGATGTTGCTACAAGAAGCAACCCCCGCACAAATCGGGGCATTCGCGATCGCTCATCGGATCAAACGTCCTACTCCAGAGGAATTAGCAGGTATTCTCGATGCTTTTGAGGAGTTGGGGGCTAAACTGGAGATAAACCCCAGTCACGACCATAAGCCAGTAGTTTTAGGCAACCCCTATGACGGACGTTCTCGTACCGTACCCGTAACCATTATTACCGCACTAATTTTAGCCTCGGCAGATATCCCCGTCATTTTACACGGTGGCGACTGTATGCCGACTAAGTATGGTATTCCCTTTATTGAAATCTGGCAAGGGTTAGGAGTAGACTTTTCAGGACTCAACCTCGCCCAAGCTCAAGCAATATACAACCGAACTTGTCTGGGTTTTATTTATCTTCCCCAACATTTCCCTTCAGCACACAAATTTGTCCCTTTCCGCGAACAAATCGGCAAACGTCCCCCATTTGCTACCGCAGAGTTAGCTTGGTGTCCTGTAGCGGGAGCTGCTAGCTTAGTTGCAGGTTTCGTTCATCCCCCTACAGAAGAACGTTTTCGCGAGACTTTTAAAATCAGAGGTCGTCATGACTTTATTTTAGTCAAGGGTTTAGAAGGGAGTTGCGATCTGGCTCGTAGTCGCACGGGAATTATTGCGATCGGTAAATCAGACAATAGTTTCGATCGTCTATTACTCGACCCATCCAGTTATAATTTGAATGGCTCAGATATCAGCTTAGAAGCGAAAAATCAAGTTGTATCTCTAAGCCAAGAAGTCATTGAGGGGAACAACAGTCAACTTTTCCCCGCTGCTATTTTAAATGGTGGTTTTTATCTTTGGTGCTTTGGCAAAGCAGAAAGCCTGGAGACTGGTTTTGAATTGGCAGAGGCTATTTTGACTACGGGTAAAGCAGCAGCCAAACTAAGCCAACTACAAACCCTATGTAGTCGCCAAACTCCTTCGACTGTTAATAATGCCATCGCCATAATGGATAATGGATAAGGGACAATTAGTTACTACGATTTTCGCAGATAAAGAAGTTCAAATTCATCTAGCTTTTCCCCATAAATTTTTTCAAGAGCATCAGCAGCAGCTACTACCAGACTGGAACGATCCCGTAACTTTCCTGATTTTATATTTACAGCGATCGCGCTTTTCTTTAGCAGAAGTTAGTCCAAAAACTATTCAAGAGAAAGATCGCCTCAGAGCCAAATTTATCCGCTTTGGCTCTAGTTTGATTTTTGCTTTACAAGATCTTGGATACAAAAGTGACCTCTTCGATCCCCGCACTGGTTATCCTTGGCTTGCTTGTCAGGGAAAACTAACTTTTGACGATAATGCAGCAGTTGAAGCTTTGTTACATTATCCCCTAAAAAGTTACAAAAACTGCTCTCTACTTTATCATCCAAGCTGGGGAAATAATGTTTATCCTGGAATAATTGTTACTCGTGCAACCCAAGCGATCGTCGAGCTGATGGCGAAAAAAAACTGCTAAGCTAAGAATAGAAAGCCAACTCTCAATAGTTTTTAACTATGTAAAGAATTGTTGCATTTGCTATTATACTCTTTTTAATAGCATAAAGTGTTAGGATTCATATTGAGATAAAGATCGGCAATCCAGTTTGTATTCGATATTGATAGGTTTTTCCATAAAGTATTGATTGGCTTTTTTCCGAAAATTTAGCTCTCTACATTACAAATGCATTGAGGAGACATTCAGTTCATGTCAATTTACGTCGGTAACCTTAACTATGAGGTTAACCAAGAAGATTTAAACGAAGTATTTTCAGAATACGGAAGTGTCAAGCGGGTTCATCTGCCTACTGACCGCGAAACAGGTCGCAAACGTGGTTTCGGCTTTGTGGAAATGGAAACAGATGCAGAAGAAGAAAAAGCCATTGAAATTCTAGATGGTGCAGAATGGATGGGTCGCGAGTTAAAAGTTAACAAAGCCAGACCCCGCGAAAATAGAAGTTCCTTTGGTGGTGGTCGTCGTAGCGATCGCTTTTAAACTCCAAAGCTAAATCGAATTACGCTTCTGGAGAGCAGCCAGATAATCTGGCTAAAAACTCCCAGAAGCGTTTTGTTGTGTAATGAGGAATTTTATATAGATGGCTAAACGTCGTAACGCAAAAAAAGAAAAAGCAGCAAGAAACAAAATCAATGCTCGTAAATTCCGTAAACAAACCAGCCGTTATGGAAATCGTGGCAGAAAAAACTACAGCAATGACCAGAAGCAAGAGACAACGGAAGAAAAAAACAAAACTTCTGAGTCTGCTTCTACGACGACTAACAACTAAGAGGCTAACCTATTTAGCCTAACTAGCTCTTTTGGGGAAGTATTTAAAACCACTTCTCACTCAAGGGCTATTTTTTTAAGGAAGGAGGAATGAGGAATGAGGAATGAGGAACGAGGATTGAGGAACGAGGTTGTCTCCCCGCCAGCCACAATAATCAAATTTAAAAAAAGCTAAGAGCTAATACCATTTTCCTAAAGTAGTGAGAGAGATCGATAGAGTATTGTAGGTTGGGTTTCGTAAACTAAACCCAACAATAATTGGGTTTAAGTTGGGTTTTACTTTGTGCAACCCAACCTACCTTCGTCTCTCATTACTTTTTCCAATTGGTATAATAGCTGATAGCTAAAAGCTACGAACTAGTTCATTAACAGCGGAACGGACATCTCACAGGCGCCCCCCGTGTCCTCGTCTATTCAACTGAAAACGGCTGTAAAGCTTGCTACCATGTCCCTAATCTTGCGGGAAAGCGACGTTTTGTAGCAGTTTGAGGGGAGTCAATTGTTTGAGTAGCTGGAGAGATTCTCGATCGCGAACAAATAGAGAGCCAGCAAAACCCAGAGAGTTGATCGGAATATCTTGAAATGATTCTTGGGATCGCGGTACAATTAGCATCCAGTTTCTAGTTGCCAAAAAGTTATATGCTCCTGGCTGTTGTTGTGTCTTCTCATTAATTTCTAAGCCGACTCGATCTAATAGAGCATAATATTGTTGCAACATAATTGCTGCTGCTGTGGTAGGGGAACGATCCGAGGATAAATTTAAGCTAGCGACTCGATGACGAAAAGGAAAACTAGCAATTGTCCCCAAAGAATGTTTAAACTCAGTCTTGGCGATCGCACGAGCTATAGGAAGATCGATTACATCAGCCATAAAAGGTAAAGGAATTAGCTGGAGATGTTTGTGTCGTTGAGAAGCACCAGCCGTTTTGCCACCATTATAAAAAGCCAAACCGTCTATTTCTTGCAGACAAGACCATAAAGCAGCAAAATCTTCTAAGTTCAATAAGTCTGTTTGCTCTTCAAAAGCACGAGTCACAATCAGCAGATGATGATCTACTACGTTAAATTTATTTAGTAAACAGATATGACTGGCAGAAATATCTCCGACAAATAGATCTGGCTCGTAAGGCAAAAAAGGGTCGATTCTTTTACCTATATTGTGTTCTCGTTGAGTTTGCTTTTTTCTGGCTTGTTCTTTTCGTTCCAAATTAGCTAAAGTACGAACTACAAAAGAAATATCTTCTTGTTGGATCAGGTGATATTCGGTTTCAATCGACTTGAGTGCGCCACATTCACGGGCAAATTGGGTTTGCTGTTTGGTCTTTTCCCATAAAGTACCTGGCTTAAGAAGAGAATTAGCTGGAGGATTGGTTGCTGATTTTGGCATATTCCGCTGATGAGCGCTCGATAACGATCAATTATCCATCCTTAATTAGTAATTGTTAGTAATTATTTAATACTGCTTGACAATCTTTAGTAATTTGTTGCTTTAGGGCTTCAATTGAATCAAATTTTTGTTCTGGACGTAAAAACTCAATTAATTCTACCTCTAGATCTTGACCGTATAAATCTCCCGACCAATTGAGCAAATGTACTTCAATCGTGGGAGCATCTCCCGCAACTGTAGGACGACAGCCAATGTTCATCACTCCTTTAACTATAGTATTCTTTACTACTACATCCACAGAATACACACCATATCGGGGTAAAAACTTTTCCGCAGGTAATTGCAGATTTGCCGTAGGAAAGCCAATTGTCCTGCCTAATTGCTTTCCTTTAATCACCTTTCCTGCAAGGCTATAGGGTCTACCCAACATTTTGTTAGCAGCAGCAATTTCTCCATTTTGTAATGCCTGACGAATTAGGGAACTACTTATTCGTACTGTTTGGAGATTGTGGTCTTGATATTTATGCAGGGAGTTTAAATATACTGTAATCCTAAAATCAGCAGCAATGTTTTTGAGCTGTTCTCCCGTCCCTTTTCGTTGATATCCAAAGCGAAAATCCGAACCAACACTGATAACTTTGGCTTTTAGCTGCTTGACTATTATTTGCTCGACAAATTGTTGTGGACTCAAAGAAGCCAAATTTTTATTAAATGGTAGCAGAATTAACTGCTCGACACCTAATTTAGATAATTGCTGGGCTTTTTCGGGGATGGGGGTCAATAGCTGTAGCTTACCTCCCGAAAAAAACTCACGAGGATGGGGGGTGAAACTAACTACAGAGGGATATATGCGGGGGTGTGGTTGCAGCTTAACTGACTCAATAATTGGTTGCAACACTATTTGATGCCCTTGGTGAATGCCGTCAAAATTACCAAGAGCGATCGCCGTAGGAGTTTGGATCTGTTCGGGAGAAGTTGCTATTAACACGCTTTACATTTTGACATAATTTATGCTGGTGAATCCATAAATTTCTGCAACCTGATTAAAATGCCAAAAAAAAGCCCCCAGGTACCAAACTGGGGGATAAATGTAACAGATAATATCTGTTGCATAGCTCTATCTCTTCTCCAATATCTTCTATGTTGAGAACGATGCTGTTGATCTCGATCGCAATTGAGGAGTGATTTTCGACAATAAGTACCTTAGTATTATGGCAGTAAATTTACGACGTTCAACTTGGTTTAGGTTTTTAATAGGTGAGTTATTACCTTAATAAAATTACTAACATCTAGGGGTTTATTAATATGGTCGTCAAATCCTGCTGCCAGACTTTTTTGTCGGTCTGGTTCTGAAGCATAGGCAGTAAGAGCGATCGCTTTTAGATCTTTGAGGGAAGGTATTTCTCTGACTCTTTGAATCAATTCATAGCCATTCATACCAGGCATACCGATGTCACTGATTAAAAGGTCGGGTTGAAACTGCTCGACGATCGCTAAGGCTGCTGCTGCTGATGCCGTGGTTTTAGTCTCAGCACCTTCGGTTTCCAAGATTAGAATCAGTAACTCCCTAGAACTCTCATTATCATCTACTATCAAGATTTTCATTTCCTCAAAATTTTTACTACTCTGAGGGCGATTTAACCCCGATGTTTGTTTCTGACTAGTCTTAAGTATTGGTAGCAAAATCGTAAAAGTTGCTCCTTTACCCAAACCCGCACTGGTTGCAGTTACTTTTCCTCCATGGAGTTCCACCAGACGACGGACAATCGCCAACCCCAATCCTAACCCACCTTCAGACCTATTTTTGCTGCTTTCTGCTTGACGAAAATAATCAAAAATATGGGGTAAAAATTCCGAGTCAATTCCTTTGCCTGAGTCTTTGATTTGAATCCGAGCATAAACTAAAGAGCGATTTTCTGGGCTTACAGTAGTCAAGTTAACATCTACCTTGCCACCATCGGGAGTAAATTTGACAGCATTGGAAAGTAGATTCCAAATTGCCTGCTGGAGACGAGTAGAATCTCCTCGAACTAAGCCAATATTAGGATCTAAATTGGTATTAATCTGAATTGATTTAGCTTGGGCTGCTAAATTGACAGTATCTATCGCATTATCAATAACCGTGGCTAAATCTACTGGAGCAACTTGTAATTCAAGCTTGCCTCGAATGATCCGCGAAATATCTAAAATATCCTCAATTAGTTGAGTTTGTAATTGAGCATTGCGTTGAATAATTTCGGCCCCTTTTTGGATCTGAGTGGGAGAAAGATTACCTTTAGCTAGCATTTGCGACCAACCAACTATAGGATTTAGAGGAGTTCTAAGTTCGTGGGACAAAACGGCTAAGAATTCATCTTTGGCGCGGTTTGCTGCTTGAGCTTCTTTTAAGAGTTTGACTCGTTCTTCTTCAGCTTGTTTTAGCTGGGTGATATCCCGCAAGGAAACTATATAAGCATCTGCTCCCTGCCATTGGATCTGGCTGACGCGCATTTGAGCGACTAAAATTTCTTGAGTACATTGAGGAATGTCTACTTCTAAGTAGTCACCATTGACTACAGGAAAACCTAACGGTTCGCCGATTAATTCTACTTGCGATTTACTAAAGAGTTCTAGAGCTGCGGGATTGACAAATTGTACTACTCCTCGCTCGTTGACCACAATAATGCCATCGGCATTTTCTGTAATTAGTTTTTGCAGTTGTCGTTCGCTTTGAGCGGTACATTTTGCTAGTCGAGAACAAGTTTTTGATTCGTCTAGTGCTTCTTTGACTGCTACGGGTAGTCGGTCTAGTTCTTTTGAAGTTAAATAGTCGGTTGCTCCTACTTTGATTGCTGCCACTATTGCGGAAGTATCTGGTTCTCCATTAATAACTAGTAGAGGCGTATTTAAATTATTTCTAGATAAGAGACTGATTGCTTCGGTTAGTTCTAGTTGAGTTTGATGAGCATCCCAGAGAATTAAATCTAATTCCGAATTGAGGCGATCGCAATACTCTTGGACTGTGGTTGCTTGTTGCCAGTTTACGGTAAATTCTGCTTCATTCAAAACTGTGGCGATCGCAACATGACCATTCGCCATTGTCTCTGCTGTCGCCAGGAAATCGTGGAAAATAAGAATAGTGATTGCTTCAGGGATAGGTTGGCTCGATTGAGATGGTGTTGGCAAATTATTTTCCGACTCAGACATTCTCAGAATATTTTTTTTATTCTAACTACGTTCCCCTTAAATTACTAAAAATTACTAGGTCTCAGTTAATAAATCGTTCAAGCGATCGAGTTCGTCACTATCGACAAAAGTAGGATTCCCCGCCAAAATCCCGACAACATTGCGAAATGGTCGTCCCAAACGCATTCCTTCATCGCCGATCAGAAATTCACGAATATCTTTATTGTGTTTAGAACCACGCATTTTTAACACCGCCAATCCCCGCTTGATTTCGCCATAGACCTCAACGTAACGTAATAAGATAATTAGATCTGTATTGGTCGATATATTTGATTCGGTGATCGACTCACTACCGATGAGGTTGGCGGTGTTAGCAGTACACAAACTAGTAATTCCTTGTTCCTTTAAGAGAGTATTCAAAGTCAGCAAAAATTCCCGAAATCCTTTGGGCGTTGAAACTTGCTCTAAAGCCGAAACGCTGTCGATTGCTACCCTTTGGGGTTGAAATTCTTCAATCTCTTTTCTTATGCTGATAAAATGAGATTCCAACCCAGTTGCTTCGGGATAACGACAGACAATTTTAATCTTGCCTTCTCGTTCCATTTGTTCGTAGTCTACACCCCAGCCCAAAGCGTTGCGTAGAAGCTGATCGCGACTTTCTTCAAAGGCAAATAGAAGACATTTTTCATTATTCTTCACACCTCCGCTGACAAATTCCGTCGCCATCAGGGTTTTACCCGTCCCCGTTGCTCCCGATACCAAAACTATCGAGCCTTCAAACCAGCCTCCTCCACACATAGTATCTAAGTCTTCATTCCCAGAAGTAATTCGGTGACGAGAGGCTTTACGTTTTAGTACGTCTGTAGAAAAGGGGATAACCACGATCCCCCGTTCGGGAACGATCGCAAAGGGAAATTCTCCGTGTTGATGGGAGACTCCACGAAATTTAAGAATTTCAATCGTACGCCGACGTTTTTCTGCCACTAGGGCATTACGCATAATAATCACGTTATCGGCCACAAATTCTTCGATCCCATAGCGACTAATATCTCCATAGTCAGAAGCGCGTTCTGAAGTCAAAACTGCGGTGATTTCCATTTCCCTTAGAACTTGAGCCAGCTTGAATAAAGCACCCCGAATCTTAGCCACATGTGGTACGTAACTAAAAATCGCTCCCAAAGAATCCATCGCTACCCGCTTGGCATTTACTTGTTTGATGGCATAGTTGAGACGAGATATCAGGGGTTCTAAGTCGTATTCGCCACTAACCAAAGGTGGATTGCCTTCTTCTGGAGAAGCATCGACGTAGAGCCATTGATTCTCTGCTTCCCACTGGTGAATATTCCAACCAAAGCCCAAAACATTTTTGCGTAGCATTTTGGGTGGCTCTTCAAAAGTTACAAAAACTCCGTTTTCTCCACGTTTAATTCCCTCAGCTAAAAATTGAGAGGCAAAGATTGTTTTACCACTGCCAGCAGTCCCTACAACGAGCGTAGTTCTTCCTTTAGGTAAGCCACCTTCAGAAAAAACGTCAAAACCAGGAATTCCCGTGGCAATTTTGGCTAATAGATCTTGCTCTTGATTCATTAATTTAATACTTCTGTTAATTCGCGCTCTTGAATAATTTAAAATAAGCAAACGTGAGATCCGATAAGTAGCAAATAAATAGTACAAAGACAGATAACAGTGAACCGACAAAAGAAAAGTTCTAGCTTGAGCTTACTTTTATTAGTTCAGTATTGAATCTCGAACTACTAACCATAGAGCTGACGCTATTAAATTTTATTGTATTGGGTGACTGATGAAAAATTTTGTCTAGTAATCCCGTCCTAGTAGCGAGAATGATTTGGTTTATGGTCATCGAGCGTCAGTCGGGTTCGCCAATGATCTAGGACTGCTATAGCTTGCAGAGTAATTATACCTAGTTAACCCTCGCCATCAGATTAGAGATAAAGATCGAGGGCCAAGGCAAGTATCTCCGTATTAGATAAATCCCCAATTACTCTTTCTTTGGGTAGAGGTGATTCTCTAACTAAGGTAGGAGTAATTAAAATTTTTTCCGACTCGGCAATTTCGGGAGATTTAAGAATATCTATGATTTCAATCTCGGTTTCTTCAGGCATTTTTCTTTGGCAAAAGGCTTCTAGATTGGCGATCGCTCGCTGACTCCTCAAGGTATCTCCGCTGACATATAGTTTTAAATAGAATTTTTGAGACATTAAAAAAAGTTTTAAACATCATTTATTTGATAGAGCAACTTATATTAAGTAACTTGATTCTGGTTGTCTATTCCTCTGGCGAAGACATTTTATAGTAATCTTGTGCCAAATTAATCTTGTTTAAGCCGATATAATATCGACGATAGTACGCTGCCAGCTTGCCCATTAATTCCAGTAAGAGATAACGTCCTTCGATCGTAAACACTTTACTCTTCTTGCGACTTAAAGCATTTTGCTTTTGTTTTAAGGTGGTTGTATGAAGCTCGATGATATCTCTGGGAGTTGCCTGAAGATAGCCCAACTGTTCGATTAAAATCCTAATTTGCTCGGAAGTGTCGTAGTCTACTTTATAGATTTTTTGTTCTACAAAGCGATCGAGTAATTGATGATATCTTGACTCTAATTCCTGAAAAACATCAGGCATTCTCTGTTTTAAGGAATCAACCTTGTTACTAAAGCTAGGAACATCTGCAAACAGTCTCTCCAACAGATCGAGTTCGCGGTCTTGCTGTAATTGCTGAGATTGTTCCCAATTAGCTAGCTGTTGTTTGCGCTCGATCGCGGTGCGAAGAGCATACAGTAACAAATTTCGGTCTGAGGCGATCTTTGGTAAATGCCCGTAAGCACCTAATTCCAAGGCTTTGACCGCTATCACTTCATCTTCTAATGCTGTTTGTACGATTATGGGAATGCCAGCAACCTGCTGTTGTAGTTCCTCTAAGCTATTAATATGACGGCTGTCTGGCAACATTAAATCGAGCAAGATGATGTCAAATTGTTGTTGAGAGATAATTAGTTTCGCTTCGGCTAAAGTTTCGGCACAGGCAAGTTTAAACCCACCTTTAAAAAAAGCAGAGCGAGCATCGCACAACATAGTCTGTATTCGTTCTACATCTTCTGGTTCATCTTCTACTAATAAGACTCGACAGGGGGAATTTAACATGGGAAACTTGTAAACAACTTGAGTTAAAAATTGGGAATTAAAAATTGCGAGTGATAATTTTTTTACCTAAGAATGCGGTAAATGTTTGACATCAAAAAAACTTACAAAGCTTTGCACATCTTCTCACAAATAGATAGATCTACTTTAATAATATAAATTGAATTATTAATACTACATCTGACCAAGGAAAGATCGCGCTTTATTAGTTCGGAATTCGGCCCCTTCTTTATCTCCCCCATCTCCCTTACTCCTCAGTCATTACTAGGTAAATAAATCGTAAACATCGCTCCCTGTTGGGGTTTACTTTCGGCAATAATCTTACCTTGATGGCGTTTGACAATTTTTTCACAGATAGCCAAACCCAAACCCGTACCTTCGTACTTACTGTAGCCGTGTAAGCGATGAAATGGAGTAAAGATTTTTTCGCTTTGTGTTGATTCAAAACCAATACCGTTATCGGCAATAACAATTTGGCTAAAATTATTGTCTGCTGGATTTTGCTCGGGAGACGGGGAATAAATTTCGATTTCTGGGGTTCGCTCGGGAGAATGAAACTTCAGGGCATTTTGCAGTAAATTTTGCAGAAGTTGACGTATTTGCGAGCGATCGCCTTTAATTATTGGTAGCTTACCAACCTTAATCTGAGCCTGCACTCGAAGGATTTGTGGCTCTAACTCAAAAATAATCTCTTGTATTACTTCATTAAGAGGGATTGGGACAAAAGGCTTGGTGTGGATCGTTACGCGAGCATAGGCTAATAAATTGCGGATTAGACGCTCCATTCTCAAATTTAATCCAGTCATGCGCTCTAAATATTCTCTGCCTTCTGCGTCCAAAACCGCACCATAATCTTGTTGAAGCAAATCGACAAATATCTGCTGTTTGCGTAGGGGAGAAATTAAATCGTGGGAGGCAACGCTAGCGAATTCTTCCAATTCTTGATTGCTGCGCTCTAGTTTTTTAACTAAATTTTGCAATTGAGCCTCAATGTATTTGCGTTGATTGATGTCTTGAATTTGAGAGATAAAATATAAAGGTAAATTATTAACATCCCTTACTAGCGAGACGCTTAGTAAAACCCAAACTAAATTGCCAGAGGAATGTATATATCGTTTTTCCATCTGATAGGTGCGAATTTCCCCTGCTAGCATTTGTCGAATATAGCTAAGATCGCGATCGAGATCGTCGGGATGGGTAATCTCCTGAAAAGTCATCTTTAATAACTCTGGTTCGCTATAGCCAACCATTTCACATAAGGTTTGATTTACCTGGATAAATCTACCATCGGGGGCGACTAATGCCTCTCCTGTAGCAGCATCTTCAAAGGCTCGCCGAAATTTTTCCTCACTTTGACGCAGTTTTGCTTCTATGTCTTTGAGAGCGGTAATATCTCGTCCGACAGCTTGATATTCGCCGATCTCTCCCGCTTCATCAAAAATGATTCGATTATTCCATTGATTCCAACGCACTTTGCCGTTTACCCACACCCGATGGGTAATAGTTACGGTAGGATTAGTTTGGTTCATCGACTTTATTTGTCGCGCAACTAGCTCGCGGTCTGAATCGTAAACTAAAGGAGTAAATGCGCGATCGATTAGCTTTTCTTTATCGAAACCAAAGTAACGACAGTAAGCCTCATTGACAAAGGAAATAGTAGAATCTGCACGATAGCGACAGATAAACTCAGTCTGATCTTCGACAATGGCTCGATACCTGGCTTCACTTTGTTCCAGAGCCTTTTCTGCTTCGATTTGCTCGCTGATATCCCTACCTTCGGGAATGAGTAAGATAACTTCTCCTGTGTCATTTTTAATCGGACGCAAAGAAAAATCAATCGTGACTACTTGTCCTTGTTTGCCTCGGACTTCGACGAAATAGCGCACAAATTCTCCCGTTCTGGCCGTAGCGATCGCATTTTGTAATTCTTGTTGAGTGTGAGGGGATATTTGCCCCCAATATGCTTCCCAAAAAGGTTTACCCACTAGATCGGATTTATTAATTCCAGCAAAATCTAATGCCGTCTGATTGACTTCTAGCAACCTCCCATCGGGAGTAAGTAAGCCGATAAACTGAAAAGTGCGATCGAAAATAGCTCTAAACCGTCTTTCGGCTTCTAGTAAATTCTCAAACAAATGTTGTTTTTGGCGATCGCTTTGGTTTAATTTTCTCGCCATCCACCAGATAACTGCCCCAAAAATCGCCATCTCCACGATAATTCTCAGGGTAATAATTAGTTGCAACGAACCAGTCTTACCACGAAAGCCAAACCAAAAAAGACCGCTTAAGATAGGAGGAACAACTACCACCAAAGGCAGTAACCAGCGTGCCATCATCCCGCCAGCTTGCTCTCTGGTGACAACTCTCATCCAACCCCGTTCGGCACAAGTACCCAAAAAGGCGCAAAATAACAAAATAAAGCCCACTGCCGTGTGAATTGCCATCCCCACTAAAGAATTCGGGCTAAAAAATGAAGGTATATTATGTACGTAGGTAATCAGACTGCTCAAACCAGTCGCGAGGAGAAAAATTATTAATAATTGAGCGGTTAAATAGTATTTTTGAATGAGAAATAAAATCGCGGTATTTAATAATAAAAAGCTTAAGGCAGTAGTCGGCGACATTCTGCCCTGGACTACCGCATCTATTGCCTCGCTTGGATCGGGGAAAGAAAGCCACTTGGTTCCGAGATCGAGATTAAAACCATATTCAATTAAGGTAATAAAACTAAAGGCGATCGCCACAATTGGGAGAAGATATAAGCCAATAGAGATAATCCAACTTGGTTTCTTTTGCCGTTGATGCCACAGTAACAAAGAACTACCAGCAAATACCAAACCAAGAGCGGTACTAACTTTCATCGTTACTCGTTGGGCAACAATACTTTTGAGTAAAGTCAGATCCAACAGCCAACCCAAAATAACGCTACAGCCCAGACAGATAACGAGAATGCTAAAAATGACTGATGCCAAGCGGAGTCGGCTTACGAAATTAGATTTACTAGCTCGCTCTACCGAACCAGAATTGATGGTCATAGGATGTCACTAGAGAGCGGTTGTAGATCTATTATTTTAGATTTAGCGAAGCTCGATCGATCGCTAATCGAGCAGCAAGTCAATAGCAACAATCAATTCTGGAACATTAATCGGTTTATTAAGGTGTTGATCGAACCCCGCCTCCAGAGAGTTTTGCTGATTAACGTCCCCTGCATATGCCGTCAAAGCGATCGCTGGTATATTTTCTCCTTGGGGCAACTGACGGATTTTAGTCATCAGAATATAACCGTCAAACTGAGGCATACCAACATCGCTGACGATCAAATCAAAAGTTGATTTTTTAAAAGCTACTAAAGCATCTGGTGCTGAAGCTACAGGCGTTACGGTAGCCCCTTCTTGTTCTAAAATCAAGGTTAGTATATCCAGCGAGTCTACTTCATCATCCACTACCAGAATTTTCAGACCGCTAAAACGATTGGGGATTACAGATTGATTAATTGGCGGGCGATCGATTCGTTTGGTTGTTGGTGTATTTATAAGTGGTAATTTGACGCTAAAAGTAGCTCCTTGACCTTCTCCTGGACTATCAGCTTCCACAGTTCCTCCATGTAGTTCGGTTAAATAACGGACAATAGCCAAACCCAAACCCAATCCGCCAAACACTCGGGTACTGCCACTTTGAGCCTGGCGAAAGCGATCGAATACATAAGGGAGAAATTCTGGCTCAATGCCTTCTCCCGTATCTTTAACCTCAATCAGAGCGTCAGAGTCAAGATGTTTTAATGTTACTATTATTTGCCCTCTTTGGGGGGTGAACTTAATCGCGTTGGTAAGCAAATTCCAGACTATTTGCTGCAAACGACCTGCATCTCCTAAAACTTGACCGATATTCGGTTCAAATTGAGTTTGGATCTGGATTGATTTGGCTTGGGCTGATAACTCAACTGTAGTTAATGCCGATCTGACGATTGGTTCTAAGTCCAGAGGAACTTTTTTAAGTTCTAGTTTCCCGCGCAAAATCCTGGATACATCTAACAGATCGTCAACTAGTTGTATCTGCAATTTAGCATTGCGTTGAATGATGTCGATTCCTAGTGAGGTTTTTTCGGAATCGAGTTTGCCTGTTGCCAGTAATTGTGACCAGCCCAAAATCGGATTTAGGGGGGTGCGCAGTTCGTGAGAAACAATCGCCAAAAACTCATCTTTTAACTGGTTGGCGCGAATTAAATCTTCTGCTTGTTGCCTTAGTTTTGATTCTAGTTCGACAATTCGGGTAATACTAGTATTAGTGCCATACCATTTTGTAATTACTCCTCGACCGTTGCGTAAAGGTCTAGCTCGACACAAAAACCAGCAATATGAGCCGTCTTTGCCCCGCAATCGCGCCTTAACATTGTAATTACTCTGCAATCTAATCGCCTCAGTCCAATTGTGGTTAACCACAGCTAAATCTTCAGGATGTACGATTGTTTCCCAACTGCGCTCTTGAATTTGTTCTAAAGATAGCCCCGTATAATCTTGCCAGCGTTGATTGACATAGTCTATTTTACCGTCGGGTAATGCCGTCCAAATCTGCTGGGGAATTACTTCGGTAATTAATTCAAGCTCCCGTTCTCTTTGCCGAATGATTGCTTCGGCATTTTGGCGATCGCTGATATCGAGATTAATGCCACTTAATCTAATCGGTCGGTTATTATCATCCAGGGTGACATTACCCAGTCCCCAAATCCAGCGGACTCCACGCTGAGGATGAATAATCCGAAATTCTAAGTTTAATTCGGGTATTTGGCCCGATAAGACTTGTTGTACTTCGCGTTTGACTCGTTCTCGATCTTCTGGATGCAGTTTATTTTCCCAGTCTTGATATTGTATTTTACTTTGTTTGGGGTCGAGTCCGTATAGCTCGTAATTTTCTGGCGACCAAACAATTTCTCCTGTATCGATTTTCCAGTCCCACGAACCCGCATTAGCACTTTTGAGTGCCAAGCGTAATAATTGTTCCTGTTCTCGTACTTTTTGTTGAGACTCTTTTAAAGTGGTAATGTCCTTAGAGATGCCAATGACTCCTAAAATATTTCCTGTCTCGTCCTGCCAAGGATATTTACTGGTCAATAAAGAACGGACTTGTTCTCCATTGAAGATCTCTTCTTCGTAAGATAAAGATTTTTCTTCAGTGATAATTTGTCGGTCTGCCTGCATAATCGATTGAGCAATTTCGGGTGCAAACAATTGAGTATCATCTCGCTCCAACATTGCTTCTACCTTAACGCCAAGAAAGTCGGCAGCAGCTTGATTGGCAATTACATAGCGTCCCTCAAGATCTTTAACAAAGACTATATCATTAGTATCTTTGAGAATAGATTGTAGAATGCTGTTACTATCAACTTTTTTATTCATTTGAGTAGTTGAATTGTTCTCAAAACACTAATTCTAGTTCTCAATCAAAACGCAGAAAAGTAGTAATCTGAGTCTTTGTATCAGCTTTATAAGGGTGTTACCTACCATAAATAAATTTAACGATCATTTTATAACTAGTAATGGTTATTTTTATCTTACTAAAGCTGGATATTTTTTTCTAATACTTATGATAATGTTTATCACTTCTATTATTAAAGAAATATAAGAGCAAATCCAATTTCTCAAGTCTATTTTTAGATTGAGAATTTTAATGAAATATAAAATTAATGCGATACAATATCTTCCCCATCTCCCCTATCTCCCTATCTCCCCTGCTTCCTATTAAGATAATAGTGCCAGAGAATTTGAGTAGCGATCGCTCTGTAGGGTTGCCATTGTGTTGCAATAGTCTCTAATTCGGTTTTTTTGGGGCGAGTTGATAGTTTTTTGAGTTCTTTGGTGGCGATAACTACTGCTAAGTCTTTGCTAGGAAATATATCTTGACGTTGCAATGCCATCATCAGGTACATATCGACAGTCCAGTCACCAATACCTTTGATTTGAATTAATTGCTTTCTAACTTCAGCATCATTGAGCTTTTCTAAACTATCTAAATCCAAACGGCGATCGACTATAGCTAGAGATAATTCTCGACCGTAACGAGTTTTTTGCCGACTAAACCCGACTGCTTTTAATTCAGCATCGTCTAGACTGAGAAAACTGGCTGGCGTTAATTCTGTTACTGCATTGTTAAGACGCTCAAAAGTAACTTTAGCAGAAGCCAAAGACACCTGTTGTTCGAGGATAATTTGAATCAAAGTAGGAAATCCAGGCTTTCTTTGCCATTGCGGAGGAGATCCTAACCTAGCGACAACCGCAGCCAAATCGCGATCGCGTTTGATTAATTCTTGTATTGCTGCATTAAAAGATATTCGATTCATTTTTTAGTATTGTTAATTTAAAGTAATAGAGTACAAAGCGATTTGATTTGTGGCTATTAACTTTTAATACTATTTTTCCTTGAAGTTGCACTTAGTATTTTGAATTTAGATCTCACGCAAAGGCAAGGACATGACTTTTGAGGGAACCTCAAAAGTTTAAATTGTCCGCACAGAGACGCGAAGAAGTTAAATTTGAGAAGAGCGCATTGTCATAGAGAGTAGGTATAAGTGATTTTGTCTTAGAGGTAAATTGGAATGATAGTCGAGTATTGTTCAAATACCAAATTTCGTTAAAATTTTAAATGTAATTATCTCTCCGTGTCGCTCATGAGCCAAACGATTAATTTTGCCGACATTAAAGTAGCAACCCCTACCCTCGAACAAGTTACGGCAGAGTATCAAGAGATTAATGATGCTTTGGATCGAGCGCGAACTAAAGCAGAGAAACAGGAGGCGTTAGAGCAATGGGAAGACTTACGTCGTCGTCTCGATAGTTGGAGTGCGATAACTTCCTTACATTTTAGTCAAGATACAACTAACGAGGAGTATAAACAGGCTCAAGAATATAGCGATGAATTACAGCCAAAACTAACCGCGCTGGCTATAGCGATGAAGCGACGGTTACTAGACAGCCCAGATCGGGCAGAATATGAATCTATTTTAGGAGAACAGGCTTTTAGTTTGTGGTCGGCAGATGTTACTACCTTTGAGTCGGCGATCGAAGAGGATTTAGTTCAAGAGTCCAAGTTGGTCAATCAATATGTCCAGTTACTAGCCTCGGCATCGATTGAATTCCAGGGAGAAACGGTAAATTTAGCGGGAATTCGCAAGTATACCCAGGATAGCGATCGCAATACTCGTGATCGAGCGGAAAAGGCACGCTGGAATTTTTTTAGTCAACATCAATCCAAGTTAGATAGTATCTACGATCGCCTGGTTAAGTTACGTCACATTATGGCGCGAAAGCTCGGTTATGAGAATTATATTGGTTTGGGCTACAAGCGAATGCAGCGCATTGACTATACCGAAGCAGATGTAGCCAATTACCGCGATGAAGTAGTAGATAAAGTAGTACCTCTAGCCCAGAAAATTATCGCTAAAAAAGCCGAAAAACTCAACTTAGACAAGGTTAAGTTTTGGGATGAAGCAGTATTCGACTTGCAAGGAAATCCCCAACCCCAAGGCGACCATGACTGGATGCTTCAGCAAGCACAGCAGATGTTTGATGCCATGCACCCAGAGTTAGGCAGTTTCTTTGAGATGATGGTTAAAGGAGACTTCATCGATCTCAAAACCCGCAAGGGTAAGGCTGGCGGTGGTTTCTGTACTAGTTTCCCCACCGCAGGAGTCCCCTATATCTTTGCCAACTTTAACGGTACAAAAGGCGATGTCGAGGTGTTTACTCACGAAATGGGTCATGCTTTCCAAGCTTGGCAGAGTCGCGATTTACCATTGATTGATTATCTTTGGCCCACTTTAGAATCTTGTGAAATTCATTCGATGAGTTTGGAATTTCTCACTTGGTCGCAGATGGATAAGTTTTTTGGTGAGGACGCAGACCGTTTTCGGGAAATCCATCTAGCAGAATCGATCTTGTTTTTACCCTATGGTTGCGCTGTAGATCATTTTCAACATCTAGTTTATGCCAACCCCGAAGCCACACCTCAAGAGAGAAACCAAATGTGGCAACAAATGGAAGCACGTTATCTACCCTGGAGAGATTATGACGACTTAGCCTATCCCGCCCAAGGAGGTTTGTGGCAAGAAAAACAACACATTTACTGTTATCCTTTTTATTACATCGATTACACCCTGGCTTTATGCTGTGCGATGCAGTTTTGGGTCAAAGCGGAAGTTGATTTTGAGTCGGCTTTGAGTGAATATATTGCTCTTTGTCAGCGTGGGGGTAAAGCACCATTTCAAGCCTTGGTAAGTTCGGCTAATTTAGTTTCCCCTTTTAAATCTGGCTCGTTGGCAGAGGTGGTTAGTAAAGCACGAGAGTTTTTAAAACTAATTTAAAACTATAAAATTAAAAGTAATCCTCTAAAATCCTCGATCTCATAGCTCTCTATTTATGATTTCCAACTAAGTCTCTGATTAATTTTTGAGAGCGGGTAACGGGACGAGTAGTTTACACGGTAGTCCATTGACAGACTAGCTTGCCATCAACTTTTTTCCAACGTGCTACTAATTGCCGTTTTTTGTTGATGTCAATTATTTCCGCTTGAGGAAATTTATTCTGCGTTAATGATTGTTGGTAAGTTTCAGTGGGTGTGCTTAATTGCATAATTCAATCTCCTGAATTTTAGTTCTAGTTTTTAATAGATGCATTGACTTTTACTTATGCTTTTTTTTCAAGTTCGGCAGGTTAAATAGCAGAAAAGTTTACAATCTGTCAAAGATAGCGATCGCCTGTATACTGAATATAATCAACTCCTCGATACTTAAAGGCGACCAAAGTCTTGCGCGAGAGCCGAACTGTAGAATTAATATTGACTGTCTGTCCCCTGTATTTACCAGTCCGAGCGGAAGAATTCGGCAGCGAAAGGTTAGAAGCTTGATAAGTTATGCCACGATAGGTTAACTGCATGATTTATTTGATTTTGTTGTTTATTTATCTGTTGATGTTTAATAAATCCCAGCCAAATTTACCTATGCAATTTTTCAACAAATTTAGTGTAGAGACGTAGCATACTACATCGCTACTAACGATGCTACTAACGATCGACTCGTATATAAATCTTGAATTTCATGTAAGCTCTCAGTAAAAAGACGTAAATACACGACTTGGAAGGTTTCTCTGAAATCTTTGCAAATTAAGGACTCTAGAGATCGAACATAAGTACTGTTTTAACAGAATTACGTTGTTTCAGCCATGCTTAAGAATGCTAACCCTCCAAGTCGTGTAAATAATTG